>JAVBKF010000131.1:0-37317 GCA_031554215.1 Caryophanales bacterium
CAGCTAACTTGCTATCGAGACGTTGAAAATCGCAATGCAACGGCACAAACAGGGCTAAAGGTATTATACTACACAGCGATCAAGGAAGTCAGTTTACAGCTAAAGTTTTTAACGATTATTGCAAGAAATCTTTCGTTCGACAAAGCATGAGTAGAGCAGGTTGCCCTTACGATAATGCTCCGATGAAGCGCTATCTTAATATGCTAAACAATGAATGGACCAATCTGTTTTCATACAGATCCCTACAAATGTTAGATGATGCTGTAGATGACTTTGCTTACACTTGGTACAACCATGTCGGGCCTCATTCCTACAATAACAGTCTTGCACCTAGCTTGGCTAGGTCTGCTTAACTTCTATACTTTGTTATTACAATTTTCCTTGACCAGGACACAATGCACCATTAAGGTATGAATTTCCTGTTGTTATTTTACTGTAATTATGAGAAACTATTAATCAAGGCAATAGCATGTTGGGCTGACCATCATGGAGATAGTAACTCTATAAAGTCACCCCACTAACAGTTACCATTCTTTAATACTGTGAGTATATCTGATGAAGGGAAATTTCAGTTTCAGTACCTTATACCAGTGATCAGTATCTTATAGTAAGGGAAATGTGAGGAAAGCATGACATATTGCTTGGATATTTGTGCTAACTAAAGAGGAAGGAGGAGAATATGAGAAAAAAGTATAGAAAGATAGTAATCCTATTTTTTGCTGTTGCCTTGGTGTTAGGAACGTTTAATACTTTAGGGATGTCAAGCTCCTTAGCTGAGTCTGAAACAGACAATTCGTCTCTAACGCCGGAGTCTTCGGAATCTGCAACAGATTTTGCAGAACCGCCAACGAGCGGGCAAGAGTTGGAAGATGTTTCTCAGGCTGAGGAGAAGGTGACGACGCCAACAACTATTGATGATTGGTGGAAGTTGAGCACTCTGAATGGTCATATGGCTATGATGTGGGTGGGTGATCCAGACGATCCTGCAAATATGACTGGTCTAAATCAGATGGGTAGCAATAGTGATTGGATGATTGAAGTAAGTGATGCTCCAGGAGCAGGAGTAGAGTACGGCCAACAATTCTCGCCACTAAAGGATCACATAGATAGTGTGCAGTGGGAAACGAGACCACACACGACTTTCACGTACGATGGAATTGAGTACACATTATCACTGGTGCCGGTATCGGAGACGAAGGTTCGGGTCACGATGGAGGTAACGAATAATACAACTAGCACGAAATATATAAATTTAAAAGTTGCTTTGAATACTAGATTTGCAAGAGATGGTGGCTATTTTAGTTATGGAGTACCCGCATACCAATTACCGTATAACAGTGGCCTACGCATTGATGGCATAACGGGTGGTCCATCATATGTTCATTTTGGGTCGATGGTAATTATCACAGACCCAAAGGTACCTGGAAATACGCCTGTAGTAGCAATGCAAGGTGATGGTGGACCTGGTCAAGTATATGACAATCCAAGTGCTTTGGACACTAGTCCATCTGGTAGTGCTACTCATCCTTTTACGTATGATGATAACCCTGCTGAAGGGACAACCAATTTAGTCAATTACGGTGGTCTTTCGGGCGTACAAATATGGTATCCAGAACATAAAGTTGAGCCAGGTGAGTCATTTCATGAATCGTTTCTGTTTGGAATGGAACTACCTGGTGGTACACCTCCTGAAATAGAAAGTATAACGCCAGATTCAACAGGAGTTCCTGCAACTCCCGGCCAAGTTTTTGATATTTCATCAAATGTAGCTACCGGTACACCTTTTGCGTTTTCTGGTATTTTTCGAGACCTAGATAGTGCTCAAATAAGACCAACCTATTCCTTTAATGGAGAGACTATTAAAGGTGACTTCGTTAATAACTCATCGCCAAAGGGTAATGATGTTGAATTCGAAGGGGAACTGCCTATACCAACAACACTGCCAGGTGGCATCTATGATTTTACCGTAAATGCTCAGGATGACAGTTCGAGGGAGGGTTTATTCCCAGTATCTATCAAACTAATGAATATCACAGCGCCTGTAATCACTGCAGATAACGTAACGATCCAACAAAATATTACGCCAGATTATGTCTATGATCCGATGGCTAACTCAGATGTTCACTTATCAGCAACCGATGATATTGATGGTGCAATTCCAAATTCATCAATTACGTACACGTCTAATGTCAATCCGGCAGTCCCAGGAGACTACAAGGTCACTTATTCAGTAACAAATTCGAATAATAAGACAACGACGAAAGAGACCACAGTCACAGTAGCTGCAGTCAATTTCACAGTGACAGAACATTTTGTACCTGAAGGTGAAGTTGAAACAACAAATCCGGTGACGATTAACATTGGCAAAGATTACACGCAAACAAAGGCAAATTTGGAAGCAACTAAGTTTCCAGTCACAGGTTACGAGAACATTGAGTATTCGTTTACAGGTCTCGATGGTTCATGGGTGAGCATGCCAGCGACACTTGAACTGTCAGACATTACTGCTAATAAAGATATCTACTATCGTGCAGACAAAATAAAAGCAGTCGCTAAGATTGGTACGACTGGATATGCTACGCTCGAGGAAGCGATAGTTGCTGCGAATGCTGCAACTGGACCGAGTAAGATCGAGATGTTGATTGATCAGTATGAGCTTAAGAGCCCACAACCAATCAACAAGGAAGTCACAATTACCACGGCCAGTAAAACAGATTTGACGTTGCCTTATCGCGGGAGCAACACACAGGCTGAGATTACACTGGGAACTCAGCTCACTACTGCACCATTGTTTAACGTCGTTGCGGGTGCCGAGTTCACGCTCGGTAATATCAAAATTGACGGTAATGGTACAACTGAAGTAGTGGCACCCCCACGAATCTTTGAGACTTCTGGTAATGCACTTATCACGAATGCTGGTACTGTAAATGTAGGCGGAGATATAGCGACTAGTACCGAAGTTGACGAGAGTGCGATTATTGAAGATTACAAGGGAACTTCCTCACCAATCGTCAACGAATCAGGTGGAATTCTGAATATTGAAGGTAAGATTCAGGATAACACCGGACAAGATGGTGGAGCAGTTAATGCAAAAGCAGGTAGTACCGTAAATATTAAAGGTGGAAATATCACTGGTAATACCGCGACTGGAAATGGCGGTGGTGTCTATGTTGCCGCAACAGCCGCTTTGAATATTGATAGTGGAATCATTAATAACAATCATGCATCAACTAAGGGGGGTGGTATCTACCAACAAGGAGACATGTCAGTCAAAGGAAAAGTGGAAGTTAAAGGGAATACTAGTGGCACAACAAACGTTGTGGAAAATGTCTATCTTGTGAAAACAACGGCAGATCAATCACAATTGGAAAGTGCAAACTATATTCAAGTAAACGGAAACGTAACGGCAGGTAGTGAAATTGGAGTAACGACCGAGACCACACCACTTGTTGGCGACTTAGGAAAACAATACACAATTATTGCAGCACCTGCGAGCGACGAGGTGTTAACGACAATGAGTGCGTATTTCAAGCATGATCAACAGGTAAGAAATGTAAATGCACTCTCAGTACTAATCGACAGACGTCACGCGGGAAAGAATCTCATTCTAGATTCAACATCCTTAGTACCATTTCATTTCACAAAAGTAGATGCCGCTGACCAGACTAAGCCACTCGCGGGAGCGACGTTTAAATTATATGTTTGTGAAGAAGACCACCCAGAACATGCTGGTGAAGTCGTAACAGACGAAATCGTGACGGCTGGCTCATGTTGGGTTCCTTATAAAGATGAAAATGGTACAGAAGTCGAAGTAACAAGTAATAAAGATGGAATAGTAGAGTTTGGATCTTTACCTGACAATGACTATATGTTAGTAGAAACGAAGTCGCCATCGGGTTATGAAAAGCCGACAGGACAGTGGCTCATCACAACGAATAGTGCAGAACTTACGCCAGATGCTGACACAGATTATCCTGTAACAGTTGAGGCAAAAGGAGACAGACCACCCCTTGCTTATATAGATGGAGATGCGAATCATGAAACACTTGATGACTTTAAGTTTCAGAATATGAAACAACAGTCATTACCGTTTAATGGTGGTAAAGGAATCTATTTATTTATAATAGCGGGGCTAGTACTGATGAGTAGTTCAGGTCTATTATTCTACAAAAGCAGACAAAAGCAAAAGGTTTAAAGTTTCATAGGTAGATATTCATGCAATATCAAATAACCAAACAAAAAGGGGAAAAATAAAATTATGAATAAGAGATCACTTAAAAGATATGGTATGACTATGTTCACAGCAATGATGGCAGCAGTATTGCTATTTGCTGGAGGATTCGCAAGTCCAGTTAGCGCAGATTTACCAGACCCAACTAAAAAGGCATCATTAACAGTGCATAAATATGCTTCAGTAACACCATCAACAACACCAGGAGATGGATTGGCATTAGCACAAACAGACGCAGATGCACTAGGAAAGCCATTGGAAGGTGCGAAATTCTCACTTTCTTACATTACTGATCAAGCTGGTGTTACTAGTACAACAGATCCAGCGACGGTTGCTACAAATGCAGCTGTCAGTGAACTCACAACAGATGCAAACGGTGAAGTAAAGTGGACAGATTTAACACAAGGTTACTATGTGTTAAAAGAAACATCTGCACCAGCTGGTTACACAGCTTCAGCACCAACAATTATCACATTACCAATGGGTATTACAGCAGATGGTTCAGGATTTAACTATGATGTACACGTATATCCTAAGAACGTAAGTGATGCAGGACTTACAAAGACTACAGATTCAGAAGGTTTCTATGAAGAAGGCGATACTGTTTCATGGACAATCGAAGGTGCATTAGATGTAACACCTGCTCTATTAGCCGTTGCTGCTCCAGCTACTCCAGCTGTTGCTGCCGACTATGGTACAATAACTGCAACAGATATTCTTGATCCAAGATTAATTTATACTGCAAAGACAGCAAAATTATCACTTATCGGTGGTAGTACTGGTGCAGTAGCGTTAACAGTTGACACTGACTATACAGAGACTTACACACCTGGAGTTGCTGGTGCAGATGGTACAATTGTATGGACATTGACTCCTGCAGGAGTAATGAAGGTTATTTCATCAGGATCAACAGGTATTAAAGTAGAAGTTGATACTAAATTAGGCGACGTAACTGGAACTTCAGGACAAATCACGAATGATGCAACTTTAGATCAAGCTCCACCAGAAAATGATACTACTGACGTCGTAGATCCTGACCCAGAAGTAATTGATCCAGGTGTAAAGCCAGAAATCAAATTAGCTGGTGTTGAGATTTTGAAAGTAGATAGCTTAGACCAAACACAGAAATTAGATGGAGCACAGTTTAAAATTTCAGATTCAGAAGCAAATGCAGCAGCAGGTAAATTCTTAACAACTGAAGGGGCGTACAAAACAACAGCTGAACTTGTTGCTCCAGAAAAACATGTAGAAACAACAACAGGTGATAACCCTGAAACAGTAGAAGTAGAAAAAGGATGGGGATATATTGCTGGTGTTGCGGTAAGTGATACAGCACCAACAGATTATTACCTTGTAGAAACAAAAGTACCAGCAAACCCTGATGCAACGAGTGATCTTCAATACATCATGAAGCAATCAGCAATTAAAGTAACAGTACCATCAACTGGTAATGGAACTGCAACAGTTCTTAATCAATTAGAAGGAAACCCACCAATTCCAGGTGAAAAGCCAACATTTGTACTACCAACTACAGGTGGAATGGGAACAGTTCTATTCACAGTGATTGGACTTGCACTAATGATTTTCGCAGCTATCCTTATTAAAAGAAACAAAAAGGAAAACGCAAGCGCATAAGAGTATATCTGTGAGGGCAACCTTATTACTAGTGTGTAGCATGTAAATTTGATAGGAATTACGAACAATTGGATTTGAAAGATGATTGTCATTAATTAAGAATGAACAAAGGGGAGGAAGCGAAAGTTTGCTCCCCTTTTTATCGAAGAAATTAGGAAGAGTGAAGGATGATGAAGAATCAAAGAGTGAGAACAGGTCTCCTGATAGCAGCTTTTTTCTTGGGATTGGCCCTTTTATCTTATCCTTCTTTTAGTAACTGGCTTTCCGAGAGAGGTGCGCTTGAAGTTGCGAATAGTCACAAGGGAGCAACGAGTAATTTGTCAGAGAGCGAAAGGCAGGCAGAGTGGGAAAAGGCAGAGGAATACAATAACAGTCTAAGAGGCGATCCAGTCAAGGACCCGTTTGTTCCAGGTAGTGGTTGGGCACTTCCAAAGAACTACAAAGATGTCGTGGCAACCGACGATGTGATGGCGATTATCAAAATCCCTGTGATTGATGTAGAACTACCAATTTATCATGACACAACTGAAGAAGTTCTCAGGAAGGGCGTTGGTCATATCCCGACAACAGCAATACCAATCGGTGGAGAAGGAAACCATAGTGTGTTGACAGGTCATACTGGTCTGCCATCGGCTAAGTTATTTACGGATTTGATTGATGTAAAAAAAGGGGATCAATTCTACATTGATATTTTGGGGGAAGAGTTAATCTACACAGTTGATCAAATCAAGGTCATAGAGCCAGAGGATCTTAACGAATTACAAGCAGTAGAGGGAAAAGACTACATCACGTTGGTTACCTGTACACCCTATGGTGTAAACTCACATCGTTTGCTAGTGAGAGGTGAACGAGCTTATCAGATGTCAAAGCCAGCGTATGTTGAGAAGGATTTCTCTGTCATCTATTTGGCAATGTTCATTGTGTCTATCCTTGGTTCGTTAATTGTACTCATCATTCTAGTAAGAAGGTGGAAACGATTAAGCGCAAGCTAATAAGAATAATTTCAATTGTATGTCTCGTTATGGGGCTTTCTTTGTTTTTGTACCCGTATATTACTCAGTGGCTATATGAAAGAAATGTTGCGGCTATCGAAACAAGCTTTAAGAAAGATATAGCTAAAAACAACCAGCGCTTAGACGATCTTTACCAATTTCTATTGGCAGAGAATAAGCGCATGTTTGCAGAGGGACAGAAGAACCTGATGGATCCATTTTCCTATGAAACCCCAGGGATAGACCTCAGAGAATACGGAATTTCAGATAATATTATTGGGACCATTTCAATACCGAAGATAGATGAAAACCTACCGATTTATTTAGGGGCAAACGAAGCGAATATGAAGAAGGGTGCAGTTCATCTGACTGAAACTTCCTATCCAATTGGTGGTGTAAATACGAATAGCGTCATTGCAGCACACCGAGGATATCACGGGGCAAAAATGTTTCGGGAAATTGATGAACTCGAAGTAGGAGATCCAGTCATAATTCATAACTTTCGCGAAGAACTGACGTACGAAGTTGTTGAAATTAAGATTATCAATCCAAATGAGATTGATCAAGTGTTAATCCAGCCAGGAAAAGATATGGTTACGTTGATGAGTTGTCACCCGTATACAAAAAGTACCTATCGTTATTTGGTTTATTGTGAAAGAGTCGTATAAACGAGATAACGAAAGTCAGGAGAAGGGTGCGCGATGGTAGAGAAAAAAAGAAGCAGATTAGATGAACTGGCTCAGCAATTCGAACTTGAGCGACAGAGCCAGACTTTGAACACAACGACTGCAGACGACAGTGCCAGAGAAAGAGCCAGAAGGAAGCCGTTTCAGTCGAAGAGATTGAAAATGTGGCTGATTTTATTGCTATTGATTTTTGTTTTGACTGCTACATTTTCTGCAATGAAATTTATCAATGGAGCGCAGTCAGTAGACAAGAATCCCGATATGGAACAATATGAGACTGTGCTAACAAGTACGGAGAAGAAAGAGTGGAAAGAGAAGAAAAACGATCGAAAACAAATCACCTTACAGGTCAATACGAGAATACCCGTGAAAGCAGGTGGGGAATCAGCAGAAATCAGATTAATTAATCCACCATACAATCTTTACTCATGTTCATTCATATTGACATTAAAGGAAACACCAAATAAAATTTTATACAGTTCTGAGGAGATTCTCCCAGGGACTGTAATTGAAACGATTGACCTCAATGCAGACCCAGCAAAGGCGTTAACACCTGGTGAACATAAAGCTGTTGTTAGTTATACTTTCCATGATCGAAACGGGAAAGAGAGGGGGACATATGATGTAGACGTTACCCTAGTGGTTGAATAGTCGGATTGAAGTGGTCTATTTGCAGTGTGTTAGGTCAATAATGTTGAAAACAAGTGTTTACGCAGGGGGCAACATTCAATATGAATCAAACGAAAAGAAGTAGTGCATTAGATAAGTTAGATACGGCATTTCTAGAACAGCAAAAAGAATCCCGTAAGAAGCCGAAAGATGGGAATACTAGAAAGAAACTAATCTTGTATGCGGGTATCGTATTGGTACTCGTGTCTATATTCATATTTGCGGTTGTCGCGCTCTCGTCAGATGAGGAACCAGTGAATAAGGATGAAAAAGTTGCAATGGATCCGCCGGAAGCACCTCCATTTCTGAATGATGAGCAAAAGACAGATTGGGAGAAAAAAGCGGTCGATGATGAGCAAGTTTTCATGCAGTTTTCAGAGACGTTAGTGATGAAGGCAGGAAGTAACAAGCTCAATCTGCAGTTGGTTAATCCGCCATATAGTGCTTACTCCATCAAGGTTCAACTTGTGTTAAAAGATAACGAGTCGGATATTCTGTACGATTCTGAACTCATCAAACCAGGTAATTATCTTGAAAACGTAGAGTTAACTAAGAGCTTAGAAGTAGGTGCTCATCCAGTAATTGTTAAATATAGTTTCTTTAATGAGGATGGGACAACGTTGTTGGGCAATTATCAAAAAGAGACGTCTATAGAAGTTCAGTAAACATCAACTATCTGAGAACTTTATTGAAAAAATGAGATAAGAGGAGAAGTGTTCATATGACTAAGGTAAACTTTACTATTGTAAAAAAAGGCTATAAGATTGATGAAGTCGAGAAATATGTTGATTTGTTAAAAGACTGTGTGACAGAATTAGAAGAACAATTAGAGAGCCAAGAAAAACAAGTTGAAAAAACAAAAAAAGACGCTGAAACTACAAATACAGAGAACCGTAAGCTACAAGATCAAAATCAATCACTTGAAAAAGACAAATCATCATTGAAATTGAATCTAGACAAAAAGGAAGTTGAATGCCGTCGTTTTAAAGATGCTTTGGAAGAGCAAGAAAGAAAAATCAAAGAACTATCGGTACAAGGGGCAAGCCCTTCAGAAGTAACTAAATACAAGGAACAGCTAGCATCTGTACAAGCGATTGCGACTAAGAAAGAAGAACAAAATAGTCGTATGCAAGAAGAATTGGCTTCTCTGAAGGCTCAGATTGACCAAAATAGAACACAACTGAATGAGAAAAGTGCGGAAATTGCTCAACTTAGGAACGAAGCATTACATGCCAATAAGAGGTCCGCTACAGATGATATACTTCAAAAACCAGCTGAAGAATTGTCAATTGTTGGACCTGAGGTGATGGGACAACTCTTTGAAAATGCCAAGCAAGAAGCACAACGATACTTACTAGCTGTCAAAAAAGCTGTAGATGATGATGCAAGCAAAAAAAGAGAAGAGCACGACAATGTTTTAGCAGCTGCTAAACGTGAGGCTAAAGAACGTTTAGAAGCAGTTGAACGACAAAGACAACAAATAATAATAGATGTAAAGCAACAAAAAGAGCGAATCGAGCAAGAAACATTGGAAAAGTGTAGGGAACTCGAACAGGAAGAAAAGGAAAAGCTTGAAGAAGCACAAATGGCAACTGCTAGCATGAAACGAGAAGCTCAAACGCGATTAGAAGAAGCGAAAAAACGTGAGGAGAAAATTCTAGCTAGGGCGAATGACAAGGCGAAGAAGATTGTTGATCTAGGGAAAGTTGAGTTCGAGAGTGTAAAAGGAATGATAACTGAGAGTATGGACCGATATCGTGATTTTTACCGCTCCATTGACGATATTGAAGCACATCGCGATGTTCATATTGGGATTACTGAAGCTGAAAAAGTACCAGAAGTTCTGTGATAGAAGGGGTGTCATGTGTAACGAAAAGTGAGTGGGATCAAGATCAGCTATTTCAAATTAAAGAGGAAATGATGGAACCAGCTCAACTAATGCGCCTAGTTTTTTTGCATGTTAATTGAGGTGGCTCTTGGTTTGTTTGTTTTTAATGGTTTTGATGTAGGTGTCAATCTCGGGATATCATTGGCGAAAGCAGATATGAAAGGAAGAAGGACTTGGCTTAGCAATAACGCCTAGGCTATTAATGGTTTCAAAATTACTAATGTTTTAGCAATACTTTTTTAGCGACTTTTATAAGTTTGCTTGAAAATATTGTCAATAGGTGTTGTCTTTCTAGAGAAGTAATCCTACCTAAATTCCTTATAAGACTCTTGTCTTTCATCATAAATAGATGATCCTTAAAAGTGATGAAATGCCGCTATTACAGCCCTCTTATTTATCCGACATTATACGAATGACTTACGTTTTACAAGCAGCCGTGCTGCTTGACATAAGACTGCCTTTTTAGTTCCTGTAGCCTTTCGTGGTTTGGGAACTTTTCTTCTTGCTGCCACTTTCATTAATTTCCAAAACATTGGCCTCCGCTGGACGACGCTGCATTGTAAGTCGCTTGTGTTACTTTTCCCTATTAATTGGATGTTCTCTGCCGTCTCGTTTGATGATTATTTGGTTCCCTCTTATCCCTGTATTGGTATGCGTGTTCAATAAATAGCTTAACAGCGATGAGCCAATATCTGCTTCTCTAAAAACGAGCTATTGATGGGTTATCAAAGTCATACCGAGATGCTACTGTGTCTGTCTTTTCTGACATAGTAGGTTGGTTTGAGAGGTAATTGAGCACCTTGTATTTTCCCTATTTGACCATATTTTTTTTTGATCTCGAGGAAATCTTTAGTAATTGTTATCGATAAGGTAAAATGATTCGTTCGCTTTGTGGTAAATCTTTTGCCTAACATTTTGCTACGTAGAAATTAAAGCATCCCCATTGTCTATGTCAATTTAATGTACGTTTTTCTAGTGAAAATTGCAGTTGTTTTTGCATTGATGCAATGCCGTATATTGCTAGCAGTTTATGAAAAAATGCAATGATTTGAAAATTGTTTTCGTAAATTGCACACAAATAGACTGATCAGATTACATAACATATTTGATCTGCATGAGCTAATAGTTATCGTAGTTGCTTGTGAACTTGAATCACCACTCATGCTTGTGACATGGTACAATGACACTAACTGATTTTGTAACTGTGAATATAAATTGGGTTAAAGAGAAGGGCTGAAATTGAACTGTTCATGTTGTGGTGCAGAAATTGAAATTGAAGAAACAGTCAGAGAGGCATATAGCGTAATAGCCGAGGATATTACCGAGGAAACAGCGACTGATAGCGGTGCCGAAGAAGCTGTCTTTTGTGCCTTTTGTACTGCGCAGTTATTTGGCGATACACCGATCGCAGTCGAAGAAGTAGGACCGGGTACATCTGTTAATTGGCACTTGATCACGCGAAGTGTGGTCATCGTTGTTTCATTATGCTTGCTATTGCTCGTAGGTTGGTTTGGCTATAATGAACTGGTCTATCAACGGT
Source organism: Caryophanales bacterium (assembly GCA_031554215.1). GTDB lineage: Bacteria > Bacillota > Bacilli > JARBTR01 > JARBTR01 > JAVBKE01. The sequence goes on from JAVBKF010000131.1 coordinate 11,642, forward strand.
CCAAATCTAACCTTCAGTCTTCAAGTATGGCACCGTATGCACTACAGATCGAAGATTTGTCTCCCTATAAAGAAGCCGGACTGACTGATTATCAGAAATTAGTGGAACTGAATCAGCAATTGCCACTTGTCTCTGCGGATACTGTTTTTGAACTGGATGAACCGAATGGGGAATTATGTATCTGGTTCCCGGCCGAACCAGTTGCTAGTAGGGAAACACTTAGACAAGCTGTTTTCTACCTTGCTGCAGTGAATTTTCTTGCCTATGATGAGCTGCAGGAAGTGGATGTTGTCATTGCTGATCAGAAAGTAGAATTGACGCGGACCTCATTTCTACTGAGGCAAGGTGTGCTCAGACCGAATCATCTAACGCAAAGAGGTTTCGACAAAAGAATTTTGACAAAGATGTTAAATGAGAATTATTTGGCAAGAGCCGTTGATATGGAAGCTGGCGGAATTGGTGATGTCGCATCAATGAGTTCCCATGCGGAAGTGGCGTTGTTTTTGAAGCAACAACTGAAGATGGAAGAAGTGGATATCTCAGACCTGAATGTTGCTACGCTGACTCCGGTGCTAGTGGAGATGGAACAGGTATATCAGCAGTATCCTGTTCTCTATTCAAAGGTGAAATATTTTGGAGAAACAGAAACGGTCAATGCGACAATGGCGACGACCTGCTTTAACGAGGGGAGTGAATACACAGCGATTAATTGTGATCTCAGCGTTTTTAAGCAGGATTTTGAATCATTAGCATATAATTATCGACAGGCAAATAACGATGCAGCTGGCGTAGCATTGGCTGGTGCAAACTGGCAGTCGTGCGGTGTCCATGAACTCGGGCATGCACTTGTCGGCATTGCCGTGCGGAATCAGCATGACAACTTAGAAGAGGCAACGAAGGATTATATCGAGCAGACGTCAGCGACGATGTTGATTGAAAATGCATTTGCTGATGCAAAGCCAAAACTTGAAGCTGGGGTAACACTTGATGAGGCGATTCGTGATATATCGGTGTATGCTTACTATGGCTCAAATATGAATGCGCATTTATATGATACATCAACCAAAAATGATGCACAATACGGTGAAGGTGTTTACCATGAAACGATTGCAGAAGCATTTGCAGATGTGTTTACAAATGGTGATGATGCCAATGAGTTTAGTAAGAGCATTGTTGCAGAACTTAACAAATACGTAGCCCAGTAATGAGTCAGTAGGGTACCTAGGTAAGTAGCAACTGGCTCACAAAAAAATGATAGAGGAGAGTTCCGTGGTTAGGCGGAATCACCTCTATCATTCTTGTGATTGATTTAAACTAGAAAATAGGTCGAATATTATAACGCTTTTGCAACAGCTGCTGCTTCGTCAATCGCCTTATTCACGGCTTGGTCAAGTGCTTCGCCTTGAAGAACGCTTGTGCATTCACACAGTACAGCCGTGAAATCTGTCACACCCATAAAGCCAAGAATTCCACGAATATATTTCTCACCATACTCAAAGTCAACCATTGGACCCTCAGTATATTGTCCACCACGAGCCGCAAGATAAACAGCTTTCTTCCCTTTACCTGTAAGGAATCCAACCGCACCATTTTCTGTATAGCCGAAGGTAACACCTGAAATGACAATGTGATCAATATAAGCCTTCAGGATTGCTGGAAAAGATAAATTCCAGAACGGTGCATTAATGATGTAGCGATCTGCTTCTGCAAATTGATGTGCATATCGGTGCATCTTAGTGTCTGTTCCCGTAAACATCGCATTTAAGTCTTGCTCTGTAATGAAACCAAGATCTTCTTTATAAAGGTTTAAAGTTGTCACTTCATCACCGGGATGTGCTGCCTTATACGTATCTAAAAAATGGTCAGCCATTTTATTGGTAACCGAATTTGTTGTTTTGGGATTTGCATTGATATATAGTACTTTCATTTTGTTTTCCTCCTAGTATTGTGGTTCTCGTCCATTATAGTCTATCGCTATTCAGTATGCAAGAAAGAAGACTTTTTTCGTCAAGTTTCAACTTTTTCCTTGTTTTTTCTTGTGAAACCTCACTGATAACGCGGTAGTAGTCGATAGTCTTCTTTATTATTTTGCTCCATCTAGACCTATGTAACACAGTCAAATAGCAATGAAAAAGACTTGCCTCCCTTGGCAAACTAGTAAGGGGGGCAAGTCAGTGGTAACCAACTGTTTTGGCAGTACCAATATTATTTCTCTGCTAACATATCCTTGTTATTAATCACTTTGTCGATTAGTCCAAATTCAAGTGCTTTTTCAGCAGACATGAAATTATCGCGCTCTGTCTCTCTGTTGATGACCTCAAGCGGTTGCCCTGTTTGTTCTGCCATCATTTTGTTCAATTTCTCGCGAAGTCCGAGGATACGACGTGCAGCAATTTCAATTTCAGTTGCTTGCCCTTGTGCGCCTCCAAGTGGTTGGTGAATCATCACTTCTGCATTTGGTAGTGCATAGCGCTTGCCTTTTTCTCCAGATGATAAAAGGAAAGCACCCATTGAAGCGGCCATTCCCATACAAATGGTTGCTACATTCGGTTTGATGAGTTGCATTGTATCATAGATCGCAAGACCTGCATTAATGCTACCGCCAGGGCTATTGATGTACAAGAAGATATCTTTCTCAGGGTTCTCAGTTTCTAAGAACAATAATTGTGCGACGATTGAATTGGCAACATTGTCATCAATTGCGCTTCCGAGCATGATGATTCTGTCTTTCAAAAGGCGTGAGTAAATGTCATAAGCGCGTTCGCCGCGGTTTGTTTGTTCAATAACTGTAGGGATCAAATTCATTGAGATTGTTCCTCCTATAATTTTGCAAAGATTGCAAAGAATAAAGTCTTGTTGATTATCATAACTCTTTGGTCAAGAATGGTCAAATTATTTGTTTGGTCCAAATTTCCTGTGAATGATGACAGCGAAATGATCGTCATATCACAATAGTTTGACAGAGGCAGCCATCTTACTTGTTTTATTCGACAAACCAGTATCCCACTCTATGGTTCAATTTATACAATCAGATGGATTTCTGTTAGAATAGAGGTAAGGAAAGTCGGGATTATGGAGATGACAATGGGGAGAGAAAAGCATTATTTTATCTTAAATCCAAATGCGTGTAATCAGGGCAGTTTGGCAGTTTGGAAAGAGCTGAGAACGCAACTCACGTTAGCTGCGATACCATTTGAAATGTTGTTGACCGCGTATCCTGGTCATGCCACGAAACTTGTACGCTCGGTGCTCGAGAAGCATGATGATGCCCGTATCACAGCGATTGGTGGCGATGGTACCTTCTTTGAAGTCATTAATGGGGCAGTCGGATTTCCGGCAGCTTCACTTGGTTTCATTGGCGCTGGGTCGGGGAATGATTTCTGCCGTGGGGCACGTATTCCGATGAAGCCAGATGCAGCACTATCTTACATTACCGCAGAACCACAGGTAACTGCATCGCTGGATTGTGGTGCTTTTGTCACAGATCATTGTGGATACTTTGCAAGTAGCGTTGGCCTTGGTGTTGATGCTGTTGTGACGGAAGCCGTGAACAAGTCGACACTGAAAACAAAATTTAATCGTCTTAAGATTGGCAAGTTGATTTATCTGTTCCTTTTTCTACAGTCAATTTGGCGTTTTTCTAGGCCCTGTGTTGAAGTGGTTGTGGACGGTGTTCATAGACATTACAAAGATGTTTGGCTTGTCAATATTGCCAATAACCCTTATTTCGGAGGGGGAATTAAGGTGTCTCCAGATGCTCAAATGGATGACGGCTTATTCCATGTGATGGTTGTTCATTCTTATTCAAGGTGGATGCTCTTATGTATGTTCGTTTCAGTGATATGGGGCGGACATCGGCGCTTGAAGAAGGTGACATTTGTAACCGGCAAGCAAATTACATTGAAATCTAATTGTGATACACCGATTCATGCCGATGGAGAGACGATTGGGAGAAGGGAAGTAACGGTGTCAGTTGTACCCGCTGCAGTGAATGTCGTTTGTTCATATGGCGACAAGTAAACTGGCTTGTACATGTTCAGGCTAGCAGTGTAGTGACCAGGCCCCATCTAAGGCGTTACGCTCGGGGCTCAGTCACCAACCTTTTCGTTTATTTTTTGTAAATCGTTGTATCGTTTGGAGAAAATGAGTCTCATCCAGAAAACTGATACAAATGTAGTTGAAAAAAAGTGAAAATTAGACTAATATGCAGACGATAGCTATTGTGACAAATAGAGTCAACTAAACCGCTAGCTCGATGTCCCTAGGATAGACCGTCGATATGGTCAACCCAACTCGAAAGCGATTCATGATGATGCTCGATATGGTCGTCATGGGAAGACAATGAGGCACCATTTTGACAATAGCCTTGAATTTCTTGAAGAATCGCAGCCGTATCGGCGTTTAGTGAATGATTTAGCATTAAATTATCAATCACACGATTCGCTTGTTCATATTCCGCTACGGATGCACAACAATCTTCGTGGTGACCTGCTAAAATATCGCGTAATAACGTGAGGTTATGTTCTTTTGAAATTGTCATAAAAATCAGCTCCTTTTCTAGATAGCGTGTGAGAAAGAGCGAAAAATTATTCATGAAAAAATGGAGAGATCGTTAATATGAGGCAACGTAATAAACCTTGGGCTGATGAAATGATTGCTGCTAACAGGCAGTGGCTCATAGCGGACCCAGAAGCACATAAAGGGAGATGGCATCAAATCTTTGCTAATTCGTACCCTATACACATCGAAATTGGTACTGGAAAAGGGCAATTTATTATTGGTATGGCTAAGGCTAATCCGGAAATCAATTACATCGGTATTGAATTATCAAAGAAAGTGATTGTATCTGCTTTGGAAAAGCTTGTTGCGGAGGAATGTCCAAACGTGCGGCTATTGCATGTAAACGCAAGCGATTTGCCAACCTATTTTGAAAAGGGTGAAATTGCCCGTATTTATTTAAATTTCTCGGATCCTTGGCCTAAACTCCGCCATGAGAAAAGACGCCTTACGCACCACAATTTCTTGAAAATCTATCAATCGCTCTTTAAAGAAACTGGCGAGATCCATTTCAAAACAGATAATCGTGGTTTATTTGAATATTCTTTAATCAGTTTTACATCGTTTAAAATGGCGCTAAATCAAGTATCACTTGATTTACACAGTAGTGATTTTGAAGGCAATATCATGACGGAATACGAGAAGAAATTCTCAGCAAAAGGCAACCCGATTTATCGTTGTGAAATTGGTTGGTCTAATGAGTAGTGACCATGTTGTTGATCATGATGATCTAGGCAAAGCGTAAAAAATCAGAAGCCAGACTAAGCCACATCTGGTTTTCTTTTTTTGTATCACAGTAGTGATCCGCTATGGTTTCATCAGCCAAAAGCCATAGCTGATGAACACTGAAGAAGTCGCACTATCCCCCGAAGAAATCGCTCTTCTCACGTCTATCCGTGGAGCTTGTTTCATAGGTTACAGAGAGGAATTTAACAAAAATGGGGTAGTTTCTAATGAAACAGAAGTTTCGCAAGCAATCTTTTTCCAGTGGGCCTTTGCCGATGCGTTATGTACTACTTCTGACTGTAGCCTGCTTTGTCTTTATAACTGCGCTCAGTATCTGGCTAGTAAACGGCGAAATTCGCCCAACGCTCATGCAATATGCTGATGCACAGACAAGGAAAATCGCCACACTTGCTATTAATAATGCGGTAAAAGAAAAAATCGCCCAAGTTGATAATCTAGATGAAGTGATTACAGACATGCCGAGTCAGACAGGTTCGATTCAATTTGATACACAACAGATAAATACACTGCTGACAGACATGACTGATGCGATTCAGGCTAACTTAGCGCATATTGAGCGTGGTGAATTAAAGAAACTAGAAAAGCAGTCGGGCATTCCACTTCACAAAGGGCAATCTGATGGGATTGTCTATTCGATCCCACTAGGGCTTGCCAGTAAGAATGCGATTCTAGCCAATGTCGGGCCAGCGATTCCAATTGAATTCACTGTGATCGGTGATGTTGAAACCGATGTGGTGCCAGAAATTAAGCCCTACGGCATTAATAATGCAATGGTCAAAATCATTTTGAAAGCAACTGTTCGCGTTAGCATGATCGTGCCGTTTTCTACAAAAGAAACAACCGTAACAACAAATGTACCGATTGCGATAGGCATGATTCAAGGGAAAGTGCCTGATTTCTACAATGGAACGATTCCAAATGTAGGGTCACCGAAATAACCAATGACCTCTATTTGATCGTCTACTCTGCCAATCGGTGAACTGGCTAGTGGCGCGCATCTAGCTGGAAAATAACAATTAGCATCTACCTCAGATTACATGTATTCAATTACATGTTTGAGTGTAGATGCTAATTGATTGTTGTACAGAAATCTGAACCATTACCAATTCCTGTGTAGGGTGTGTTATTGCCCTGATTCCCGTTCCCATTTCTGCAAGAACGGGTAAGGGTTGAAAGCCCATTCACTGGTCATTCTCGCTTTGTACATCCCGTAATGCAAGTGAGGTGGGAACTTTCCAGATGTCCCTTTAGGACCATATCCAGAACTGCCGACACTCCCGACGGTTTGTCCTGGTTCCACAATATCGCCGATGGCAATGTTTTCAGCAAACGAATTCAGGTGAGCGTAGTAATGATACGTATTATTGATATCACGAATCCCAATGCGCCAGCCGCCAAACTTATTCCAACCCTTCATCTCAACGACACCATAACAAGTGGAAAGCACTGGTGTTCCATAATCTGCAAAAATATCCGTGCCTTCATGGCTTCGTCTACCACCCCATCCGCGTGCCATTGCCCAAGTATCCCGGTAAGAATGATTGTAGTTCGTCGGAACAGGGAAGACTTTCTTCTGTAGATCGAGTGCGCCATACTTTTCAAAAAGCCGCGTGTCATTCATAATGATGCTGACGACCCGGTCACTGTGATAATATTTCCAAAGGCCAATCTTAAAATGCTCCCGGTCGTAGCCGTAAGCGCTGAGGAGTTCTGCCATCGACATTAACAAGTCCTCATCAGAATCCCTTGATGCGATCCCATCACCGTTTCCGTCAATCCCAATTCCATCAAAGAACTGGATTGATTCAGGAACCGAGTCTTGCGCGTTTGGATTCGTCGTTCCAGACCATTTCTCATCAGAAAACTGAATCGAGATATTGGTAGTGATTGGCGGTCCATCATTGTCTGATAAACGTAAACTACGTTCAAATTGGTCAATACCAGCTAAGTAGTACCACGGTATGCCGGTTAAGGTTTCAGTTTGCTTATACAGCGCTAAACGTGCGGCACTATCATCTTTCGCTTCATTTGCGTGAACGGATGGCATGTAAAGAATCGTCAGTAATAGAAGAATAATGAATTTTTTTTTAATCATGGTTCACCTAAGGCCCTTTTTATTGTAAGATGAGATAGTACTGGATAAAAAATAGTTTGTGTAGAAGAAGCGATAATTATATTGGTAATGATAACTAACAGGGAAATAACTGGTATGATGATTGAATAAATAGAGGTGAAGTATGTTTACAATTGATAATGTGAATTTTGAGCTAGTGGAAGAGCGTGGCGAGGCTTATAACGAAGAAGCCATTGAAAACCGGTGGAGTGATATTCTCAATCGTTATGACTATGTTCTCGGAGACTGGGGCTATGGTCAACTGCGTTTGAAAGGTTTCTTCATTGATGAAAATAATAAAGCTGTTTATGATAATAAAGTGAGCACGATTAGAGAATATATTCATGAGTTTTGTAATTTTGGCTGTCCCTATTTCATTCTGAAAAAGGTTGATTAGGTAGGCAGAGGGGAATTGTGCTTCTTTTAGGAGCGACACTGTAGCGAAGTGTTTTTTCTGTGTGGCACTTGTTAGGGTACTGCTTAGAAGTGTAGTGAATAGGTCATAGCGGTAGTTTGACGAAAAGGAGGGGGCCGCCGGGTAATTGGTTGTTGTAATGAAGCAACCAAAGTCAGGTGGCGGCCGTGTCTCGGTGCTGTCTGTTATTGCTATTTCTTGAGGAGGTTTATAGTAGGTCTCCCAAGAATGATCGCAGCTCGCTAGCTTCAAGCTCAGAAAGGCGGTACGCTTCTTCCAAATAGCCCTCTTCATGGAGGTCATCCGTACCAATAATCGCAAACTGATTACTCAGCATATTGAGGACAAGCGTTTTTCCGAAGAAGCGGTCACCATAAATGAGGCAGAGATCATACCGAGAGTGCTCACCGATGAAGCTAATGAAGCGCGTTTTCGACTGAGTTTGTTCATCATAAAGGATTTGTTCTTGCACGTGTTGTCCCCCTTTTCTTTTTTCCGGTAAATTGTATCAGTTTTATTCTGATAAAACCAATGTGAACCCTTAGACTTCTGTTTGTGGTGCAATCGGTTCCTTAGATGATGGAGTAGGTTTTCTAGTGAAGAGGGGTAAATAGATGGAGGCGACGGGCATGTATTTTGTGGATAAAGAGAAAATAGACGGCACTTTAGCGATGATTGATCAGCAGGTACACTATCTCGAACACATGACGAAACAGGAGACTGAAACAGAGAAACTTGCCCTCGAAAGAGCCGTGCAACTCCTTTTGGACGGTGTATTAGATACAGGGACACTACTCATTGATGGCTATATTTTACGAGATCCTGGTAGTTACGAGGATATCATTGACATTCTCATTGATGCAGAAGTGATCGGCGATAGGACAGGGTGCGAGATTAAATCACTACTTCCGATTCGGCAACAGCTATTGCAGCAATACCTGACCATTGACCACAGGCAAATACAGCAAGAAATTGATGGTCGATTGGTTTTTTTCAGAAATTATGTGGAATCTGTGCTATTATATATGCAGGCAGAACAATCTCCGATGACCGCTTTTGGTAAGAAAGATGGCAAGTGAGTTGTCTATGCCGTGGAATCTCTAGCGGAAAGTATCAGCTTGTAGTTGTACAGTAGGCACCTTCGCTGGAAGTGGCCTTTTTTATTTAAATAATTAAATGAGGTGTGTAAGAGCGTATGAAAGCGGTACAAACAGGACAGAAAATCGTCATTAGTTTAATGGTCATTTCAATATTACTCAGTGTCATCACTACTGGAATGACTTATTACCTTTACAATCAGATAGATCAACCATCTGATGCTAAACAAGCGATGTTTCAGGGGATCACCAGACTAGTGATTACCCTATTGGTTTATCATTTTCTTTATCGGGGTCATAAATGGGCGGTATGGGTGGTTGTCATTTTATTATCACTCGCTGTATTTGGCGGTGTTGCGATTGCATTTTTTGTTCCAATGAGCGGTGCATCTTTGGCCATATACATGGTTCCACTAGTGTTTTTTGCGGGTATGCTTTACTTCTTGTTATTTAACGGACCAGTAAAAGCATTTTTAAATCATCAGAATGCTGCACAAACACCTACAGGAGCGTAACTCGTGGAACTAGGTCGCACGGTCATCCCACAAGCGAACTCAAAGAACAAGCGATCCTGGCAAATAGTCCGGATCGCTTGTTTTCTTAATCGTTTGGGTGAAAATCACCATTAACAGATTTCAGATTCAAAGTGGTGGGCTAGTCTGCTGGATGCCGCCGCTGCAATGGCGCCAACGATATCATCTAGAAAAGTGTGAACCTCACCTGTCGATTTGTCATTCAGAAATTGAAGAATACCGGGTTTCAGTTTGTCAATATAGCCAAAGTTTGTAAAGCCAATTGAACCGTAGACATTCACAATTGAGAAAGCAAGAATTTCATCCACACCGTATAGACCTTCATCTGCCTTTACATAGCTCAGTAACGGCTCTTCAAGTAGGCCTTTTTCCGCCAGTTTATCTAGCTGAATTCCAGTCATAATTGCGTTTCGCACTTCACGCTTTGAGAGCACACGGAGAATGTTTTCAATACAAGTGTCCATTGATAAATCTTCATGATAGGGTTTCTGCAAAAACATGACGAGTTCTCCGATATCGTTAATTTTAACGCCACGTTCCTCTAGCATCACTGTTACATCTAGATCAGTATCAAATTTGTTTGCCATATGAGTTGCTCCTAATTTTTAGTTATCACAGATAGGTGATGACTAATTTTATCATCAATTTATGAAAATATGCTGAAAAATTTTCATATACTTTGAAATAACAAGTGCATATTAGGTGGTTTTTGGGAATGGATGGACAGGTCGTGTTTGAATTATATGGTATCGGTGTTGAGAAGCAGTTGTCGCAAAGTCAATTTGAAACTGGGAAGCATCTATTTCAGTTTGTCTCCGCTGACAATCAATCTGAGGAGGAACTCTACGAAAGGATGGAGATCGCCAATCATTTGCATGGTCGCGGTGAGACTGGCGTGTTTATCCCGATTCAAAAGCGGGATGGCTCATTCATTGCAAATGATAATGGTATGAAGCAGGTGCTACTAGGACTCGCTTCACAGGTACAAAGCACGCCGGTTTCAGGTCGTGATCTGGCTGCCTTTCATTATCGTGGTCAGGGGGCGCGGAGTACCCATCTCAAACGAGTTGGGGAATGGAAGACCCTGTGGGAGAAACGAACAGACCAAATTGAACGCTTTTGGCAGAGTAAGTGCTATACAACACCACAAAATGATTTTGAGAAATTATTTGTAGAAAATTTTCCGTATTATCTGGGCATGATGGAAAATGCAATTCAATACCTCGGTGATGCAGAACTGGAAAACAGGGATGATAACGAGGACGGGACTGTATGTCATGAACGATTTGGTGATGCGTCTTTTCGGAATGGGAAGAATCCCTTGGAATGGGTGGTAGATCACCCTAGCCGTGATATTGCAGAATGGGCACGAGATCATTACTTTTCAATGCCCAATACGTATTATTATACGGTCAAACAATTTATGCAGGCGTATACGCAGGCGTACTCGTTGTCCGGCTATTCACTACAGCTTATTTTCGCAAGGTTACTGTTCCCTGTTCATTTTTTTGAAGCCGTCGAAGGGTACTACACGATTTCTTCGGAGGATACCAAGCGCCATTTGGAGGATCGTTTAGCGGAAGACATCAAGAATACACAATATTATGAGCAATTTTTGAAATCATTCTTTGAACTGGCTGATGTGCAGGCGTCAAGTAATAGGATCCGCGTGCCTGATTGGCTACGGCGCTAATCCCTCTAGCCGTAATTAAAAAAAGAATCCGGAGTAGCCTACTCTGGATTCTTAAAGCTTTAGAATACTTGTTCAACTTCTGTAATTTCAGGAATTTCTTCTAGAAGCATTCTTTCAATTCCTGCTTTCAGTGTGATCGTTGAACTTGGGCAACCGTGGCAAGCGCCAAGCAATCGTAATTTAACAATGCCATCTTCGACATCGACTAATTCACAATCACCACCATCTCGTTGTAAGAATGGTCTAACTTTATCTATTGCTTCTTCAACTCTTTGCATTAAATTATCATTTTCCATGCGTAAGCCCCCTTCAAAAGTACTTCTCTATAGTATAAGGATTCTGTTTGGAAAAATCCATAAAAATCATCTTCCTAAATGAAAAAAAGGACGAAAAGGTAGCCTATTTTGTTTATGGCTGGTGCAGGTGAATGAACCTCGATCTCGCGATTGGCGTTGAAGCGAACAGAAGAGAGTACGGGAGGGGTGGCCTAGAGTAGAAGTGAACCGGGCGAGGGAAATCCGCTTGCTGTCTTTTGAGCAGATAAGTTGTCGCAGGGATAAATAATTGAGTACAATTCTAATGAAAATCATGTCGATTTCTGCCCTCAAAAGGGAATGGATTGAGCTGGTTAGGAGTGATGAATTGGCACAAGTGACATTATATGTATTTGGCGCTGAGGTGGTCTGTGCAAGCTGTGTGAATATGCCAACTGCAAAAGAAACATTTGAATGGCTGGAAGCGGCCTTGCCTAGACGATTTTCAGGCCAACCATTTCAGATAGTCTATATAGACATTGATGAGCCGCAGGAAGATGCAGTGGTGAAATCATTTGTCGATCAGATTGAGGAGGGCGAACTTTTCTATCCACTCATTGTCCTAGATGGTACAATAGTTGGAGAAGGAAATCCGCGGCTAAAAGACATTGTCACTGCAATGAAGAGCCGGGGATATATTGAAAATGAGGAGCCGTTGGTCAATTGAAACCGATTGTAGAATTTTGTGTAAATAACATCGTTTCTTGTTCGCAAGACGCATTTGAACGATTAGAAAAAGATCGCGGATTGGATGTAGTGGAGTACAATTGCGTTAGCTACTGTACAAAGTGTTCAAGGCAACCGATGTCTTTAGTGAATGGAGAAGTGGTTACTGCAGCGACGAGTGATGAGCTAGTCGTGAAGGTGTATGAATTGATTGAGGAGAACGGGTTTTAATCGCAGGTAGCATGGCATGTGCCTCTGAGATAGACCTGGCAGACGTGATACAAGGAGATGTTTCAGGATGGAAGCGATGATTGTTGTGACAACAGAAGCGGCAGAAAGCATTAAAGAAATGATGGCTGAGCAGAATGAACAGAACGCCTATTTACGTTTCTCAGTGCACGGTGGTGGCTGTAGCGGCCTCAGCTACGGCATGAATTTCGATCAGAACAAAAGCGACGATGATATTGAAATTGTCCAGCATGACATTCGTTTCTTAGTTGCAAAGGACGTGAGTGTCATGGTGAAAGGAACAACCATTGGCTACAAACGCCAAGCACTAGGTGGCGGATTTACCATCGACAACCCAAATGCAATTGCGACATGTGGCTGTGGGTCTTCATTCCGAACGAAGTCAGAGACAGGCGCACCTGAGCAGTGTTAGTTTTCTTGATTGAAGTGAACGTGCGTCGGCACAACAATACTCATGTTACGGGGAAATTGAAGCAATCGCAGATGTTAAAATAGGATGGATAAACCAGAAACAGTTTTGATTGTTCAATCGTAGTGATCACCTGATAAAGGGCCTGTTCCACCGCCCACAGTTCAGGAATAAGATTGTTTTTCAATCAGTGAAACAGTTTAACATCAATAGAGCGAAAAATGGTGGTCTCCAATCGGGGGTCACCATTTTTAGATAGGTTATGAATCAATCAGAACGTCTATTTTGATTGATGTACGTACACATTGACTACATGTAGTACGCGTAACAATAGGTCAAGTCGCAATCGCATAACTGCGAACAAGTAAGCCTGTTTAAACCCATCAATAAAGGTTCTAAACTGCATCCTACACAAGTTGTGTAAATCTCAAAAGAACCAATTCACGAAAGCACATGAGTAGCATAGGACAGCTTAAATCATATAATAAGGTTTCGTACTAATTGATATTATTTAAATCAAATGACGACCGCTTCTCTTGTAGTCTAGAAACGTTTTCGCCGCACGAATGTTTCCTTTCTCCTAGGCATATATCTACTAGAAAAATTTTTTCAAAACTGATAAAGTCATGGTAGAATGACAATATAGTTGTTTGTAAATGAAACCAATCGTGATGAAACTGTAGTTCGGACGATTTAATACGAACGATGCAACATTTATCAAGTAAACAGACAGAAATGAGGGAAGAACATGAGTGAACAGATGACGGATGTGACGATCATTGGTGGTGGTCCTGTAGGGTTATTCACAGCATTTTATGGTGGTATGCGCCAAATGTCAGTGAAAATTATTGAAAGCTTGCCACAACTAGGCGGGCAACTATCAGCACTTTACCCAGAGAAATTTATCTATGACATCGCTGGGTTTCCGAAAATGAGAGCACAAGAATTGATTAACAATTTACAAGAACAAATGGGTGCGTTTGAGCAGACAATTTGTCTTAACCAGACGGTTAATAAAGTGACAAAGAAAAGTGACGGCACTTTTATCATTGAAACAGACAAGGAAGTACATTACACAAAGTCAATTGTGATTACTGCTGGTAACGGTGCATTCCAGCCAAGAAGACTAGAACTTGCAAATGTAGCGCAATATGAAAATAGTAATCTTCACTACTTTATTAATGACATCAGCCGATTTGCTGGTAAAAATGTGTTGGTTTTCGGTGGTGGTGATTCAGCGCTAGATTGGTCACTCATGCTTGAAACAGTTGCGAAGAAAGTAACCATTGTCCATCGTCGTGATAGCTTTAGGGCGCATGAACATAGTGTAGAGAATCTAATGAGCTCAGGAGTAAATGTAAAAACGCCTTACATCCCTGCAGATATTATTGGTGATGGTCAGAAAATCACGCAGGTTGTGATTGAACATGCAAATGACCATACACAAGAAACGATTGATGTAGACGATGTCATTGTCACTTACGGATTTGTTTCTTCGCTAGGGCCGATTAAGGAATGGGGACTAGAAATAGAGAAAAATAGTATCGTGGTTGACTCAAGAATGGCTACTTCAATCCCTGGGATTTTTGCTTGTGGCGATATTTGTAGCTACGCAGGGAAAGCTAAACTGATCATTGTTGGATTTGGTGAGGCACCGATTGCGATTAATGGTGCGAAAATATATGGTGCACCAAACGTCAAGTTAGGGCATCTTCATAGTTCAACTTTCTTTGGTCAAAAATAAGGTTCACGATTCTGCAAAAAGACGGTTATAGCGGTACCTGCTATAACTGTCTTTTTTTGTGGAAAACACACTGGGAGTCAGAGTGGTATTAAAAGAACTAGATGAGAGGAAACATTCCAGATAATCTAGGCTGACCATTTGATCTAAGTGCTAGACAATCACACACAAACCTGATGCGCCATAGGCGTAATAGTTGACGATAGGCACCTTTTCTTCGTAAAATTTATTCATCGAAACGGTTCGTTTTTCCGCTAGGCAGTAGCGTTATACTAGGGTGTTTCTGAAAAAAAGTTATGAAAGGGCTGTGACAAGAATTTTTCAATGAGCGCGGGGAAAAGATTGCAAATATCGAGTATAGTGAAGACTTTTTTTCGACAAAGTGAAGTGGGAAATTCTTCATAAAGCTTTCATCTCTATTTTTCAGACACACTCTAGTATAGTGCCCGTGAAATAATCGTCACCTGTTGTTCCGCGCAGATCACCCAGATACCCGTTGACTTCCGCAATTGTTCTACTAACAAGACACATAAGGAGCGTGGACCAATGCATCTGAATATTGCTACCGTCATTATTTCTGTCATTCTTTTCTTTGTCTTATTTTTTGGGATCGGATTCATTTTGAATATGTTACTCAGACAGTCATGGGTAATGGTCGTATTGTACCCACTGGTCGTTCTCTATTTTATTAATGGCTCATCTTACAGTGGTTATATCTCCGATACAGCCCAGACGTTCGGTCAGTTTACAGAACTAAAGCTGACAGATTTATTGATTTTATCTGCTGGGTTTTCGGGCGCACTTGCCTCGGGACTCGTCATTCGATTGCTTCGCCGAAGAGGCTACCAAATGTTTTAATCAATGCGGAAATCAATGTTAGTAAATGAAGCACCAGGTCAAATGGCTTGGTGTTTTTTTTGCACGATCGCCAGGAAATGAAAGCATAAACGTTGTATACGATGAGAAACAAAAGGGACAGATGCGATCAGTACTGCTGCCATCAATCATCAGCATAATGGAAAAGTCCACCTGACACCAGCACATGGAAAGTGCTGTCGCTCAGTTCGTTTCCCCGTGGTTTGCGTATAAATTTGATAGATTGAAGGAGAAGATGAGTGAAAAGGAGTTGTTGACATTGTCACGAGGAAAGCGGATTTGGAATACAATCGGATTAGTGGTGTGTACGATACTGGCATTATATGCAACCTTTCACCAGATAACCGGGGTCTGGCTGGTCGATTTATAGGCTCCAGTAGATGAAGGGGATTTAGAAGGAATTAGAGACTGTTACCAAATGGCTCAATACAGCTTGTATACTCGGTGCGGGCAATCGTTTGTTCGACCGGTACAGCAATTCTGAAATATTGTATCAAGGTGCTTGGATTCGGAATGGTCATCAAATTTTATCAGCTAGGTTATTGTCTGCTGGGCTGGTTGCCTAAGCGGTGTGGTGTTCGCCTGCATACATAGTAGTGTAGTGCATTTGACATACAGGAGGAATTCCCATGGATGAAAGAATTGGCAGACCAGGCGGATTTGGGGGCTTTGGTCATGGTGGTATCGGTCGCCCAGGATTTGGTCGTCCAGGATTCGGTCCTGGTTTTGGGCACGGCTTTGGACCTATTGGCGGGTTCGCAGGAGGGCTAGCAGGAGGACTGTTGATTGGCTCACTCGCAAACCGTCCATATGGCTACGGTGGTTATGGCGGTTATGGTTATCCAGTTCCGGCGCCGTATCCAGTTTATCCAGCCTACCCATCATATCCGGCTTACCCTTACCCCTATTAATGATTCGTTAGAACCACGAATGGTCATGGAAAGTTTCTAGGTGAAACAGTTGGCAGTACGAAATCGTTTGTACATTGAACTTGATACATCGGTCCTAAACATTCTCCATATAAGGATGAGTCAATAATATTTGAGTCTCGGCACTTCCAGTCGAGGCTTACTTTTTGTACAATGAAAGAGCAGATGATTGTATAAAACAGCTCAGTGGTTGAATAGATTAACAAAGAATAGATTAAGAAAGAGGTGATGCCTGATGACATGGGAAGGAACTTTGATAAATGCGCTTGGTATCGAACTACTTGAAGCGGCGCCAGGGAAATGTACAATGACAATGCCAGTCGATGAGCGTACTCGGCAGCCTGTTGGCTTACTACATGGCGGTGCTTCGGTTGCACTAGCTGAGACGGTGGCTAGCATTGGTGGTTACATGCTTGTTGACCAGGAAACAGAAGCGGTTGTCGGTCTTGAAATAAACGCAAACCATTTGAAAGGCAAGCGTGATGGCGTTGTGACGGCAACCGGAATGGTGCTACATAAGGGAAGAACCACACAGGTATGGGAAGTGAAAATAACCGATGAACAAGGACAGCTAATTTCTATTTCACGTTGTACACTTGCGGTGATTAAGAAAAAATAGCCCATTATGTTGGATTGAGTCCGGAGGAACTTGGCGACCGATTAAACCTGCTAGATAGCGCTGTCCAATAGGAACGATGGACGAATCAAGGGGTTAGAATGAATAGTAGTAAAAATATAAATCTCCAAATCGCTTATGGTTTGGAGATTTAATGGGATGCGCGAAGAAGTGCAGAAAAATTAAAAATACAAAAAAATGATATTGATCGTAAGGTTAAAAGAAATGATTCTTTAAAAAAAGAAATTGAGAGCATTGGAAGCTCGGGAAAGGCGGTATAATAATGGCTGAACAGTTAATGAAAATGTCGAATGAGGAATTGATAAGTCTGCTCAAAGAGAAGTTGTTAGCTGGCAGGACTGATTTTTTGAAGAGTAAAGTGTAATGATAATGCTGATTATAGTACGGTGTCGCCTCAGTCTCGGGGGGCGACCTTTTTTATTTGTCTAAAAATATTTGTAAAAAGAAATTGGTATACAGTTGTTCGAGATTTAGGGGGATGTAAGGTGTTCTAATTGATAAACAATGACACATCATTTCCAAATAAGTGTAACCAAAAATGTATTAAGGATGAAGGGATGCGGCCCCGGCTGACAAAGTGCGAAACGGTTTAGCTGCCCTCATTTTCGTTCAATATAGTTGTGCGTGGATCCTTGATAGCCTAAGTGAGAGCCATCTTTCAGATGCTTAGGGCCTGCTGACGGATAGTCACCTCGCGACTTCGCGCGAGTGTTAGTGAAAGGGCCCTATACACCAGTCCAGCTTCCAGTACCAATAAAAGTTCCACGACTGCACATGGAAACGACCATTCGCCTGAAGAAATGTGCCGTTCCTGTAATGATTCACCATATACCAGTCCAATTCAGCATGAATCTGTACATGTTGCGATGATTTTGTCTATAGTGTATATCAGTATCTCCACTAATATCCATAACAGGATAACTGAGAATGTTTTCGTGAAAACTAATGATAAGCCTCTTGTAACAATGCACTTCACCGCTTTCCCTATGAGGTTTAGAAAGATTTATCGAAGGAAACCGTGATTATTTGACTACACTTTGTTATAATGGGGTATTCAAAATTCTATAACTTGGAGGATAATGATTGTGAAAAGAATGAAAGGTGTACTCGTCGTATTTCTAATGATGATGGTTGTATTAGTTGGTTGTGGGAGTGAGGATCCGGCAAAGGAAGAATCAAGCGGTTCTGATCAATCTGCTAGTACTGAATATGTAAGTCCTGCTGAGGAACTTGAACTTGGGGCAACAAAGCACATCGATATGAAAACGTCTATGGGTACAATTAAATTGGAACTATATCCAGAAGTAGCACCAAAGGCAGTCGAAAACTTTGTGACACATGCTGAACAAGGTTATTATGATGGACTCACCTTTCACCGGGTTATGGATGGCTTTATGATTCAAGGCGGCGATCCAAATGGCAATGGAAGTGGCGGCGAGAGCATTTATGGGGCACCATTTGAAGATGAATTCTCTAAAGAGGCTTTAAACTATCGTGGTGCACTGTCAATGGCAAATTCGGGTCCAAATACAAATGGTAGTCAGTTCTTCATTGTACAAGCGCCAACTAGTGGATATAGAGACAGTGAGGTCGAGGCTGCTGAAGCTGCTGGATACACTAAAGAGCAAATTACACGATACGAAAATGGAGGAACACCTTGGCTTGACGGTAAGCACACTGTATTTGGTTATGTAACAGAGGGCATGGACGTCGTTGATGAAATTGCTGCTGTAGATGTCGACGAACAATCACAACCAAAAAAACCCGTTGTCATTGAGAAAATGACAGTTATTGATTAAAATAGAAGATAGTGTTGTGCGTATGGATTTGTATGGTGAAAAATAATCTCAGCAGGGAAAGCTGAAAGAATGTGAGGAAACAATCATGGCATTAATTCAATTTACAGAGGTACAAGAAAATCAACGACTCGTTGAAATTGTAACAAATAAAGGGGCTATTCAAATCAAGTTATTCCCAGAACAAGCACCAAAGGCAGTCGAAAACTTCATTACCCACGCGAAGAATGATTATTATAAAGGTGTCATCTTTCACCGTGTAATGAAAGACTTCATGATTCAAGGCGGCGACCCTGATGGAACAGGAATGGGCGGGGAAAGCATTTGGGGTAGTTCATTTGAGGATGAGTTCTCACCAGAGTTGTTCCATTTCCGTGGTGCGCTTTCAATGGCAAATGCTGGTCCTAACACAAATGGCAGCCAGTTCTTCATCGTCCACAAGGGTGATGCTCCTGCAACACATGCACAATTTGAGAGCGCGGGATACCCAGAAGAAGCTTCTGCTAAGTACCTTGAAAATGGTGGTACAGCACATTTAGATAATCGTCACACAGTGTTTGGACAAGTTACTGAGGGCATGGATGTCGTTGATGCGATTGCTTCGGTAAAGACTGGTGCACAGGACCGCCCAGCAGAAGATATTGTGATTGAGAAAATAAATGTACTCAAATAAAAGATTGTAAAGGTTGCTTTGGCTTTTAAATTAAAAAAAGAGTAAAGGTGGTGATTGGTATGAGCGAGTACCGGATTGGTCAAGTTGTCGAAGGAACCGTATCAGGCTTACAACGTTATGGTGCATTTATCCTACTTGACGAAGAGACACAGGGGTTAGTGCATATTTCTGAAATAACAAACGGCTTCGTAAAGGAAATCACCGATTTTCTTCAAGTAGGCGATGCTGTAAAGGTACGTGTTATTTCGATTAGTTCGGACGATGGGAAGATTGCCTTGTCATTACGCGAGGAGAGTCCAGATGGCAGAGAACGCGAAGACTTACGCCGGATTTCACGGACTCATGACCAACCACTACCGAAGATTTTTCCGGTGGAAACTGCAAGTGGTTTCGCACCACTTAAAGAGAAATTGCCTCACTGGATTAGGCAGTCAAAGTAGCATATAGCAGCGTTATCCTAAGAGGGTAGAGCGCTGCTTTTTTTATTTTTCGGTGTCGTTATTTATTTATCTGTCTATTGATCGTTTAGCTACCGATAGCATGCTGTTATGCGTTAGAATTGAAGCTGATGAAGGAGTGATTGTTTGTGGAACCAATCTTGTTAGAACTACCTGAACGAATCAAGGGTGAACGGATTTATTTGCGGTCTAGGCTGCCCGGTGATGGTCCAGTAGTGCATGCGGCAATAATGGCTTCGATGGAGGCATTACAACCTTATATGGAATGGGCGAGCCCTAATCAAACAGTGGAAGAGTCAGAAATATTTGCACGAAAGATGTATGCAAAATATATAGCGCGTGAGGATATGGTGTATTCTATCTACCGGAAAGAGGATGATGTATTCCTAGGATCAACCGGCTATCACCGGATCAATTGGGCGATTGGGCGATTTGAAATTGGCTATTGGGGTGACACGCGTTATGGTGGACAAGGCTACATAACAGAAGCAGCAGCGCTACTGACAAGCTTCGCCTTTGATACATTCCGAGCGAATCGCATTGAAATTCGCTGTGATCGTGATAATATCGCCAGCAGGAAAATCCCTGAACGGCTAGGCTATCAGTTAGAAGGGATTCTGCGAAAAGATGCGATGAAACCAGACGGCAAAACACTTTGCGACACCTGCGTGTATGCGGTAGTGCGTGATGCGTAACTGAAGCATCGAACCTTGCACACAATTTTTACAAATAGTTTAGAAAAAAAGTTTGTACATTCTCTCAATTTCTATTAGACTTAAGGATGAAAGGTAGCAGTTAATCAACTGACTATACAGTTAATGGAGGCAGGTAATATGACAAATCTTTATGATATAGCGTACAACTTAGAAAAAGAAATCCGTAAAAGCCCTGAATTGATAGAACTCGTGGCATTACAACAAGAGATTACTGCAGATGAAACTGCGAATGAATTACTCCAGAGCTTCCGCGGGATTCAAATGAAATTTCAAACGATGCAAATGATGGGGCAAGAAATTCCTGAGGAAGAAATGGAAATGGCTGAGGAAACTTTATCAGTCGCGCAACAAAATGAAAAGATTGTCAAATTACTAGAAGTTGAACAAAGAGTTTCAATGATGGTGAATGACATCACGAAAATCATTATGAAGCCTTTTGAAGAGCTTTATGGTGCCGACGAATAATCAAAGCAAGAAACGTGTAATAGCTCACCTTCTGTATGTGGGTTATTTTTTTTATGAAAAATTCATAAGAAATGGGTAAGAGAGATTTTTAAATCGCCTTTGCTGAGGCCTGATTAGAAATCCAAGTCTGCTTACAAAAGGGTGTGGTTGCTACTATGATATACAGAATGCTCGCGATTAATTTGGACGGTGCATTGCTTTCCTCAAAGGGGAAGGCACATAAAGGTACAAAGCACTCATTACGCGAAGTAGCGAATAAGGGGATTGAAATTGCGCTTTTTTCTACATTGAGCTATGGGCATGCCTACAAAATCGGCAAGCAATTCCCGGGTAATGTGCACATCATTTCCAATCAAGGCGGCTATATTGCTGAACAACAGACCAAACCAATCTACGTGAAGCGGATTACCGAATCTAACGCTTTGGACATCGTTCGCTTACTCGAAAGCATGGATTGCCATATTCGTGTGATCCATGAAGAGGCTACATTTGCTAATACAATTCACTTTCCTGGCAGAGTTGCCTCCAAGATTAAATGGACCTCTAATGACTATACCTTCTACACACAGCAGTATGTGGAGTCACTAACAGAATACTTAATTGTCGAACCGATAGCGCCGTTACAAATTGATGTCTACTTTGAAAATGATGAGGACCAAGTTGATGCAACTACGACACTGCAGGCGTTGTTTGACAACATCGCCATTAGCCTCGATCATGATGGGCGAATGGTGATATTGCCTGAACAAGTTAGCTTTTCCAGCGGACTTCAGTACCTGCTGGGACAGTTGCAAATCAGTTTAGCGGAAACCGTTGTCGTAGGCTGCCATGACAAGGACGTAGAGATTGTTGAGAATGCAGGAATAGGTATTGCCATGGCAAATGCCACACTCGCTGTCAAGAACGTTGCTGACTGGATTACGCGCAGCAACGATGAACTCGGCGTCTCGTATGTGGTGCGTGAAGTATTTAGAAAGCAACAACCGATAGAGTTTTTAAATAAGATGAAATCGAAATGGCGATAAAGCCTGTACCTGGGCTCTCCATTTCGCCGATAGTTCTCATTTACATGTAAAAAATTCTTTGGCAAAAAAGACTGTCAATGAATTTTTTTTTACTAAAGTTTGGAATTGAACTTGCCTTTTTACCTTGTTAAGGTTATAGTGTGAGAAGATTTTTGAAAATAATGAAACAGTTTTGTAAGAAAAAGAAGTTAAAATTGTTTTCAGAACGGCTGTTTTTGTATACAATAAGGAAAACCTAAAATCATCAGTGAGAGGGGAGTGTAATGATGGATATCGAGAGAATCAATGATCATACGGTAAAGTTCTTTATAACCAATCAAGATATTGAGAATCGTGGGTTTGCAATTGATGAAATCTGGCGCAACCGCCAACGTGGTGAACAATTACTGTGGGAGATGCTGGATGAAGTACAGGAGGAAATCGACATTCAATTTGATGGTACATTGAAAATTCAAGTAAATGCATCTGATACCGGTCTTGAGTTCATCATTTCGAATTCCCCTGGCGATTTAAGCCAAAAGTTAGCCAAGTTCTTTTCTTCAAATCAAATCGTTGATAATGACAGTGAAATGGATGCTGAATTCGTCGTTGAATCCTATTTGCCGCCTGTAATTTCACCTTACATCTTTGTCGTGGAGAGCATCGAAGAAGTAATTGCTATCTTCAAACACGAAAGAACTTGCGTGATGCAGGGACAGCTGTTTAGCTACCAAGATCGCTACTACATTGTCGTACGCCACGAAATAGAGGCAGGCGAAGATGCAGATGAAGCTGCGCTAGAACAATTAGAAGCGATGTCAGCCGTCATGATGGAATTCGGCGAAGCCAGCCCAGTCAGCATTCACGTATTAGAAGAATACGGCAATTGCGTGATTGAAGAGCATGTATATCAAACAATCAATCAATATTTCTAGGCCTGATGGTCGCAAGAGATCAAGAACCGAATTCACTCTGAAGTCGGTTTTTTTTCTTATGAAAAAAAAGATCTGAATAAGGCAAACTGATGCTGATTTGTGCTAAAAGTGGCTCTGTTTTGAATAGAAACAGACCAGGTAGTGTACTAACCGGTATCGGAATTAGCAGAAAGTGAATTTTTCTATTGAGTGGTGCTATGCTACAATGTCCCTATCGAAACCTGAAAGGATGGATGCCTTGTTAATCGCTCAGAATGAATTTGCCGAGCTGAAACTAGCCGGTCCGGACACTGCAAATACAGTGCACTATTGCCCTGCATGTACCGAGCCTGTTATTTACCGTTCTGGTCCAAACACGATGCCTCATTTCGCACACCGGAAAAACAGCATTTGCCTTACTACCTCAGAACCAGAATCCCCAGCCCATCTTGCCGGTAAAATGGCGCTCTATGAAAGCATGATTACAGAAAATCCCGATGTCTACTTGGAAAAGGTTATTCCAGCAATTAAACAGAGAGCAGATATCTACCTCATTCATGGTCGTCGCCACTATGCAATTGAGTTTCAATGCTCCAAGCTATCTATGGCTACATTCAGAAAGCGTAGTGCCGGTTACAGCGCGCAAGGGATTAAACCAATTTGGATATTTCACCACAATCTAGTTCGGCATTTGAAATCTGGACTATGGCAATTGCCTGGACTTGTTCAGATGGCAATTAACGAGAAAGCCCAGCTCCTCACATTTGATCCGCCTACAAACCAGCTTTACGCCTTCTCACAGCTCGTCCCCATGACTGCCAATCATTTCTTTGCCCATGTAACAATGAGTCCGAAAGCGCAGATTACGCTGAATAAGCTCGTGATGCCAGCTGAGGGGAGGAGTCCCTTTCATCTAGTTTGGATGAAGATACGGAAACACCATATTTATTTCCGGCCGAGGCTTGAAGGGCTACGGGTTCCGTTCTACCGCAGGCTCTATCAAACTGGCTATCACCTCACGATGCTACCAGCATTCGTAGGCATTCCCTTGCAAAGTGGTTTCCTGATTCGGACACCGGCACTCGAATGGCAGGGGAGCTTATTCCTTGAACTGGTGCAGAGGAAACAGATTTCAGTCATGGAGGTAGAGCAACTGCTCCAGAAATTTATTGACGAAAAGGAAATCAAACCAGCCAATTTGCCACTTGTTCGCCAGCTAACCCCGATGAATGCAGTGAACGAATTTTTGAGGGTGCTTTGTTTTTGCCGGTTTCTATCTCCAAATGGCAGGCAAGGGTATGATATTCATACGGAGCGAATGAAGGATGTTGATGTGGTAGGTTTGGTTCGTTTTTTGCAGGGGGAAGTTAGGCCGAACAAGTGGCATTAACTTGGCGTGGGTACTGCCTGGCATATCAAAACTGAACCGGTGCAGTAAGCAGCTGGATCGTGTTATCCATTGCGAGGGGGAGCGAACACGACAAGTCTTCGTCATGCAAAAAAACGCTATCCCCTTAAAAAAAGGGGATAGCGCTGCAGCACAGTACCAGCAAAATGGTGGTTTCTACTTAATGGATCTTTGATGTAAGTTTGTTAGTTGACATCAAGGCTACACTTCATGCGTAATTTACAAGGAAAAGTAACGTTTCATTGAGTAAACTGGAATTTTTTTGTTTTTCTGAACTACAAATTGTTTCAGTGCTCTTTTAAACAATTGTTTTTTATACAATTTGAGTAGACTCTTTTTATAAGTCTGGTAGAAATAAATCTCTGAATCAAGAATGCTTTTATAGCGTTCGATACTCATGACTTCGTTACTGAGAACGGACAAATCATGGTTTAAAGTCGACTTCATTACCCAAACAGACTGCTTGTAATGAAACAGCGTATAAAACAACCAATGATCAAGGTAGTCTAATGAAAATCGTTCGTTAAACCCACCGATTTGATTAAGAAAAGAGAGCCGGATCAGGCTGCCCGAATTGATACCTGTAAGTGGTGTATGATGAAGACCAGCCTCAGGTCTTTGTACCCTGAGCGGTGTTACAGTGTCAGCAGACGTTGGTGATACGATTGTCTCGCCTACTAAGACTTGTGGCATAACTACTGCAACTGTCTTCTGGGAAAGGGCACAAGAAACGAGTTCCGTTAGATAAGCCTCCGTCACCTGTGTATCGTGGTCAAGTAGTAGTAGCCATTCGCTGCCATTATCCTGAGCAAACTGCCAAGCATAGTTGTAGGCTGAAGCAATCCCAAGGTTTCTTGGATCATGGTGATAATGAATATGTTTACCGAGTCCTTCCGGTGGTTTCGCCACCTTGCTGTTATCATAAATCACCCACTGAACATCAGTGTTGTCGTGCGAGAACCCAGCATTTTCTTGCACTAGCGTTTGGAAAGTAAGTGACTGCCTTAATTCTTTATTATATAAAACTAGAACGAGTGTAATTTTCATGATTTCCTCACCTTATTCCTGTCTTTTTCAGGCATGATTGATCGAGTAAAATGAATCAATCTTTCATAAAGAATTCATGCCTTGGTCGTAAATGAACCGCTGCCAGAACTGTATTGTGTAAAATAATCGTGGTACAGTACGTAGAAATGATATTGTACGTCAATACTTAAAGTACCCGTTATCATTTTTGTCGTCGGTGAATAGCCACCGAGCTTATAC
>JAVBKF010000215.1:0-5493 GCA_031554215.1 Caryophanales bacterium
TCGGTGTTAACTTCTGCGATAAACTTTTTCGAATAGAAAGAGAAATCGCAAAAGAATCGCCTGAAAAGAGATTTGAAATAAGACAAGAACGCAGTAAGGTAGTCCTTGATGCCTTTTTAAGATGGCTAAGAGAAAACAAGGCTTCAGTCACTCCAAAATCACTTTTAGGCAAAGCATTCACATACTGCCTCAATCAGTGGAGTACACTCATAACCTTCCTTGATGATGGTCGACTTGAGCTAAGCAATAACCGTGCCGAAAGATCCATTAAGCCCTTCGTGATCGGACGGAAAAACTGGCTCTTTTCAAATACACCAAAGGGTGCCACTGCAAGTAGTATGATTTATAGCATTGTAGCAACTGCCAAACAGAATGGGATTATCCCATTCAACTACTTAACTTACTTGTTTGAACAGTTGCCCAACATTAACAGAGATAACTCCATTGAAATCGAGGCGCTTCTCCCTTGGTCTAAAAGCTTACCCCCCGATTGTTTTTATTCAAAAAAAGACGTATAAACTCTTATGCCTTGATCTCTGATCTTGGCTTTTTTAGTTTATCCTCTTTTTCCTCTGTCATCTAGGTGTCCGTGGTTTTACGCTTACGCCCATAATTGAGAATCGGCATTCTTTATTCATTCTGTAACACCTCGCAACAAGCAAAAAAAATAAGGGCATCTCCCGACACCCTTTTCCTACTTTACATCATTCTTTTAATCGCCTTACGACATGCTTTCATATTCTTCTCATTAGCCATTGAGCCAATTGCGACACCAACACTCATTCCAACAAGACAAGCAAACGCTTTACCCACATGAATCACCTCACTTTACGGAACCTCTACATCCTATAGGTTGCGCAAATTCTAGGAAATCATTCTAATCACGTCCTACGGCACTTACATTGTTGCCCGATTTGCCTCTTCAAAGAATAAATCATCCAATGAACTGAGCGAGCCATCTTCCTCTACCTGACGTGTATGTATTTTTCCTTTGATAATTGCAAGCTCAATACAACACTCCCGGCAATAGTATTGATTTACACCAATTTTGCCGATATCTCTACTTTTACAATTTGGACAAGTCATTTCGCTCAACCTCACATTAATCCGCAATATACGATTGCTCTTTTTTAGCCATTCTGACCAAAATTAGCACGGGTTATACGATTGCTAGCTGTTAAGAAGAATATCCGTTATCGTTCGCTTGCTTTTTCAAAATCATACGGTGATACGTCGTCCATGCCGATCAATGGATTGGTGTGAAAAAGTGCCTCTTCATAACTGAGCTCCGCAAGCGGTTCTGCTTCATCTAGAACTAGTTTTCTTGCCGCTTCGTTCTCATTACCATCATCAATAAATCGCTCCCTGAGCATCGTCATTCGCTCATTTTCAATACTACGCTCAACACCATATTTCAGTGCCTCAGCTTCACCACATAGAATCAGAAACTGCTTACTTCTCGTAATTGCAGTGTAGATCAAATTCCTTCTCAGCATTCGGGCGTAGCTTTTTACAATCGGTAGAATGACAATCGGGAATTCACTGCCTTGCGATTTGTGAATCGAGCAACAAAATGCATGAGTAATTTGGATTAAATCTTGCCTTGTATATTCAGCCTCTATCCCGTCATAGGAGACATAAATCATGTCCTGCTTATCGACATTTTCCTTTGCGTAAATGATCGAAATAATTTCACCAATATCACCATTGAAAATATTGATTTCTGGACGGTTCACCAGTTGCAACACCTTATCGCCAACACGGTAAGTCACTTCGCCAAACTTGACTTCCCGTTTCGTTTTCGCTTGGTTGCCGTTAAATATTTCTTGGAGCATGACATTCAGCGCATCAATCCCAGCAGCGCCACGATACATTGGCGCTAGCACCTGAATATCCCTCGTTCGGTACCCCTTTTGTATGGCGTTTGCAGCGACCTGCTTAATCACGTCAGCCACTTGATTACTGTAGCATGGGAAGAATGAACGATCGGCTTTCTGCTGAAATAAATCTGGCGGTAATTCACCCTTTTTCATATGATGGGCCATCTCGATAATCGAGGAACCATCTTCTTGGCGGAAAATTGTCTGTAGTCTGGCAGTGGCAATCGCTTCCGCTGCTAATAAATCTTTCAGTACTTGTCCTGGTCCGACAGATGGCAACTGATCCTCATCTCCGACGAAAATGACTTGCGCCTGCTCGGGAATTGATTTCAGCAACTGATTCATCAGCCATGTATCAATCATTGAACTTTCATCAATAATGATCAATCGACCAGCAATTGGACTGTCTTCATCATGCTGAAAACCATCAACACCGTTCCATCCAAGGAGGCGGTGTATCGTCATCGACGGCAAACCTGTTGACTCATTCATCCGCTTTGCCGCACGTCCTGTCGGTGCCGCTAGCACAAATGGAAATGGTTCACCATCTTTGTAAGCGTGCTGATCGAGCGATAACCCGTGTAGTTCAGCATACAACTCAACAATCCCTTTGATGACGGTCGTTTTCCCTGTACCTGGACCCCCAGTTAGAATCATCATTGGTGAATGTAATGCTTCATAGATAGCCGTTCTTTGCTCCTCTGCATAGGAAATCCCGAGCCTTTCCTCGAGCTCACCGAGCTTCAATAAAAACTCCGCCTGCGGAAATTGATCAGCAAATTGTTCTTGCTCTAAGAGCCGCTTCACACCCGACACGATTCCTCGCTCTGCATAATACAGTGACGGCATGAATACATTGTCGCCATCCCAAACCACTTTTTCCAGCTCACTAAGAATCGCTAACTGATCAGACATCAAAGTCGTGTCGACGACCTCTGAAGGATTTTTATTTAAAACATCTCCAGTGTATTGGATCAGCTCACTCGCCAGCACAAACGTATGCCCCTGCTTCATACTTAGTTGATTGACCACGTACAAAAGCCCGGCGCGCACTCGAAATGGATGGAGGTCGTGAAACCCTAGTTGATGCCCGACCTCATCAGCACGACCAAAGCCAATCCCATCGATATCTTCAATTAATTGAAACGGATTCTCTTCGATGATGATGAGTGCTTTTTCTTGATAGGATTGAAAAATTTTCGTAGCAATTTGCGGACCAAAGCCAAAATTGTTGAGACCAATGAGCACATGTTCCATCCCTTGATTCTCAATCAGTGCATCAATGATCACCTTTGCTTTCTCACTACCCAGTTTTGGAACAGTATCCAAAACGGACGGAGACGCCATAATTTTACCAACAGCTTCACTGCCAAGATGCTCAACAATTGTCTCCGCGGTTCGTTTACCAATGCCATGAAATAAATCACTCGATAAATAAGCGACCACACCTTCTTTAGAATTTGGCATTTCCCGTCTAAATGTATCTGCGTGAAACTGCATCCCAAAGCGTGGATGTTCCTTCATTTTTCCTGTGAAATGATAGACTTCTTCTTCGTGCATCATCGGAAAATATCCAGTAACAACTGCTTCTTTTTCATCTGTGACATTAGTCTCAGTGACACGAACACGAACCACTGAGTACATATTACTATCATTGTGAAAAATCGTTACAAGGTGTCTTCCCTTGATAAACGATTGATCACTGCCTGCTAGGTTTAACGTCTCTTGCACGTCTTTCACCTCATTTTAGGTCATTTAATTCTTTATCCTAAGCCAGCTTACGTTCGGTAAGTCACCTGCACACCCACTTGCTGAAGGAAGCTGAAATAGTCTGGACAAGTCTTTGACGTGCAGCCCGGATCGGCTATTTCCACACCACTAACAACGGTTCCGACAAGTGAAAAGGCCATAGCAACCCGGTGATCATCAAATGTTTCAAGCAAGGCTGGTTTCGGCGTACCAGGATGTATGGTCAGTCCGTCAGATTGTTCTGTAACACTAATTCCCAATTGCGTTAGTAGCGCGCAAGCCACACGAATCCGGTCTGATTCGTGGTGACGAATATGAGCAACATTCGTGATTGTAATCGGACCATCTGCAAATGGCGCAATCGCTGCAAGTGTTAATGCTTGATCAGAACACGCCTTCATATCAAACGCGAAATTCCCCTTCAATTGTTTCGGACCACACACGGTGATTGAATCGTCACCACGTTCGACAGTACAGCCCATCGTTTCAAGGAAATCCACAAATTTCACATCTGGCTGCATCGAGAAATAGGAGAGCTGGTTGACGCAGACCGTTCCGCCGGTAATCGCAGCCAAGGCAAAGAAATAACAAGCCGTAGAGGCATCGGGTTCCAAATGAACAGCCGTCCCCTCATACGCCTGCGGCTGAATTATGATTTCACTAAAATCAGGACGATACGTTGCGTGAGCACCGAACTGTTTCATCATATCAACAGTAATTTGAATATAGTCGGGCTGTACGATTCCGTCCGTCACTTCAATGGTAACAGTTTCTTTCGCGCATGGGCTTGCGATCAATAAACCGCTAATAAATTGACTCGACATTTTTCCAGAGATCACTACTCTGCCACCAGTCAATGCTTTTCCTTGGATATTGATCGGGAACTCTCCCTGATTAGCTGTATAGTCAATGTTGGCACCCAAATCATGCAAAGCCGTAATCAGTGGCTCGATTGGCCTTTTTGACATTCGTTTACTAGCCTTTATGCACCACTCACTGTCATTGCCGAGTGCCGCCAAAAGTCCTGGTAGAAATCGCGCTGTTGTCCCTGCAGCACCAATGTAGAGTTCCTTCCGGCAAGGCATCTGTCCTGCTACCCCTTTGATCACAACCGTCTCATCAGTGATGGTCACATCGGCACCGAGTGCTTTCAACGTGTCGAGGCACCAGTACGTATCATCGCTTTTTAACAAGCCAGTAATCGTTGACTCTCCCTTGGCGAAAGCAGCAAGAATCAAAGCCCGATTGGAGAAACTCTTACTCCCAGGCAGAGTTAATTGTGCCTCAATCGCTTTGACCGCTGGCGCAATCTGGACAGATTTGACACCTAGTAATGCTGACCACGGTGACCTTGCCTTCATATCTGATTCAGTTGTCAAAATGATTTCCCCCCGCTTCTTCTGAGCCTACTACTAATCACAAATCGTGCCTACCCTAGATAATCCATTTTCTGACCGTTTTTAAAAACCTCATCAATCGTTCCACCACCAAGACAAACCTCACTATCATAGAAAACAACGGCTTGCCCTGGCGTGTTAGCGCGCACAGGCTCTGCAAACACGACATGAATTTTGTCATCATCGGTCCACTCAATCGTTACGCGCGTATCCTTCTGACGATAGCGAAATTTAGCAGTGCAAGCAAACGGACCGACCGGTTTTTCACGAGCAATCCAATTGATTTGATTTGCCATGAGCGACGTAGAATACAGTGAATCATGATGAAAACCTTGTTCTACCAGTAACACATTCTGCTCTAAATCTTTCCCGACGGCAAACCAAGGCGCGTGTACAAGCTTATCTTTACTACCACCAATGCCAAGTCCATGTCGCTGCCCGATTGTATAGTACATGAGACCATCATG
>JAVBKF010000016.1:0-30841 GCA_031554215.1 Caryophanales bacterium
TATTTAGGTCCCAATGGTGCTGGTAAGAGCACATTTATCAAAATGCTAACAGGACTCGTTTTCCCGTCCTCTGGGACTGGTCAAATCCTTGGTAAACCATTAGGCGATGTATCTGCAAGGGCCAATATGGGCTATTTACCAGAGTTATTTCGTTACCAGGACTGGATGACGGGTCTTGACTTGCTGCAGTTTCACGCAAGACTAATTCATCTAAAGCATAGAAACGAACGGATACAAACTGTTTTAAAGTTGGTTGGTCTTGAGGGCCAAGAAAAGTATCGTGTTGGTTCGTACTCAAAAGGAATGCAGCAACGGATTGGACTAGCCTCAGCGTTACTTCCGAATCCCAAATTGCTCTTCCTTGATGAGCCAACCTCTGCCTTAGATCCAATCGGCAGAAAAGATGTTAGAGACCTGATTGTCACTTTGAAAAATGAGGGAACAACTGTGTTTTTAAACAGTCATTTGCTCAATGAAGTAGAATCAGTTTGCGATAGCGTTACGATTGTCTATAAGGGGAAAGTGGCTAAATCGGCAACGATTCAGGAATTACTGATGAATAAGATCAATCTAACGATTCGGGCGAATGGGTTTAGCGAGGAATTGCTGACAAGTCTACAAGCTAAGAATCAGTCGTTTAGAAAAGCATCTGACGGCAGTTACACCGTGTCTCTGGATGATAACGAAGAGATTCCAGCGCTTGCTACACATCTAGTGACAAACGGTGTAACACTGTATGAATTAACGCCACACAGAGAAACGCTAGAGAGTGTATTTATCAAAATTGTTGGTGAGGAGGGATTGTCATCGTAGCGATTCTGATTACAACACTGAACGAAGCGATTCGCAAGAAAACATTTGTCGTAATGGGTATCGTGATGGCAATTTTCCTTGTGTTCTGGACGCTGATGATTCATTATTTGCCAAATTCATCGGTTACACATGGTATGGGCGACCTCTATAAGCCATTTGCAATCCAGATGGCAACGGTCATGGGGTTTCAGTTTTCTGGGATGATTCTCGCGTTACTCACAATCATGCTTGGGTCAGGTGCGATTGCGTCAGAAATGGAATCAGGCCTGATTCAAGGGATACTATCACGCCCGATTCCGCGTCACCATTATATTTTGGGAAAACTGTTCGGACTCATTATTCTCGCATGTTCATTTGCGACAGTGATTTTTATGCTGATGCTTGCGATTGGCGGGTTATTTGGACTTGAAACGATTACCAGCTTAACCTTTTTTCAAACAATCGGTGGTTGGTTATTGTATATGTGGATTCCGGTAACAGTGCTTTGTCTGACTGTTTTTGGTTCGGTGAGTTTAAAAGCTGTTCCAAATGGTATCTTGATGATCTTTATTTACATCCTCGGAAATGTTGGTGGCACAATTGAGATGATTGGTCACTATATGAATAGCGATTCAATCATTTCAACTGGGATATTTATTAGTTTGGTTTCTCCTTTTCAAGTGATTTATAACGCAATGGAGCAATTGATGTTCCCAGCCTCTGAACTGGCAGGAACAGTGATGGCTGGCTCCAGTATGTCGGGGAGTGGGGAACCCGCGAGCGTTTGGATGTATCTTTACATTGTTCTTTATATGTTGACTTTTGTCTGGCTCGCTGTGCGGAAGTTTTCAAGGAAAGATATTTCGTAGAATGTGAAGTTGGGGTTGTCATCATATTGTTCAAACACGTGAAATGAAGGTTTTTTCACCTTTATATGGATATAAGTCTATACTAAAAAAGCGCTATTCATTCGTTCATAGAATGAATAGCGCTTTCCACTTGCTACGACCGTAAACGCTTATTCTACAGCCGATCTTTCACATAAACATAGCTAATAACAAAAAGGTAAATCAAAATAGTAACACGAGCCCTAAATAATCAATCCATTTCTTACCGAAGGTATTTTCCAGTAGTGTTGATTGTAAGATTATCGGTATTGTCAATTGGCATTTACCCATAAAACGACAGAGAGCCGACTCGTGAGATTTTGCTTTTTCAAACTTCGGAATCCAGCAATCAGGAAACTACCCGGGCCCATGCAACAGTAGCAGTGAAATGGCTAAGAACAGGAGAGAGACACCAACAAATAATAGATTGCGGATCATGATACCACGCCATTATATCCAACACCCCAATGATACCGAATAATTGGCAATCATGCTTCATATAGTGACATAAAAGAAGAAGGTTTTTCATGTGAAAATGCTTTATTGTGCAAACTGTATGACGTTGCAATCAGAGCAATCAATCTGCATTAAATGCGGTAGCTATTTGTTGATTGAAATTCTGATTATGAGCCATTCACAGCCACCAAAGTCGTTAGACAATCAAGTGTGAACCAGCACATTGTCGTTTGTTACAGCAATCTGATAGCAGGTTTATACGAATATCGACTGCCCAGTATTCCCCAAAACAATTGATGGCAAAGGGGTAATGCATCAAATCACCCCAAATAACAAAAACATTTCAACAAGTATGAGCAATGAACGCCACTCATTCAGCTGCAAAAAAGATTGATTTCACAGCAAATGACAAGAGACAACCAGAGACCGCATACATAATAATATATGCGGAATTGGGGGATATCCATGGCGAAGTACGAAAATCATGATCGACCTTTTTTCAATGTGAATCAACCAAACTTTTCGATTGAGAAACCAAAGATGCAATCGGTTTTCCATTTTAGAAAGCATAATCGAGATAAAATAAATCAAAGTACAATTCAAACAGAGCTAGATGGTGAGCTCACCGTTATTGAAAGTGATGCACCGGAAGAAACGAGTGCTGAGGTGCTGAATTTAGAAATCATTGAACCTGTGACGAATCAGCCTACGAGTTTCTCATTGTTTGATTTATCTATTGACCCTGAGAGCCTAGTTGCCAATCTAAAGGAGGCGATGGCTGGACATAGTCCGAATCATTTTGATGATACCGCCGGGCAGGATGAATCAGTGGATGAAACAGTGGATGAAACAGTGGATGAATCAGTGGATGAACAAGAAGACTCACTGCAAAATGAGTATTTGGATTCGCTCTCTATCATCAACATGGCAAATGGCTTACTCCAGGACATTCTCAAATCACATCAAAGAGAACCAGTGGAATTGACTGATGAATTTGAGGAAGAGTGAGAAAATGAACATAGCTTGCTTTCAAACTAGCTGCAATAGTACGGACTGATATGGTCCCTACAACGGTTGTTTAGCTCGGTTTTTGAAACATGATTGGCAAACCAAAGGGCTGAAACGAGGAGTATTTGAAAGTTATAAGAGAATAAATAATCATAACTGGCCAATGCCAGTTTTATTTATTTTGTCATAAGGCACTTTTTTTTGGTATGCTATTATGTGGAGTTGATAGAAATGTTATCAATAATTGTAGCAATGGATCAAAACCGTGTAATAGGTTTCCAAAATCAGTTGCCGTGGCACATACCAGAAGATTTAGCAAGATTGAAACAGATGACAATGGGAAAAACGATTGTGATGGGGCGTAGGACATTTGAATCAATTGGTCATCCGTTGAAAGGTCGACATAATGTGGTCGTTTCAAATGATGCGCATTTTCAGAGCGCAGGCATCGAGATAGTTGACTCGGTCCAAGAAATCATTGAGCGCTATCAACAAGATGAAGCTGAATGCTTTATCTTTGGTGGAGCGTCAATCTATCAGCAGGCGCTGCCATATGTTTCTAGATTGTATCTAACATGTATAGACGCTACTTTTCTTGGAGATAGTACTTTCCCGGAAATTAACATGAATGATTGGGTTACAGAAAATGAGGTGGCTGGAAATCCAGATGCCAGATGCCCGTTCAGTTACAAATTTGTTACGTTGCAAAGGAGAATAGAATATTGTTAAGACTCAGTTTACTATTTATTTATTTAGTCGGATTTTTGTTGGTACATATTCCGCAATTATTTAAAATGAAGAAACT
Organism: Caryophanales bacterium; assembly: GCA_031554215.1. Classification (GTDB taxonomy): domain Bacteria; phylum Bacillota; class Bacilli; order JARBTR01; family JARBTR01; genus JAVBKE01. The sequence continues at coordinate 3,949 of JAVBKF010000016.1, forward strand.
CGCTGCAAAGGATAATCATCTAGATGATCCAGCTTTACATGTGGTACCTAAGAAATGGGCAAAGCGTTTCATGAAAATGACTGGTAGTACAATTAGTATAGAAGGTTATGAGCACATGCCTGAAGGTGCTGTTGTTTTTGTCGGCAATCACGAAAGTGATTTTGATATTCCACTCTTGATTGGCTCATTTGAGAAGCCACTCGGGTTTGTTGCAAAAAAAGAAACAGAATCAATTCCGCTGATTTCAAGTTGGATGAGAGTGATTGGCTGTGTTTTCATGGACCGAAATAGTAGGAAAGGGGCTATTCATGGTTTAAAGCAAGGAATCGAAAAGGTGAAGAATGGACATTCACTCGTCATTTTCCCAGAAGGTACACGCAACCGTGGTGGTGATGTACTTGAATTTAAAGCCGGATCACTTCGGTTAGCCAAAGACGGACTGGCGCCAATTGTACCAATTGTGATTGAAGGATCAGCTGATATTTTTGAGAAGAATAATCGCCTCGTTAAACCGGCAGATGTCGTCATTAGGATTCTGCCAGCCATTTCAAATGCGGAACTGCAGAACAAAGATATGGTTCAGCTTGCTGATGAATTGCGGGAGAGAATCATCTCGGAACGCGCACTCTTAAAACAGAGACAGTATGAGAAGTGTTGATAATAGACTGAACGCGGGCTTAGGCAGTCGTTTACTAGTTTTGTAATTGTCGCCAATTGAGCGTTTTTGTGAAGTAAAAACTTTAAAAAAAGTTTAAAAGATAGTATACTAGTAGCGGACAGTAAAAGGAGGCGATAACATGCCAAATGTTGGAATCCCAGGGCTGATACTAGTTGTGCTTTTGGCCTTAATCATTTTTGGACCTAAGAAGCTTCCTGAAATGGGAAAAGCCTTCGGACAAACCCTAAAAGAATTTAAGAAATCAACTAGAGAGCTAACAAGTGATGTCGTTGATGAAATGGATAGCGTGAAAGAGGAAATCAAAAAAGATTTGTAAATTGCTCAAAAGGTGTGAGAGAAATCTTACGCCTTTGTTCGCTTTATGATTCAACAACTTTCGCGAGCTTCATGATTCAATTAACTGGTTGTTATCGTTGCTCATGCCTCGGGCCCGGAAGGAGGGGACGCTTTGGAAGATAAGAGCGCCACAATTATTGACCATCTAGATGAACTTAGAAGACGGCTCATTTATTCTGCTGTCGCTTTTTTTGTCTTTTTAGGAATTGGATTCTATTTTGTAAATGATATTTATGATTATCTGACAAAAGCGGCTCAGCCTGCTGAATTAATTATTTTGGGACCAAGCGATGTTATTTTTGTTTACTTTATGATTGCAGTGGTCATTGCGATGGCACTATTAATCCCGTTTGTCGTTATTCAAATCTGGTTGTTTGTGAAGCCGGCTCTCAAGGCTAGAGAACGACGAGCTGCACTACGCTATTTTCCAGCTGTGTTTATTCTTTTTGCTGTGGGAATTGCTTTTGGCTACTACGTTGTCTTTCCGATCATTTATGATTTTTTAAGCCAACTTGGCGATGCACAAATGGAGACGACTTACGAAGCAACGCGTTATTTTAAGTTCTTATTACATATGACATTACCGTTTGGTGTGTTGTTTGAAATGCCAGTTGTGATGATGTTCATGACATCTATTGGTATTTTAAACCCTTATGTATTAACGCGATCAAGAAAATATGTCTATTTTGTATTGATCATTGTTGGTGTCATTATTTCGCCGCCAACATTTGTCTCTGACTTTGTTACTTATTTTCCTTTACTCATTTTATTTGAAATTTCAGCGTCATTATCAAAGATTATTTACCGGCGTAAACAGAAAAGGGTATTGGCAGATGACGATGATGAAATAGAAGAATTAGTAGCAGCAGAATAGTACTTGCATTTCACTATTAATACTTTCAAAATAAGTCTTTGAATAGGTTCTTCAAAATTTCTTTGAAAAAACCGTACAAGGACTTTTTTTTGAAGTAATTTTATGCATAAGATGGCTTTAATGAGTGAGCTACTAAATCTTGTTTGGAATGATGCCTAGGGGAGGGTTTTTCAAAAATAGCCAATATCAAGTTGACTGTTGGACCGCTGAGCCAAGTGATGCCCGTTGCACTAGACATGGGGTTTCTCGTTTATAAATGACAATATGCCGCTATTTTTGATGAGAATGCAGTGCTTGAACTAGTAATTCTATCCGCTGAGGGCTTGCGACATCACTTGTTGAAATTGCTGAAGGTTTTTATTTGACCGTAGCTCGTGGCGTGCTTGATGTTACAGAGGTTAGCAACGGGCTTTGCTATCTAAATTGGTACGTCGAGACAGGTGATTAATTGGATTTAAACGGAAAATTCTTTAAGCAAATAAAACGTCATATGGTCATGGGAAGTTGAATCATGTATAATGGTGCTATTATCGAATAAGGGTGGTACATAAATGATTAAAATTGTAACCGATTCTACTGCTGATTTGTCAAAAGAAATGATAGAAGAACTAGGCATTTCAGTGGCGCCTTTACAAATTTTGATGTCTGGAGAAACCTTTCTCGATGGCGTTGATATATCGAATGACGAATTTATTACCCAAATGGAAGCGATTGAAGAGTTACCGAAAAGCTCACAACCACGAGTGGGTAGTTTGCTGGAATTATATGATGATCTAGGAAAAGATGGTAGCGAGATTCTTTCCATCCATGTAACGGATTCGCTGAGCGGAACTTTTGACTCTGCTTGTAGTGTTGCAGCGATGACCGATTCTAACGTGACTGTACACAATTCTAAATATGTTTCGCAAGCACTAGGGTTTCAGGTTCGGGAAGCGGTGGCCATGGCCCGAAAAGGCTTCACGATCGAACAGATTACTGCGCGTTTAGAAGAAGTTCGCGCGAATACATCACTCTATATCGTGGTTGATAAACTTGATAATCTTGTTAAAGGTGGCAGAATTGGAAAAGGTAGCGCCTTCCTTGGATCATTATTTAACATTAAGCCGATTGCAAGTTTAGCTGGCGGCGAATACACACCAGTGGCGAAAGCACGTAACTACAAACAAGCATTGAAAATTATTGTGTCAAAGTTTGCTGAAGATGTGAAAGGAAAGACAATTAAGTATGTCGGCATCTCGCATGCCAATGCACTTAGTCAAGCACAGCATCTTTGCGAGGCTATGAAAGAGTTTGTTGATCAGGAGAACATTATCATATTAACAACTACACCGGTGATTAGTACACATACAGGTGCAGGCGCGCTTGCACTCATGTACGTGGCTGAGTAATCTTTACTGACTGAAATAGATAGCTGTAGGGAGACGGTTTTCTCAAAAAACACCCTCTTCCCGCAGCACATTATTTCAGTTTTTTTTGTACAATAAAAAGTAAAAAAATAAACCTAGATTGGAGTTCAAAAGTGAATCATATAGTATCCGCGATTGACGATTCAATGCGAGCAACCTATGCGAAATACGATCCTGCCCTCTTCCAAATAGCAAGGGTGACAAGTTGTTTTCGTAATATCTATAGAATCACGACCGGAACGGTTGAACGATTGGCGAGGCTCTCAGGAAAGTTTTCGTATCAGGTAACAAGTGATCAAGATTTACCGGCAGTTGGAGATTACTTAGTAGTTTCCACAGAAAATGAAATGGACGAAGCAGTTATTCATGAAATTCTTCCAAGAAGAAGCAAACTGTCACGAGCAAAAGCTGGGACAGCGTTTGGCGAACAGTTGATTGCGACGAACGTAGATACTTGTCTCATTGTGATGGCATTGGGACACGATTTTAATCTGCGCCGCCTTGAGCGGTATATGGCTGCGGTCTGGGATAGTGGAGCAAGTCCAATGATCATTTTGAATAAAGCGGATTTGTATGCTGATGTCGCTGAAAGAGTTTCTGAAGTGGAAGCCACCCTCTACGGTGTTCCTGTTATCGCCATTAGTGCGGCAGACCCTCTACAGATGGCACAATTTGCTGCCACCCTTGAAAGTGGGAAGAGCTATGTACTCGTTGGGTCTTCTGGTGTAGGGAAATCAACCATGACGAATTATTTATTAGGCGAACAGGTGCAGGATGTTCAGGCAGTCCGCGCGGATGATGACAAAGGAAAGCACACAACAACTACGAGGAATTTATTCTTCACAGCATCTGGTGTTTGTTTAATTGACACACCAGGCATGCGGGAATTTGCCTTATTCGGCGGTGATGGCGCGAGTAGTGGGTTTCAGGATGTTGAAGCTTTAATCGCTGATTGCCGATTTCGAGATTGCTCCCATCAAAATGAACCAGGTTGCGCTGTGAATAGGGCGCTCGCAGAAGGTAGCCTGAGCGGAGAGCGGTTTGAAAGCTATCTGAAATTACTGCGTGAGGAAGCCTACGCACTACGGAAAAATGATGTAAAGCTTCAGGCAGAGGAGAAGAAACGGTGGAAACAAATTCATAAGGATTTACAGACCCGCATGAACAATAAGAAGTGAGTGCCCTCAGCGGTTACAATGTAGCTGGTTTTAGAAGCACAGTTTCACGCCATAAACCAAGTAGTCCCAATCAATTTCAAGAAAGATTTATCTTTTCTGGGCATTTGCCTATGCAATAAGGCATTTGCCTCATATTTTGTAGGGTAATGAATACACAAATCATTGGGAGTGGTAATATGTATTATGGTGGCTACAATGCTTGTTGTCCATCGCCATGCGGCGGCGTAGGGTATAGTTATGGTGGCGGTGGTGGTGGAATCGGTTCAACGTTCACGATTGTTGTTGTACTGTTTATACTCCTAATCATTATCGGGGCATCATTCATCTGCTAAAGATTTAGAAAATTGTTAAACGGCGCAAGCCGTTTTTTTTGTTTGACCTAATTTGACCAAAGTTCGATGGTTTGCTATAGTGAGAATGTTTGCATACACAAAATAAAGTATCAAAGCGTAAAAAATACACGGATTGATGCGTGCATACAGTCCAGTTTTGTTCGATTTGCAGAAGGAGGAGTTTAGAAGATGAAAAAAAATTATGATGTTGTTGTCGTTGGGGCAGGTCCCGCTGGGATATTTGCCTGCTATGAATTATCCCTGAAAAGTCCGGAAACTTCCGTGCTACTTGTGGACAAGGGGCATGAAATTTCACTTCGTAATTGTCCGATTTTAGAAAAGAAGATTAGTAAATGCCCTCCTGCTGCTGGAAAAAAAGAATTTTCTGGTTGTTTGCCCGCATGTTCCATCACCAATGGATTTGGCGGCGCTGGTGCCTATTCTGATGGTAAATTTAACATTACCAGTGAATTTGGTGGCTGGATGACGGACTACCTTTCCAATTCAACTGTACTTGATTTAATCCGTTATGTGGATGAGATCAATTTGTCACACGGGGCAACGGAGACGATTACTGATCCGCTCACACCAGCAGTTCGTGAGATTGAGAGACGTGCTTATGCGGCTGGCCTTAAATTACAGCGTGCACAGGTACGCCATTTAGGTACCGAGCAAAACTTGGAAATTTTAACAAGAATTTATCATTATTTAACGACTAAAATAGATATGGCATTTAAAACTGAAGTGGAAGACGTCATCACAAAAAAAGATGAAAATGGGTTTCAAACGACTGGGATCAAGCTGCGGAATGGTGAAGAAATTACTGCTAAGAAGGTCGTCGTTACACCTGGGCGTGATGGGTCAATGTGGCTTGCGCGTGTCTTGAAGTCACGCAGATTAAAGTTGATCAATAATCAAGTCGATGTTGGTGTTCGTGTTGAGACGTCCAACATTGTCATGGAAGAAATCAATCGAAACCTTTATGAAGGAAAATTCATTTTCAATACATCAGTTGGCACAACGGTGCGAACGTTTTGTTCAAATCCTTCTGGACATGTTGTTGTGGAGAATCATTCCGGGGTAATGCTGGCGAATGGACATGCTTACAAGGATCCAAAGCTTGGTAGTGAGAACACCAATTTTGCCTTACTTGTTTCTCATACTTTTTCAGAACCATTTGATAAGCCGAATGAGTACGCGATTGAAGTGTCGAAGCTCGCGAATGCGTTATCGAATGGTGGGATTATTGTCCAGAAATATGGCGATTTATTAAAAGGAAGACGCTCCACGGAAAAACGAATTAAAGAAGGGTTCCTCGAGCCAACCATGAAAGAAGCGGTGCCAGGTGATTTAGGTTTAGTTCTACCGTATGATACCATGAAAAGTTTAATTGAAATGACTGAAGCGCTAAACCATGTCACGCCAGGAATCGCGTCAGAGCACACATTGTTTTATGGGGTTGAGGCTAAATTCTATTCAGCTAGGCCGGTATTGAACAATCAGTTTGAGACGGAAATTTCCGGATTATACGTCGGCGGAGATGGTGGTGGGATCACCCGAGGTCTCGCACAGGCAAGTGCATGTGGGGTTTGGATTGCCAGAGATATTGTTAAGACTTTAGGATGAAAATAACTAAACCTCGTGGGGAGTTGCCTGGAACCTGAGTAGCCCAGAACGATTAAACATCGGAGATGAAATTCGTATCATTGCCCCAGCACAAAGTTTAACTACGCTGAAGTCAGACAATGTTCAGGCGGCTAGGGAGCGTCTTGAAGCACTTGGTTTCATCGTAACCTTTTCAAGGAATGCGAAGCAGTGTGACGAGTACTATTCCTCCTCAATTGATGAGCGGATTGCTGACATCACGGAGGCAGTCAGTGACCCAAATGTCAAAGGTATTATGGCCGCTACTAGTGGTACTAATTGCAATCAATTATTAGCGTACTTACCGTATGAACTGATCAAAATGAATCCGAAAGTGTGGATTGGCTATCGTGACATGACTGCACTGATCCTCTCTGTCTATGCAAAAACAGGACTTGAAACGTATGCTGGTCCTGATCTTGCTTCGTTTGGGACAAATCATCGCTTTCATTACTCAGAATCCTACTTTGAAAAGGCGACCATGACCCATCGAGCGTATCAGATTAGCCTATCAGCAACCTGGAGCAATGACCCTTGGCATTCTAGCCCGGAAGACCGGAACTTTCATCCGCAAAATGGCTTTCGGGTGGTGCAATCAGGCAGTGCTACTGGCAAACTCCTTGCTGGGAATCTAACAACATGGAGTCTACTGTTTGGAACGGAGTGGATGCCTGATTTGAATGATGCGGTTGTTTTTATCGAAGATGCTGGTGCTATCAATAGTTTTACATTTGACCAATTGTACCAATCTCTATTGCACCAACCAAATGCAGACAAGTTGCGAGCACTTGTCCTTGGCCGCTTTGAAGCGGCATCTTCTGTAACAGCGCGTGGACTTGATCTGATCATTCGCTAAAAAAGCAAAATTGGCAACGATACCCGTGGTTGCAGGCTTTCATTATAGTCATACACAACCGCTTGTTACATTACCGATTGGCCGTACCGTTGACATTGAGGCGACGGATGGGGCGCGCATTTATATCCACGGTTAGTGCCGTTGTTCTCCTTGGTGTCTATTTGAGTTTTGTTGAAATATTTGGTATTATCATCGTGTGAGTACTATCGAAATCATATGGAAAAATACATGTAGAGGAATAACCCTTATGAAACCGTTTTATCGTTTTTTAATGTCCTACCGCGATGATGAAGAAGGTACAGAGTACGCATTGTTTGCTGAGCATGTCTATCAAGATCATACATTTCCAAAACAATCGACGTCCTATCATGAGCTCAGCTCTTATCTTGAAATGAATGGTGAATATTTACTAGATATGAGCCTATTTGACGAGGTATGGCGATTTTATGAGGAGTCTTTTGGGACAAAGTTAGGCAGTGATCTCTATTCATAAAAATCTGATTCGTAAAATCTTATTCTATGATTTGGTGATTGGCGTTTTGCCACTTGTTGTGTTGTCTATCGCACAATATTTCATTTCGTTGTATTTTAATTTTCAACCAAACTATGCGCGATTTGTCATCATTTTCATTATTATTTCAGCCTTTCTGGCACTTATGACCGTCTATTTAAAGATGCGCGTTGTCTTGTATCCGATTGAAGACATGATGGCTTCGATGCGGCATTATCAGCTACATAATGAACTCACACCGATTAGACCCACGGCGTATCGTGAGGTAGTAGTGCTGAATAGTGCTATGGTTGAACTCGTTGATACGATTAAAGAACGTGAAGAGCAATTGATGCGAGCGAAAAAGCTACGAGTTGTCGGTGAGATGGCTTCTTCACTGTCACATGAAATTCGTAATCCAATTACCACAATACGCGGGAGTTTTCAACTACTACAGGCGAGACCAGATGACAAAGAGCTTTTTAATCAATTTGCACCGGTCATCATGTCCGAACTCGATCATATAAACCAAATTGTTGAGAATTTATTAGATTATTCAAAACAGACTGAAGTGACGATGAAAACATATGATTTAAAGGCGATTGTTGACGAAGTACTACTTCTACAAATGGCTATTTTTCATCAAAATGGGATTAGGTTCCGGAATGAATTAACTGAGGGTGTGCTGGTCTACACGGATAAAAATCGTTTAAAGCAGGTCATCAGCAATGTGTTGCGGAATGCGACTGAAGCAATGGAAACTGGTGGCACTTGTACAGTAGCCTTTCAGCTGCGGGTACATGATGTGGTCTTGTCAATTAAGGATACTGGTAAAGGTATTCCAGCCGATCAGTTGGCGAAAATTGGGACACCTTTTTTCACAACGAAGGAAAACGGGAATGGTCTTGGACTTGCAATGAGTATAAAGGTCATGAATGGGTTGCAAGGTACATTTAAAGTGACCAGTGAAGAAGGACGGGGGACCGCTATCCTGTTGACTATTCCGAGCGGCAAAAGAACGCAATGATTAGGCTGCCCCCGCGAGTGAGATGCTGGAATTACCATGAGAAAAGCTGATTAAAGGTAGACTATTCAACAATGTGTAGTCTATTTATTTTGACGATGGGGCAAGGGGTTATGTGTGATTGATGGATTCTATTTAACGAAATATGCCTCGTGCTTCCGCGTTGTTAATGTGTTCTCAGGGCCCAATTTAACTTCACTAATGGAAATAGATAATGCTAAAAATGGCAACACTAGAAGTGAGTATTTGCTGGTTTAACCGATTTAATTTCAGTGTAGTCTATTTTTTTATATTAATAAAAAGGCGATTTTTGGCGCGAAATGGTGCAAACGATTGATTTTCTGATTTTCTTAGACAAATGCAGATAAAATACTACCTTTCAATGAAATTTTCGTGCTACTATAGAAGTGAAGTTTTGTTCCATATTCGAAGGGAGACCATTGATATGAAAATGAAAGCTCTTGTTAAACACACGCGTGGTTTTGGCGCAGAAATACAGTTAGTAGATGTACCGACAATTAATGAGAATGAGGTACTCGTGAAAGTAGCAGCAGCATCAATTTGCGGGACAGATGTACACATTTACACTTGGGATGCGTGGGCTGAGAGCCGCGTACATCCGCCATATGTCTTCGGGCATGAATTTGCAGGTGAAGTTGTTGAGATTGGTGCAAGCGTAACGAACGTTTCGGTTGGTGATTTTGTATCCGCGGAAACGCATACTGTTTGCGGTACTTGTCCGCAATGCTTGGCTGGGCAATACCATGTATGTAAAAACACCATTATTCTGGGTGTGGACGAGCCTGGCTGTTTTGCTGAATATGTGAAGGTACCAGCTTCAAACATTTGGCAAAATGAAAAAGCAGTGCCGCATGTTGCCGCATCAATTCAAGAGCCACTTGGCAACGCTGTTCATACGGTATTATCGGGAGAAGTCGCCGGTAAGTCTGTGGCGGTCATTGGTTGTGGACCAATCGGTCTCATGGCAGTCAATGTAGCGAAAGCGGCAGGGGCAAGTCAGGTGATTGCACTGGATCTCAATGATTATCGCCTTGATTTAGCGAAGGAAATTGGTGCAACCGCAGTGATTAACTCAGGCAAGGAGGACCCACTGAAGGTGATTGCGAAGCTGACTGATGGCAATGGTGTTGACGTTGTGTGTGAAATGAGTGGGCATCCAGTAGCAGTGGATCAAGCTTTTAAAATGGTCACAAATGGTGGTAGGATTTCGATTCTCAGTTTGCCCACGAAACCAATTTCAATTGACATTACAAATGATCTTGTTTTCAAAGGCATTACCGTTCACGGTATTACTGGGCGGAGAATGTTTTCAACGTGGCAACAAGTTTCTGGATTAATTCAATCTGGCCAACTTCATTTAGATAAAATAGTAACCCATCAAATACGTTTAGAAGAATTCAAACAAGGATTTGACTTAATGATAAAGGGACAATGCGGGAAGGTAGTAATGACTCCATGATCAATTTTAAAAAGGCAACACCAGATCAAGCAGATGCACTGACTAAACTTGCGATCTGTTCAAAAAAACACTGGGGATATGATGAGGAAATCCTAGACCAAATGAAAGATTATCTCAGCGTGCCAGTAACACGTATAGAGAACGAGATTGTTTATACGATGTACAAGGACGATGATTTAATCGGTTTCTTTAGTCTAACACATCAGGACAGAAAAGAATGTTTGGAAGATTTCTTTTTGTTGCCAAACTACATTGGCAAGGGGTACGGCAAAAAAATGTGGCGCTATATGTTAGAAGTAGCTGCAAATAATTTTATCATGAATATCCATTTTGAGAGTGAACCACTCGCCGAAGGATTCTATGAAAAAATGGGTGCAGTCAAGATTGGTGAACGCGTTTCACATGTGTCCGAAAACCGTAAGCTACCGATTATGAGTTATTTCGTATAAAAGGAGTGGAAACTTTGAAGGGTTTTGAGTATTTAGCTGAAGAACTTGCAGAGATGAAACAAAAAGGAACATTTAGACATCTGCTTCCGATTGAGTCGGCAGCAGGGGCAGTTGTGACGATTGCTGGCAAAGATGTGATCCAATTATCCTCGAATAACTATTTAGGACTGACAACTCATCCCCGTATGAAACAGGCTGCCATTAAAGCAACAGAGGATTTTGGTGTAGGCACTGGCTCTGTCCGGACAATTGCTGGTACATTTTCAATGCATATGGCGCTCGAGGAAAAGCTAGCGAAGTTTAAGCACACCGAGGCGTCGCTCGTATTTCAGTCTGGATTCACTTGCAACCAGGGTGTGTTGTCCGCAATTTTAACAGCAGAAGATGTCGTGATTTCTGATGAGTTAAACCATGCATCAATTATTGATGGGATTCGTTTAACGAAAGCTGGACGAAAGGTCTATAAGCATGTCGACATGGCTAGTTTAGAAGATGCCTTGAAAGCGTCTGCTGGATATCGTAAGCGGTTGATTGTCACAGATGGTGTCTTCTCGATGGATGGCAATATCGCTCCCCTTCCGAGGATTGTTGAACTCGCCGAGACCTATGATGCGATTGTCATGGTTGATGATGCTCATTCGTCAGGCGTTCTTGGCAAGAATGGCCGTGGGTCAGTGAATCATTTTGGTTTAGATGGCCGCGTCCATATTCAGGTAGGGACATTATCAAAAGCAGTTGGTGTTTTGGGGGGCTATATTGCTTCAAGCCAAACGGTGATTGATTATTTGATTCATAAAGGCAGACCGTTTCTGTTTAGCACATCACATTCACCAGCTGTTGTGGCAGCCAACAGTGCAGCCATTGACGTTTTACTCGAAGAACCAGAATTAATCGAAAAGCTATGGGATAATGCACGGTTTTTCAAGAAAGGTCTCAATGAACTAGGCTTTGCAACTGGTCCAAGCGAAACGCCAATAACACCTGTGATGATTGGTGATGATGCATTAACACATAAGTTCTCTGATAAATTGCTTGAGTATGGTGTTTTTGCGCAAGGAATTACCTTCCCAACCGTTGCAAAGGGGAAAGCTAGAGTGAGAACGATTGTCTCAGCGGCTCATTCAAAAGAACAGCTAGAAACGGCATTGCAAGCTTTCGCCAAAGCAGGCCGTGAACTGAAGGTCATACAATAAAACTGAGCGCACGAAAAGAAACAGCACTTTTTCCGTCACATGATGGAAAGTGCTGTTTTTCAGTGTTTGCTAAAGGCAATATTGATACATAAGTAGTTCGTAGCGCATTTACTGTACATAGATTGACTTGCTCTGTTTGGATACGACGCGGCCTATCACAACTGCATCTGCGTATTGCTCGATGTATTGCACAGCCTCATTTGGTTTCATTGCAAGAAGGAGCCCCCCAGATGTAACGGCATCACATAGAATCAGCCGCTCGGTTTCGCCGATGGTATCCTTGAAACTTAGGTGACCTTCTAGCCACTCGAAATTGGCTTTTGTACCGCCTGGAATCACGCCTTGTTGTGCGAGCTCGGTTGTTTGCGGAAGTAGCGGGACATCTTGGCAGGTAATTTCAAAGCTGACATGACTGCCACTAGCCATTTCATGGGCATGTCCAAGTAGTCCAAAACCTGTAATATCAGTGACTGCCGAAGGATGAAACTGAGCGGCAACTTCAGCCGCCTGTTTATTCAGTGTCGCCATTGTCTTTTCGACCAATTGCTCGGTTTGACTAGAAACGAGTGACCGCTTAATCGCAGTTGATAGAATTCCGACACCAATTGGTTTTGTCAAAATAAGCAGATCACCGATCTCAGCGCCGATATTTTTCCATATCCTCTTTGGGTGAACAGTTCCAGTAACAGAGAGACCGAATTTAGGTTCTTGATCATCAATTGAGTGACCACCCACCGTAATGGCACCGGCTTCTAGCACCTTGTCACCAGCACCTTTCAATATTTCTGCTAGCACTGTGTGACCTAGTTTCTTGATTGGAAAGCCGACAATGTTCATTGCGGTAACTGGTTTGCCGCCCATGGCGTATACATCACTGAGCGCATTTGCAGCTGCGATCTGTCCAAACATGTAAGGATCGTCAACAATAGGGGTAAAGAAGTCGAGTGTTTGAATCATTGCAATGTCGTCAGTTAATTGGTATACACCGGCATCATCAGATGATTCATTTCCTACCAAAAGCCGACTATCTGTTTTGCTAGATGGTAAATAACGCAAAACTTGCGCTAGGTCTTCTGGACCAATTTTACAGCCTCAACCAGCTTTTGTTGAAAAAGCCGTTAATTTGATTTTATCCATTTTCTAGCACCTCGCCTATTTTTTTTAATAAATCTATTCTTATTATAATCGATTTGCGGTAGAATTGTTTTATATATCGAAAATTTCATCGTGAGAAAGATCATCCTGCTTACCTAAAATGGCTCAGAATATGTACAATGGCTAGTTTTCAATTGTAAATAAACTTAATAGGGGATACACATAATGAAACAGGCAACGCTAAAGCGAATACCAGCTGTTCATCACTTGCAAAGCCACGCATGTGCAGTGGCGTTAATTGAGAAATATCAAATTGATTTAGCAGTCTTGACAACACAGGTCAAGCATCAGCTTGATTTGGTGCGTGCGCTGATTTTGCAAGATAAATGGACAGGAATTGATCCTAGCTCAAAACAATTTGTTCATGCGCTTTTCTCGAATGTCGATCGTCATTTGAAACAGCATTTAACGCCTGAACTGAGACCAGTCGTTAATGCGACCGGTACAGTGTTACATACCAATTTAGGGCGGTCACGGCTTAGTGAGAAAGCGATTGAGCAAGTTGTTGCCGTTGCTAGGAACTATGCCAATATTGAGTATGACCTAGAGCAAGGGGTGCGCGGGTCTAGGCAAGAATTAGTTTGTAAGCTCGTAAAGGAAGTGACCGGCGCTGAAGCAGCAATTGTTGTCAATAATAATGCGGCAGCTGTCTTTATGATTCTCTCAGTCTTTGCCCGGCAAAAGGAAGTGATTATTTCCAGAGGGCAACTTGTGGAAATTGGGGGATCATTCCGGATATCAACGATTATGGAAGAGACCGGTGCTACTTTGCGGGAGGTAGGCACGACAAATATGACACATCCACTTGACTATGTGGAAGCAGTTACGCTAAACACAGCGATGATGATGAAAGTACATAGTTCTAATTTTAAAGTAGTTGGTTTTACAGAAATGGTAGAGAGTCAACTACTTGCCAAAATGGCATCCGATAATCAAATTATTAGCTATGAGGATTTAGGCAGTGGAGCCTTGTTTGATTTTGAACGTTACGGAATTGGTGATGAGCCGCTTGTTAGTAAGGTAATTGCAAGTGGCGTTGACCTAGTGTCTTTTAGTGGTGACAAGCTACTCGGCGGACCTCAGGCAGGAATTATTGCTGGAAAGAAGGAACTGATTGACCAGCTGGAAAAGCACCAATTAGCTAGAGTTCTGCGCGTGGATAAAATGACACTCGCAGCACTTGAGTCTACATTACGTGCGTATAAACAGGGTGAAGGTGGGGCGCTGACTATCCCCACAGTACGAGAAATCATGTTGGATATAGAACAAGTGGGCAAGAAAGCAGACCACTTGATTCAGTTATTAATTGACGGGGACGTCAGACTTGAATATGCGATTAAGCAAGATCAGTCAACAATTGGGGGCGGAACACTGCCAGAAGAAACCATCGACAGTGTGGTTGTTGGTGTGAAGGTAAAGGGGCTTTCGGCAGCAAAGCTTCATAAATTGATGAGAACAGGTACGCCTGCGGTTGTTGGGAAAGTGCAAGAAAACGCATACTGGCTTGATATGAGGATGGTACTGGATCATGAAATACCAATGATTGTTGCAGCGCTACATCACGTTGTACAGCTAGCAAATGTTATCAAATGAGGTCCGCTGTGAAACAAAAAGTGAGCATCAGAAGCCTAGTACTGCTATGATAATGTAGTACTCATAAGGTAGTTTTCAGCATGAAAATACAAAGCGGATAGAAAGTTGACAGTGCCTGACAAATCGTTAATGGTCGTCACCAATTAAACATTTCTAGGGCACCTCGGAAGGCGGACAAATAAATGAATGAAACGACGGTTGTAAGTCAACATTTGAAAATTGCAGGTGCAGACTCAGTAGTACTGGCTAAAACATATGGTACCCCGCTTTATGTGTATGATGTTTCTCTGATTAGAGAAAGAGCAAAGTCATTCGTAGAAGCCTTTCATCGTGCAGGGGTAAAGTCTCAGGTTGCTTATGCGAGTAAGGCGTTTTCATGTGTGGCCATGCTCGAGCTCGCAGCTGAGGAAGGGATGTCTCTCGATGTTGTTTCGGGCGGTGAGTTATATACTGCGCTGAAAGCCAATTTTCCAACTGAGCGCATTCATTTTCATGGCAACAATAAAAGTGAAGCGGAACTCCGGATGGCACTTGAGGCAGAGATTGGCTGTATTGTTGTTGATAATTTCTATGAAATTACATTACTGGCGAACTTATGTGAAGAAATGAACCGGACAGTGGCGATTTTACTGCGTGTTTCCCCTGGGGTCGAAGCACATACGCATGATTATATTATCACAGGACAAACAGATTCTAAGTTTGGTTTCGACTTGATGAACGGGCAGGCTGAGGCAGCTTTGAAACAAGTTCTTGCGAGTGATTGCTTTGAAGTGCTTGGCGTCCATTGTCATATCGGCTCACAGATATTTGAGACGACGGGTTTCGTACTGGCAGCGGAAAAGATTTTCAAACAACTGATTTGTTGGGAGAAATCGCTGGGCTACTTCCCAACTGTACTGAACCTTGGTGGTGGTTTCGGGATTCGTTACACCCAAGAGGACGAACCAATTGCTGTCTCTGTTTATGTCAAAGAAATTGTTGCGGCAATCGGGAGACTAGCAGTCGAAGCGGATGTCAATATTCCAGAAATTTGGGTTGAACCTGGCCGGGTGATTGTCGGTGATGCTGGATTGACTTTGTACCAAATTGGTTCAGTGAAAGAAATCCCGAACAAACGGAAATACTTAGCAGTTGATGGCGGTATGGGTGATAATATTCGGCCTGCACTGTACGAAGCGAAATATGAGGCGCTCATTGCGAATCGGCCGAACGCCGAGAAAAATGATCAGTATACAATTGCCGGTAAGTGCTGTGAAAGCGGTGACATGCTGATCTGGGATTTACCGTTGCCAACAGTTCAGAATGATGAACTACTAGCCGTTTTCTGTACGGGTGCTTATGGTTACTCGATGGCGAGCAATTATAACCGAATCCCGCGGCCAGCTGTTGTATTTGTTGAAAATGGTGAGCACAGACTAGTTGTTAAACGAGAATCCTTTGAAGATTTAGTTCGTAATGATCTTTCACTGAACTAGTTGTCGCTAGAATGCGTCCCTTGTGACCACATGCTAGACAAGGTTCTCTCATGTGGTTATCAAAATGACAATAGTTGTATTATGCTATAATGAACTAGTCGTAGGCTTGGAGGATAAAAATGCTTTGGAATTGGGCTAGGAAAAAATTTAAAAAAAGTGACTTTGAAGGTCGTCGTCTCGCAGCTGTAGATGCTGGCATTCCTTATCATGTTGCAGTCATTATGGACGGAAATGGTCGTTGGGCTAACAAGCGCCTGATGCCACGAATTGCTGGACATAAAGAAGGCATGGAGAACGTCAGACACATGACGCGGTTTGCCAATGATTTAGGTGTTGGTGTGCTCACTTTGTATGCATTCTCCACTGAAAACTGGAAGAGAAGCAAAGAAGAAGTGAGCTATTTGATGAAGCTTCCTGAAGAGTTTTTAGATAAATTTCTACCAGAATTAATTGAACAACAAGTGAAAGTAACTACAATCGGTGAGCTCGCGCAGGTACCAGCTTCTACTTTAGAAACAATTGAGCGAGCGGTAGCAGAGACGAAAAATAATACTGGGCTCAATTTGAATTTTGCATTTAATTATGGCAGTCGGGCTGAGATACTACTTGGCGTTAATCAGTTGATTGCTGATGTGAGAGCTGGCAAGCTGACTGACGAGGTTGATGAGGCGATTTTTTCCTCTTCTTTAATGACGAAAGACATGCCAGACCCAGATCTATTGATTAGAACGAGTGGGGAACTCAGGCTGAGTAACTTTTTACTTTGGCAACTGGCGTACACAGAGTTTTATTTCTCAGATAAATACTGGCCAGATTTTCTCGAAGATGACTTTCTACTGGCGGTCGAGGCATTTCAACTGAGGTCGAGACGTTTTGGTGGTAGAAACAACGAAAGTGGGAATGGAAAATGAAACAACGTTTGATTACTGCAGTAATTGCAGCGGCAATCTTTTTGCCGGTTCTCTACATAGGGGGACCATTATTTCTAATGGTCACGTACTTACTTGCAACAGTAGGATTGTACGAGCTCTTCCGCATGCGGAAAATTGACCTTTTTTCGGTCCCGAGCATCGTATCTTTTTTGACGATGTGGTCGATTCTTATGCCATACCGGTACATCATCACATATGAATGGATGAGCTATTTGACTAAGCTAGAAGTAGTCTACGCCGGTCTTGCCATCCTCCTTGCTGTGACTGTCATTTCAAAGAATAAGTTTTCATTTGAAGATGCGGGTTTTGCAATGATGTCTTTATTGTATGTGGGTATGTCATTTTACTATATGTATGTTATTAGGGACATGGGGCTAGAATACTTTTTACTCGTATTATTAATGATCTGGGCATCTGATATCGGTGCGTACCAATTTGGCCGGAAACTTGGTACGCATAAGTTGTGGCCAACGATTAGTCCTAATAAAACAATTGAAGGTTTTGTTGGGGGCGTTTTTTCTGCAGTGATTGTTGGACTCGCATTCTATTTTTTCAGTCGTATTGACTATAGTTTGTTCAGATTTATTGGACTAGCATTACTGATTGCAACGATTGGTACTTTCGGTGATTTGGTTCAATCGGCTTACAAACGCCATTATGGTGTGAAGGACTCCGGTAGGTTGTTGCCTGGTCATGGCGGTATACTAGATCGTTTCGATAGTTTAATGTATGTGTCACCATTTCTCGTTATTTTTGGATTGATTGGAGCTTAAAACATTGAAGAAAATTAATTTGATTGGTGCATCGGGGTCAATTGGACAACAAACGATTGATGTCATTCGGCAACATCCAGAAGACTTTCAGCTTGTCGCTGCCGGATGCGGGAAAGATACAGTGCAAATGCGCGAGATTATCAAAGAATTTAATCCAACACTTATATCAGTACTGGAAGAGGCGGATGCTAAGAGGCTACGGGGTGAATTCCCGGCAACGCGTGTTGTTTCAGGCATTGAAGGTTTGACTGAAGTCGCGTGCTACGATGCTGGGAACTTTCTATTGAATGCTGTCGTCGGTAGCATTGGTCTCAGACCAACACTTGCTGCGATTGCAGCGGGCAAAGATATTGGAATTGCGAATAAAGAAACACTTGTCACTGCTGGGCACATCGTGATGGATGCTGTGCGGAAATCTGGCGTGAAGTTTCTCCCTGTTGACAGTGAGCATTCTGCTATTTTTCAATGTTTGCAAGGTGAGCAAGAAAAAAATATTGAACGGCTAGTTATCACAGCATCTGGTGGTAGCTTTCGCAACCGTTCGCGGGATGAACTGGCAGATGTAACTGTCGAAGATGCATTGGCACATCCGAATTGGTCAATGGGCGCAAAGCTAACGGTTGATTCAGCAACGATGATGAATAAGGGTCTTGAGGTGATTGAAGCCCACTGGTTATTCGACCTCTCATTTGATAAAATAGATGTATTGTTGCATAATGAAAGCATTATTCATTCAATGGTCGAGTTCTGTGATTCAAGTGTAATGGCACAGCTCGGATCTCCTGATATGCGCGTCCCGATTCAATATGTCCTTTCCTATCCGGATAGAATACCACTGGAGCGTGCAAAACGACTGAACCTCGCTGAGGCAGCAACGCTTCATTTTAAACAAATGGATTTTGACCGTTTTCCTTGTTTGCGCTATGCTTATGATGCAGGGAAGGTAGGCGGGACAATGCCAACTGTCATGAATGCAGCAAACGAAGTGGCGGTGCAGTTATTTTTATCGAAACAAATTCCTTTCCTAGAGATAGAGAAGATTGTTGAAACACAGATGGGTCAACATGTGGCTATCCGAAATCCTGCAATTGATGTGATCCATTCAATAGATCAAGAAATAAGAGAGACGGTATTGAGACAGTATAAATAGTGTTTCATACACAAGGAAACGGAGAATACAAATGGAGTTAACAGTGATCATAGCGTTCATCTTTATGTTTGGGGCACTTGTTTTTGTGCATGAACTTGGACATCTTATTTTCGCAAAAAGAGCTGGTATTTTATGCAGAGAGTTTGCGATTGGAATGGGGCCAAAGCTATTCTCATGGACGCGTAACGAGACACTTTATACACTGCGTGCACTACCAATCGGTGGCTACGTCAAAATGGCAGGAGAAGACCCTGAGGCTCTAGAACTGAAGCCTGGTCAGCAGATTGGCTTTATTTTAAATGATCAGAATGTGATTACGAAAATCATCACATCAGAATTTGATAAATTTCCTACGTCCCAAGTGCTTGAAGTAGAGGCAGCAGATCTTGAGCATCAACTATTTATCCGTTTCCTAGAAACAGAAGATAAACAGGTGACTTATACGGTTGATCCAAAGGCTACGTACTTTATTGACGGAAGTGAGTATCAGATTGCTCCTTATAATAGACAATTTAACTCGAAATCGGTTCCAAAGCGCGCAATGGCTTTATTTGCTGGACCGATGATGAATTTTATATTTGCTTTTCTGTTGTTTATTGCGATTGGTTTCATGCAAGGCGTGCCAACTGGAGAGCCTGCACTCGGAACGATTATTCCAGATTCAGCGGCCGAGCAATATGGTCTTAAGGAAGGCGACCAAGTGAAAGCGATTAATGGTAAGCCCGTTGATAGTTGGGAGTCCGTCGTCAGTAGCATTCAGAAATACCCTGACGAAACGGTTCCTTTTGAAATCATGCGTGACGGAGAGACAATAACGAAAGAGGTTAAAGTCAATTCGGTTGAATCTGAGGGAAAAGAAATCGGACAAATTGGTGTCTATGCACCAACTGAGAAATCTCCTGCTAAAGTGATTACCTCAGCAGCACAGCAAACCTATATGTGGTCGACACAAATATTTATTGCTGTTGGGGACATGTTTACTGGAGGATTTTCAGTTGACAATTTAGCTGGACCAGTGGGGATTTATAGTGCGACAAAGGAAGTTGTTAATACTGGGTTTTCTGAATTTCTCACTTGGACAGCAGTACTAAGCGTCAATCTTGGTATTATCAATCTGTTGCCGTTACCAGCACTGGATGGTGGACGCTTGTTATTCCTTGGAATTGAGGGCGTTCGCGGGAAACCGATTTCTAGAGAGAAAGAGAGCATCGTTCATTTTGTTGGTTTTGCTTTGCTCATGTTACTGATGATTGCGGTTACCTGGAATGATATCCAGCGGTTATTCTCATAAGTGATAACAGGTATAAACCACGAAATGTGGTCAATAGAAAGTGGGAGGGGTTCAAATCTTTGTGATTTGGACCCTTTTTTTGTGTCAGTCATCCGAACCACCATTCATAACTGAGCATTTGTTGATCCGCTTACTGTAGGTGAACGGTAGAAATTACTGTTGTCCTGTCCGTTTCTACTGCATCGGAAGTGTTTCAATTCCTAGATTTACGAGTCAAACGGTCGCGCGAGACTAAACAGGCAACGATGGAATATCTTTTCGATTGGTTTATTTTAATAGGGACTGCAAAAAAACAGCAAATTCATGTTATGATATTGTCATCATATTTAATGGAGTGTCATCAATGGATAACGAAATAAATAAAGGGCAGGAAAGTTTTCAGATTCTGCTTACACAGTTGCAAATCACGGGTTCCGAGCAGCTAGCATCTTTCAGTGGGGCTGAAATCCGCAAAGTAACTGTGAACAAAGAGAAGGGATCATGGCATTTCCTTTTTTATTTTCAGCAATTAGTGCCAACAG
Source organism: Caryophanales bacterium (assembly GCA_031554215.1). Lineage (GTDB taxonomy): Bacteria > Bacillota > Bacilli > JARBTR01 > JARBTR01 > JAVBKE01. The sequence continues at coordinate 24,780 of JAVBKF010000016.1, forward strand.
AATTGTGGACTTTCTTTACCAATCAATTAGCACTATCTTTTGCAGGCATTGCCGAAGTAGATTTTACCGTGAAGATTGAGGGAGATCCCGTCGATGGAGCGGCTGTAACGGCATACTGGCCGTCAGTTGTGCTTCGTTTAACAGAAAAATCACCTGGGGTTCAGCAAATGTTGCTTGCCCAGACACCTGTGTTTGAAAACGACACGTTAAAGGTGACTGTGCAATCTGAGACTGAAGTGACGAAGGTGAAGAATAGCTATTTAGAAGCGATTGGGGCTTACTATACAAAGATTGGTATGGCAGGTTTTCGCATAGAGATTTGTTTGGATCATGGACATCAGGAACAGCAATTACAATTGTTTCATGAGGAAAAGAAACGCGAAGATGCCGAGATTGCGCAACAAACGCTTCAATCAATGCAGGAAATAGAAATGCAAGGAAAACAGAACAGTGTGCCTAATGATGCGCCGCTTAGGATTGGGAGACCGATTCTTGAAACGGATATAAAGAGAATTGAAGAATTAACGGAAAATGATAAACGTTCAGCGATTGAAGGGTTTGTATTTCAAGCCGAGATGCGTGCTTTACGTAGCGGTAAAAGCATGTTAATGTTCAAAATCACTGACTATACTGACTCGATACAAGTGAAAATGTTCCCAAAAGACCAGGATGACGAGGTAATGTTTTCTCGTATTAAAGCAGGAAAATGGCTGAAAGTACAAGGAAATCCACAAATAGATACCTTTAATCAATTTAACCCTGAACTGATCATCATGGGGAATGATGTTTCTGAGGGGAGACCAGAAGTACGTGAGGACCTTGCACCAGAGGATGAAAAGCGCGTTGAGCTACACCTCCATACGCAGATGAGCCAAATGGATGCAATTACGCCAATTAGCCATTATGTTGAGCGGGCAAAACTATGGGGGCATAAAGCAATTGCGATTACCGATCATGGTGGTGTGCAGGGGTTCCCGGAAGCTTATGCAGCTGGAAAGAAACACGACATGAAAATCATTTATGGAATTGAGGCGTTCTTGGTAGATGATGGTGTTCCAATTGCCTTTAATTCAGAGGACCGGTTACTGAGTGAGAGTACCTATGTGGTTTTTGACGTCGAGACAACCGGTTTATCGGCTGTTTATAATGTGATTATCGAGCTAGGTGCAGTCAAAATCAGAGACGGTGAAATCATTGAACGGTTTTCAAAGTTTGCTAACCCGCATCATCCGCTCTCTGCTTTAACAATCGAACTGACAGGCATTACCGATGAGATGGTACAAAACGCACCAGAGGTTAGTACGATTATTGAGGAATTTAAGACATGGATTGGAGATGATATTCTTGTCGCCCATAATGCTAGCTTTGACATGGGCTTTCTCAATATGGCTTATGAGAAACTGGGGTATCCGAAGGCCACGAACCCTGTCATAGATACACTAGAACTAGCACGCCATTTGTACCCAGATTTTAAGCGGTATGGTCTTGGTGGACTAGCGAAGAAGTTATCCGTCGAACTGACGCAACATCACCGTGCCATCTATGATGCTGAGGCGACAGGGAATATTCTACTTGTCATGATGCAGGAACTGAAAAAGCATAAAATAGAAAATCTTGGACAGCTCAATGATCATGTTGGCAAGGGGAAAGGGTACCGAAATGCGCGCCCGAAGCATTGCACCATATTGGTGAAAAATGCAACTGGACTGAAAAATTTATTTAAACTCGTTTCAAAGGCTCACACGGAATATTTCTTCCGGGTACCACGGATTCCGCGCTCAGTCTTAGCTGAATACCGAGAGGGACTCCTCATCGGTACAAGCTGTGATAAAGGGGAAGTGTTTGAGGCGCTCATCCAAAAGCCGATTAGTGAAGTATACCCCATTGCTGCTTTCTATGATTACTTAGAAATTCATCCTAAAGAGGTCTATTTGCCATTAATCGAAGCAGAAAGTGTCCATAGCGTTCAATCACTCGAAGGGATTACCAAGAGTTTAATCAAGATTGGTGAGGAGCAAAATAAATTAGTTGTTGCGACGGGGAATGCACATTATCTTGATGAAAAGGACAGCATTTATCGGCAAATACTGATTCGTTCACAAGGTGGAGCGAATCCAATGAACCGTTATCAATTGCCGAAAGTCCATTTCCGCACAACGGATGAGATGCTTGAATCATTCGCCTACCTAGGTGCCGAGAAAGCGACCGAGATTGTCGTGACAAACACGAACAAACTGGCAGATATGATCGAAGTTGTTAAGCCAATTAAAGATGAATTATACGTACCGAAAATTGAAGGTGCAGACGAAGAGATCAGAGAACTATCCTATAATCGTGCGCATGAGATTTATGGCGACAAATTGCCTGATATTGTTCATCAGCGAATCGAGAAGGAATTGGAAAGTATCATTGGACATGGTTTTGCGGTTATCTATTTGATTTCGCAAAAACTTGTAAAGAAATCACTCGATGATGGCTACTTAGTTGGTTCACGGGGATCAGTGGGCTCGTCCCTCGTAGCTCACCTTACACAGATTACCGAAGTAAATCCAATGCCACCGCATTACGTCTGTCCTAGTTGTTGCCATGCAACATTTTTTACAGATGGTTCTGTTAGTTCAGGATATGACTTACCAGATAAACAGTGTAGTGAATGTGGTTCGGCCTACCGAAAGGACGGCCAGGATATTCCGTTTGAAACCTTCCTTGGTTTTAAAATGGATAAAGTGCCGGATATTGATTTGAACTTCTCAGGTGATTATCAGAACGTAGCCCATGATTACACGAAAGAACTATTTGGTGAAGAATATGTTTTCCGTGCCGGAACGATTGCTACGGTCGCAGACAAAACGGCCTACGGCTATGTACGTGGTTTTTTGCAGGAAAACAATTTGACAAAGAAAACGGTCGAAATCGACCGTCTATCGCTTGGTACGACAGGGACTAAGCGGACAACTGGTCAGCATCCTGGGGGGATTATTGTTATCCCAGACTACATGGATGTCTATGATTTCACACCAATCCAGTTCCCGGCCGATAATATGGATTCTCGGTGGAAGACAACGCATTTTGACTTCCATTCGATCCACGATAATGTGCTGAAACTTGATATACTCGGACACGATGATCCAACCGTTATTCGGATGTTGCAGGATTTGAGCGGGATTGATCCAAAGGATATTCCAGTTGATGATCCAGCTGTTATGAGTATCTTCAGCAGCCCAGAGGCACTTGGGGTCACTGCGCAGCAAATTAGTTGCAAGACTGGCACATTTGGTGTTCCCGAGTTTGGGACACAGTTTGTTCGGCAGATGCTTGAAGCGACGAAACCATCGAAGTTTTCAGAACTTGTCCAGATATCAGGTCTATCCCATGGAACAGATGTATGGCTCAAGAATGCCCAAGAGCTGATTGATAAAAATATTTGTAAGCTGAATGAGGTAATTGGTTGTCGTGACGACATCATGGTTTACCTGATTTATCAAGGCGTGGAATCGTCATTTGCTTTCAAAATCATGGAATCAGTGCGTAAGGGAAAAGGGCTGACACCTGAGATGGAATCAGAAATGCGTGAACATAAAGTGCCAAATTGGTACATTGATTCTTGTAAAAAGATCAAATATATGTTCCCGAAAGCCCATGCGGCTGCGTATGTGCTCATGGCTGTTCGGATTGCCTATTTCAAGGTGCATATGCCATTATTCTTCTATGCAACATACTTTACCGTTCGTGCTAATGATTTTGATATTGATATCATGTCAAAAGGGGCACTAACGATTAAGGCAAAGCTTGATGAAATTGCTCAAAAGGGGATGGAAGCATCCGTTAAAGATCGGAACTTACAGACAGTCCTTGAGCTTGCGCACGAAATGTGTCAACGTGGTTTCACAATGAAGAAAATTGATCTTTATAAATCATCGGCAAAGGAATTCATTATTGAAGGTGATTGCCTCATACCACCGTTTATCTCGATAGCAGGTCTTGGTGAGAACGTGGCTGAACAGATTGTCCGTGCAAGAGAAAACGGTGAATTTCTTTCCAAAGAGGATTTGCAACAACGCGGTAAGGTATCAAAAACGATTATTGAATTTATGGATAATCACGGTTGTCTAACAGATTTGCCAGATGAAAATCAATTGTCATTTTTTTAATTTGCATCCCGGGCAAAGATATGATACTATTGGCAAGTGAATTAAATAACCAAAAAGGAGAGTGGGGCAACCCACTCTTTCGCTTTGTCTGTTGAAGTGGAAAATACTGTTTTATTCACAAGGGGGTGAAACAATGAGTAAAGTCGTTGAAGTAGTGGAAGCATTGGTGAGGCCAATTGCGGAAGCCCAGGGGCTTGAAGTAGTGGAAGTAGAGTATGTGAAGGAAGGGCGCGACTGGTTTTTGCGTGTTTTTATTGATAATGAAGCCGGCATTGACATTGATGAGTGTGTTTCTGTTTCAGAAAAACTCAGCCAACTGTTAGATGAGCAGGACCCAATCCCAGATCAGTATTTTCTTGAAGTTTCCTCACCAGGCGCTGAGCGCCCCCTGAAGAAAAAAGCAGATTTTGAAGCAGCAATCGGTAAAAATGTTCATATTAAAACGTATGAGCCTATAGAGGACTGCAAAGAGCACGAAGGCATCATGTTATCATTCTCCGAAACTGTTGTGGTACTAGAAGTTAAGGTGAAAACGGCAATAAGAGAAATTGAAATTCCATATGAAAAAATTGCTAAAGCCAGACTGGCGATAGTTTTTTAACAAAAGGAGGAGTTAGCATGAGCAGTGAGTTACTGACTGCCCTGAAAACGTTAGAAACAGAAAAAGGCATTGCTTTGTCGGTATTGATTGAGGCGATCGAAGCAGCAATGGTCGCAGCGTATCAAAAAAACTTTAATAAAGCACAAAATGTTCGAGTAGAATTTAATACTGAAACTGGACAGATTCGTGTTTTTGCCAAGAAAGAAGTCAAAGAAGTTGTTGAGGATAGTCGCTTAGACATTTCGCTTGAAGAGGCAAGAGCGCTCAGTAAATATTATGAAGTGGACGATGTCGTCGAAATCGAAGTAACACCGAAGGATTTCGGACGTGTTGCAGCAGCGAATGCAAAGCAAGTGATTGTGCAGCGTGTTAGAGAAGCAGAACGTGGACTAATCTATGATGAATATATTGATTTACAAGAAGATATCATTACCGGAACAGTTCAGCGGAAAGATGCGCGTAACTACTATGTTTCAATCGGCAGAACAGAGGCTATTTTACCAATGTCTGAAATGATGCCAAATGAAGTGTACCAAGTACATGATAAGATTAAATTATTTATTACCAAAGTGGATAAAACAACAAAGGGACCACAAATCGTTGTTTCGAGAGCGAATCCAGGCCTTCTGAAGCGTTTATTTGAAATGGAAGTACCTGAAATCTATGAAGGCATTGTTGAGATTAAATCTGTCACTAGAGAAGCAGGCGATCGGTCAAAGATTTCTGTTTACTCAACAAACCCTGAGGTTGATCCAATCGGTTCCTGTGTTGGCGCCAAAGGTGATCGGGTTCAAAACATTGTCAACGAATTGAACGGAGAGAAAATTGACATAGTTGAATGGTCAGAAAATCCAGTTGATTATGTTGCCAATGCTTTAAGTCCTTCTAATGTACTTGAGGTGCTTGTGAATGAAGAAGATCGATCAACGGTTGTCATCGTTCCTGATTATCAACTGTCTCTTGCGATTGGTAAGCGCGGTCAAAATGCCCGTTTAGCGGCTAAATTGACGGGCTGGAAAATTGATATCAAAAGTGAGTCAGATGCGCGGGCACAAGGGATTATTACCGATTCATACGAAGAAGATTATGACGACGGGATAAGCGCGTTCAAAGAAGAGATATAATGGACGCAAGGTTGGTGATGACTTTGAATAATAAGAAGAAGGTGCCAATGCGTAAATGTATTGCCACTGGTGAAATGAAACCGAAAAAAGACATGATTCGAATCGTTCGGTCAACGGAGGGCACTATTTTCGTTGATCCAACAGGTAAGAAGAATGGCCGGGGTGCCTATATGACACTGACGGAAG
>JAVBKF010000002.1:0-3246 GCA_031554215.1 Caryophanales bacterium
GAAATGATCTCGACGGCCTTGTAGACCCAAATGTCGCGCTCGTAGGCATCGGCCACGACGGTGTTGAGGTCCCACCCGGCGGCCGCGTCAGGCAGCCCGTACGACGAGACCCGGTTCCCGAAGCCGTACTTGGCGCCGAGGGTGAAGGAGAGCGCCTTGCGCTCGAACAGCGCCGGGAACCAGCCGCCGCTCATCGCTCACGCTCGAAGGTGTAGCCCTCGCGGGGGGCGGCCTTGCTCGGGGCGACCCGCGCCAGCAGGACGCCGGCGACACCACAGGCCACGCAGGCCAGCAAGGCCAGCACCCTGAGATCGATGAAGCCGGCCACCACGAACAGGCCAACGACGGACACAACCAGCAGCAGGAAGCCAGTGAGGTTGGCAAGGACGTAGCGAGTCACGGGCCGGAGAGTGACCGGACGACCGCGCTAACGTCGCGCCCTACGAGACGGCGGGTGGCCTACCGGCCGGCGTGCACCGTGTAGCCGGCCATCCCACGGCGGTCGATCACGTTGTGCAGGATGGTGCCGACCGGCTCGTAAACCTTCCGCTTGGCGCGTACTCCGGGGTCGCCCCCGATCAGGTGGGTGTTGTCCATCTTCGCGGGGCACGACAGGTCGGGCAGCACCTCGGGCTCGAACGGATCGAAGTGGTCAGAGTTCATGGCCGCGGCTCGCGCGATCTCGGCGACCTCGAGTTCCCGGACGGTGCCCCAGGGGCGGCGGCAGTAGTGGCAGGTGACCTCGAGCGCGTCGATGCGCATCCCGGCCTCAGCGCGGAAGGATTGGCGGAAGTCGGCGCGCTTCGCCGTTTTGGAGTCCACGCTGATCGTGGCCTGGATGACCCACTCGTGCCCCATGGGGTCGGCGTCTATCTCAGCGTCGATCCGCTCGGCCATGTTGGGCTTGCGGGGCTTGCCTGCAGGTGGGGGAGCGATGAGGCCGATGATCGATTCGGCTGCCGCGGGCGTAGGGGAAGGGACCTGTGCGGCCGGGGGCTGCAAGAAGACTCCATGGGGTGGGTCGGGCGGGTGTAGCGGTCGCTGTAGGGCCCCTACCGTCGGCCACCCCTGGCCCGTCGGTCCTCACCTACTACTACGAGATAGGGCACCATCTGGTTACGGTCTACCTAACGTCAACGGCTCAGCCCAGGAAGCCCTTGCTCTTGCGCGCGTTGATCGGGAACGGCTCGTAGATCGAGAGCAGCGCGGCCTCGGCGCGGTCAGGGGAGGAGACCCCGCGGGCCTTGAGGGACTTCTTCTGCTCCACGAGAGCGAACCCGGCCGTGTTGAAGCCCAGCATCGGTAGCGTCAGCTGCACCCGGCAGTTGTGGTCCACGCGCAGCCGGAGCTTGCCCAGGCCGGTGCGTGGGTCGGGCTGCAGCTGGAAGCGGCCGGTCAGCCACATCTCGTCGCGTTTGCGGTACGGGCGCATGACCGCGGCCTCGTCATCGACCTCCGGGGACTGCGAGACCATGACGCCGACGATCTCGACGTCGATGCGCCCGGACGCGACGTACGCCTCGAGCGTGGACACGACACCCCAGCCGAGGCCGTTGCGGTCGATCTTGACCCGGATCTTCTGATCGGAGCCGATGGCCTTCGCGAGCCGGGTCGCCGCGTCGATCTCGTCCAGGATCTTCCCGACGACCACGTTGGCGTCGGAGTTGATCGACCCGGCCGAGGCGTGGCGGAATGTGACCATGTCGCCCACGGAGCGGTACATGGCGAGCTCGTCGCCGCCGTCAGCCGCGACGTCCACCCCGAGGCGGATCCACGCGCCACGCTTGACCGCCCACTCCTCGGTCTCCTCCTCGAGCCCGAGGTCGCACAGACGCACGTAGCCCTCGGCCAGGTCGGTGGCGCGGCACATGACGTCAGGCAGCACGCCGCCGTTGCACAGAGCCTCGCCACACCCGTCGTGGTTCATCGGCTCATCGACCAGGGTCGCGGCCTCGACCCACGAGGACGGCATGACCTGGTTGCCGGAGTCCTTGGGGAACTCGGCGAGCACCTTGGCGACCAGGTACGGCACGCCGGAGTCGCGGCAGAGCTTGCGGACCAGGTCGAGGTCGAAACTCTCCTGGGGGAACATCACGCCGTAGTCGCTGAGCGTCTGGCGCAGCCAGGACCAGTCAGGCAGGTGCGGCTTCGCGCCGCCGGCGATCGTGTGCCCGTCGAGGTTGGGCACGCACGCCCGGCAGATCGGTGTCGGCTCGCCGGTGATCGCGGGGGAGTGCAGGGTGCTGATCTGGATGGTGACGGTCCGGGGCTTCTCGTCGTTCAGGCCGTCGGCGACTGCGCGCTCGAACCACGAGCTCGGCTCGTTCATCGCGGGGTTGCCGATCGCGAGCAGTTTCGCGTCACCGGTGAGGAGGTTGTTCGTACCGCCACCGATCAGCTGGGAGAGGCCGCCGGCCTCGTCGGCGATGACGATGAGTTTCGGGTTTCCGTGGATACCCTGCATGGCTGCTTCGTCGGTGGGGGCGGCGGAGAAGCCGTAGGCGACCTGCTTGTCGTTGCCGTAGCGGTCGCGGATGATCCACTGGGTGGTGTCGGTGCGCCCGGGTAGTGCGCCCTTGGCGACGGCGGTCTTGATGTGCGGCCACATCTGCGAGCGGACCTGACGCATCTTCGGGGCTGTGGTGACTACGACCATCGCGCCGATCGGGTTGGTGGCGACCGCCCAGGCGGTGAGCCGGCCCGCGATGTAGGTGTTGTGCTCCACGAACGAGGTGACGAAGGTGTGTTCGGTGTCTACCTCGACCGCGACGGTGGTGTCCTGCTCGGAGAGCGCCTCGACCGACACCACCTCGTCCCACCGGTAGCCGGCAGGCGCGTTCCGCCACTGCCAGGAACGGACGCGCGCGGCCGGCTTGCCGGCGTTCTCAGCGACGAGCTGCTCGAGCTTCTCGTCCTTCCCGGGCATGCTGATCGTCTCAGCCATGATGGCGAGGGCCTTGCGGTCGCGGCAGGTCCACTCCCACGCGTCGAACGTCTTACCGTCGGACGACTTCACCTTGCGGTGGCGTACGGCGCCGACGATACCGAGCCGGAGCATGGCGGCCTCGACGTCGCGGATGAGACCTTCGCTTGCGAGCGCGATCCCAACGTGCCCACCATTGCGGCTGTTCTCGGAGTGGCCGAGGTATACCCAGCCGTCGCACGCGAAGAGGCGCCCTACGACCTCAGCGAGTTGTTCGTTCGGCAAGGTCCACGCCCACGCCGGAAACCGCTTGTCGTTGGCCT
>JAVBKF010000105.1:0-3858 GCA_031554215.1 Caryophanales bacterium
AACAGTTACATCGCCGCCATCTGGATCAAGCTCATCTTTGACTAGACCTGCCGCAACGATTGTCGTCACATCTGTTCCGACTGGATACTTGATTCCCACTTCCGCTGTTCCTGTTGGTGGTGTTGTAAAGTTTACTGATACGGTTATTTCTGTTGTTGCCCCTTCATCATCGGTAATCACGACCACTACGTCTTGCGCTCCCGGCTTCGATGTATCTACCTTTGTTGGATCTTTGATCGCAACTGTTACATCCCCGCCATCTGGATCTTTCTCATCCTTGACTAGGCCTGATGCGACAATATCTTCTACATCTGTTCCTACTGGATACTTAATGCCCACTTCCGCTGTTCCTGTCGGTGGTGTTGTAAATACAATTGTTGATGTGACTTCAACTGTTGCGCCTTCATCATCGGTTATGACAACAACTACCTCTTGAGGACCTGGTATTGCTGGGTTAATGGCTGTAGGGTCCTTGATCGTAACGATTACTGCTCCACCATCTGGATCCTTCTCGTCTTTCACCAAATCTGCTGGCACGATTGAACTTACAGTCGTTCCTACCGGGTAGTCGGCCGTTACTGCTGTTCCTGTCGGTGGTGTTGTAAAATGGACAGGTACATCAATTATCGTTGTCTGTCCGTCATCATCGGTTAATTCTACTTTTGCGATTGTTTCACCAGGAATAGAAGCGTCTGGCTTACCGCCTGTTGCAAATTTCGCTGTGACCGTTCCACCATCTGGATCACTGACAGCTGTGACGAGATCTGCTGCGACGAGATCTGTGTTCACTGGCACTTTCGTTGGAACCGCTGTTCCTACTGGTGGCGTTGTGAAAGTCACTGTCGTCGTAATCGTTATACCTTTGCCTTCATCGTCAATAACATATAGAACAATCTCTTGTGGTCCTGGTATTGAGGAATTAATTGCTGTTTCATCTTGAAAAATAACTGTCACCGTTCCGCCATCTGGATCTTTCTCATCTTTCACCAAATCTGCTGGAATAATTGAACTGACGGGCGTTCCTACTGGATACTTCACATTCAGCTCAGGTGTAGCCGTCGGGTCTGCTGTAAATTTCACTTTAACAGTGATTTCAGTCTTACTTCCTTCATCATCTGTCATCACTAAGACAACATCTTGCATGCCTGGTATTGACGTATCAATATCTGTCTTATCTTTATAATCGACTGTGACAACGCCACCATCTGGATCTGTAACATTCTTAACCAATCCCGATGCCGCAATTGTATCGATACTCGTTCCGACTGGATAATTGATATTTGTTACTGCCTCACCAATTGGTGCACTAGTGAACTTGACTGGGACGACTACCTCTTTTGTTGCCCCTTCATCATCTGTAATGACAACTGTGATATTTTGATAACCTGGTAAAGATGTATTAATTGAATCTTTATTTTTAAAAGTTACTGTGACATTTCCACCATCCGGGTCAGCCTCAGTTGTGACTAAATCCGCTGGAATAATTGTGTTTACATCAACCCCTGTTGGGTATGTAGCACCGATTGCTGCAATTCCTACAGGTCCAGTTGTGAAAATCACCGGTACTGTTATCTCTGTTTCCAGTCCTTCATTATCCGTGACCACCACAACAACATCTTGTGACCCTGGCTTTGAAGAATCAACCTTAGTCTTGTCCTTAATTTTGACTATGACTGCTCCACCATCCGGATCTAGTTCATTGTCTACTAAATCAGCTGCGACAATCGTATCGACATTTGTACCAACTGGATATTTCAGATTTGGCTTAATATCCGCTGTTGGTGCTGCATTGACAAAAACCGTTCCTGTAATTCTTGTTTTTTCCCCATCATCATCTGTAATTTCTACTTCAAATGGTTGCGAACCTGGCTTACTTGTATCTGGTGGCGTTATAAACGCTGCAGTCGGTGTCGCCCCGCCGTCCGGGTCGATTAGATTTTCCACCACCTGCGCTGCTGTTACTGTTGCACCTACTGGTACTGTAATCGGTTTTGCCGTTCCTGTTGGTACGACTGTAAAAACCACGCTTACAGGAATAATCCTCGTCTGACCCTCGTCATCTGTTAATTTAACATTGACAATTGCTGGACCCGGGACCGAAGGAATCGGTGCTGTGACAAAGCTCGGCACTGGTATTATGCCACCATCCGGATCTATTAGATCCTTTACTAAATCAGCTGGTGTCAGTACAGTTCCCACTGGCACTTTCTTTGGCGACGCACTAGGCGATCCTGTCGGTTGTAATCTCAGAATAATTTGCACGGGTATTTCAATCTTATTGTTATCAGAATCAGTGACAACAACGACCACTGTCTGTATTTGTCCTGGTTTCGTCATGTCAGGAGGTGTTTTAAACGCCGTTGTCACTGCACCACCATCAGGGTCAACTACCTCCACTAATTTAGAAGAGTCAATTGGCACGCCCTCGGTGACGATAACCTCCACAGGTTCGGCAACTGGTTTACCTACAGGCGTTGCATCGAATGTCACATTGTCGATAAAATTACCAAAACTACCAGCATCCGTTGATTCAAATGCTAACCGCGTAACGTTTTGTCCTGGAGGTACTACATAATCCCCCTCATGATACGTCCATTTGCCGAGGGTTCCCTTAATTTTATTCGAGCCTGTAGTCGTATCTATTTGAGGTATAACATTATTCGGGGCACCAATTTTAACTTGCATTGATTCGTTATTAGATCCCCTTGGTCTATGGTACAAAGACCAATGCAACTTTTCTCCTCCTGCTGTCCGAATATCTTGGTACAACCTACTCGATTGCGTTGCGTTTAACTCAGCAAAATTTGAACCAGACTGAGGTTTAATCGACTTGTCAACCCCACTTGAATTCGGTGTCCAAATTTCTAAATAATTATCGGTAGCAGTTGTACTCCAATAAGGGACATTTGCTTCTGAATGGTTAAATTTATTCCCCGGACTTACAATGGACTCAAAGCTACCATTCTCTAATTTCATCGGCATTGGCGTCACTGGTGCTGCTTCCACCTGCTCTACCTCAAAATAATTCACTGATGGTAGAATCAAATTGACAACCATCGTAACCGCAAGTAATTTTTTTAGAAAAATACTACCCCGTTTATTTTGTTCTCTCTTACTATGCTTATTACTACTGCTACCCATTGTTTTTCTCCTCATCTATTAACTCCTTCATTTAAAGAAGGGCGACGTTGTATGGCAATAACTAGTTTAAAATAGCTACCTTAAAATACAAAAAAAGACATCATCTCTCTTATGACGGCTAGAAATACTATAATTCTACTGAATCTACTGAATCTACTACTATAGGGTAATTATGTATTTTAGACATATGAGCATTTTATAACGACTACAATACATTATCTTATCGTAGAAGTATACACTATCCTACCGCCATTTTCCACAGTTTTTTTCAATTAGGTACAGCTTTCTATTGAAGCTTCACTTTTCTAGTTCTCTAGGTTAAATTAGGGGTACAAAAATAGAAAAATATTCCCTTTTTTATATATAGTTGCAACACTTTCCATAAAAATGGTATTTTAATTGTAGAAAAGTTAGGGGTATAAAATCCTAGCCAAATAAGAATCTGGATGAGATTGTATCGCAATGCAAGACCCATCGGTTTGAACACCCTATAGGAAAGCAATATAGTTTCAAAAAGGGATCGATGAAATGAGCGAAATAGACCTACTGAAACTACACGTTAAGCAACTTGAAATGCACAATGACTACTGGGAAAGTTAAATGGGCTCTTGAGAAAATGACTAAAAGTGATTTGATTGGGTAATCGAATCCATGTCTAATGAACACGTTATCGTTTCTAGAGATCCCTAAAACAAGCTACTATCGATGGAAAAAGAA
>JAVBKF010000076.1:0-2687 GCA_031554215.1 Caryophanales bacterium
TATAAAAGGAGCAGTGCGACAACACTACTCCAGTTAGCAACACCGCACAAAGAGCGGCCGGCTAGCCAAGATAGATAAATCAAAGAATAGACCATCGTACCTTGGTTAGAGGGATGGTCTATTTGTCGTTATTGCGGACAATCAGAATGCATAAAGTCGCAAATGCAACTGCAAACATTAATGATTCATATACGCTCACGGGCATCACCCCCATTCAAGGGGCTAACCGATCATCTCTTTTTCCACAATTGCTAGGAATAGTATACTTGTGCAAGTATTTCATGTCCACATAAAATTGTTTTAGCTAAGATAGTAACAAGCGCAAGATTTTGAGTTTGGTGAGGTGGGTTGGCTAATTCAATGTTGACGATTTTATAAGGGTTTCTGGCAGTTTAGTACGATAAAAATTGATGTAGTTTGTTGAAAACTTGGCGAAATCGGAGTCAAATTGGTTGCGAATCAGGGAATACTCCAAAATCATGGTACGTTATGATTTTTTTCATGTCATCAATATAAACCATTAAATACGAAGTTCGCTCATCTTCTGATGTTGGAAGCTTTTCAAATTGGGACTTATAAAAAATTCCATTTTCATAATCAAAAGTAAATAATATCTGATTTAAATGCTTATAGTTCATCTCTAATTTTGGAATGACTGTTCTTATTGCTACACTAATCGTATTGTTGTATCTGAAATTTGCAAGTGCACTGCTGTTTTTAAGAGAATACGCATCCTCTAACATGTCATCAATTCTTTCTTTTTCATCCGTTGATAGATAACCAAATAATTTATCTATTTCAATATTCTTTGGGGCATTACTAGTCATTCTAAAATCTTCAGCCTTTCTAATGCTTTCAACTTCACTAGTTACCTCAAGAACTTGTTCAACGGTTATATCGGATTTTAAATAATTCTTTAGATTTTCAATAAAATTTTCTATCCTATAAATATAACTCTTTTTCTTCGTTTCATTAAAAAATTCTTGAATCAATTGAGGGTGGGGTCTTTTGATGGTTCTCCCGTTTTTATCCCACCAATCTTCTTTTCTATCTTCTGTAATAAAGATAACTGATTCTTGTGGACATTTTTTTGCTTTGTCTATAATCTGTTTCCAAATTAGCAAGTCCCCATATTTGGGTTGATATTTAAAGTCACCATAGTTTCTATAGCTTGATTCACTTTTATCAGATAAATCCTTAAATCCTGGTGGAATACAATGTTTATATCTCATTTCACCTTCGTTTTCAATTTCATCAACTCTCTTTTGAGAAAAAGGATCTCCAATAATTCCATCCATTAAATTTAAAATATCGTCTTGTAACAGCTTTGAATCGGGTAGTTTTTCAATTTTCTCTTCAATTTTTTTATTCAACTTTACCAATGATTTTTCTAAATCATTAACAAAAAATTGAAAATCATCGGTTTCTATAAAAGGATATTCACTTTTAATCCTACTTATTTTTGATTTAGCTTCAGCTTTTATTTTTATAAATTCGGACTCTAATTTGATATAGCCATCCTTTTGAATAGCCATTTTTTCTTCATGATTGAAAAAGTATTCAAGTGCTACTTGATGAGGGATCCATAGCTTATTATTTTCTTTTAACCATTTTAATGTTTCAAACAAAACCTCCGAAGACTGGCTAGATGAGTATTTATAGAAGTATATTAATACATTGGTGTCTATTGCAAAAAGAGCATTTTCCCATAGGTCTTGAAACTCCTCTTCTGAATAACCTGTGAAGCCTAGAAATTGTTCAAACAAATTTTATACCTCCCATTTTTCGAGATAATAATTTTTTCTATATACATAGTCGCTGAAAAGTATAAAACAACTCAAGTTATATACTCACAGGTATCACCCTGATTAAGTTGTCTCACTGTAAAACAGAAAAAATGTTAAATACGCTTGATCATTTAACATTTTTTCTGTTTGAAACAACCAAAGGGCGTTAGTTAAAAATCCTTAAAATATTCCTCAAGGTCAAGCTCATAATCATCTGGTAGTTCGGCACTTTGTCTTCGTTGATCCTCGATAGATGCTTCAATTCGTTTATCTGAATCCTGCAACTGGTTGCTGATGTATACTTCAATCATCGAAGTAAGCTTATTTTCAAAATCCCATTTATGAAATTTCAGAATATCTTCAAATGGATATGGAGACTCATCAAATTTAAGAGCATTCTTAATCATGTTTTCTGCTGCCTCTGCACCAAATCTCTTTTTAAAAAACAATGATTTATAGCGGAACCCAATTTCTTCATCAACTAACTTGTCAATTTTATCTAATACAGTTAATTCACTATCCCAGAAAAGTTCATTAGGTGTTACTCCAAGAACTCCTAAGAGAAGCAGAATCTTATCTCCTGGAGGAAATGCAATTCCGTTTTCGTATTTATAAATAGTTTGTGAAGTTACACCAATGGCTTCTGCTAATTCTGATTGGGTTAATGCTCCAGCTCGGCTTATCTCCTTTAACTTCGAGATTAGTACGATGATGGCTCATATCAATTCCTATACAAGAGAAAAGCTAAACAACAAATCACCATTTGAATTGTTTAGCTTTCTCTATGGTAATGATATTTTGGATAAACTCGGACAGTTTTTAGTCGAACCAAATGAGATTATCCTGAAACCTGTGCTTTTGAAGTAAAAAGCATATTAACATACAAACGGCAAGGCACAC
>JAVBKF010000220.1:0-2952 GCA_031554215.1 Caryophanales bacterium
GTAGGCTTCACAGCATAGGTCTTGGCGCTTATCAGCTATTTTCTTCATCGCTCGCTTCAAGGATTCCCCTCGAGTGATTATGGCGTATGTAGATTACTAAAATAGCCTAGTAGGTTTCTTAACCAATCAGCCTATCATTCTAATAGGCAATAGCCCCCTTCGATGCATCGGTGTCAAGCGGCTGTGGGATATTTTTGGAGATTCCCATTAGGATTTTGTTTAACGAGCTGCCATCACATACGCTTGTGTGATGATCTCAACCTTTAAACTCCGTATGAAGTTTATTAAACAGGGCTTTTGTGCTACAATGAAGATTCTGAGGTCTCATTGTGGAACGTATTAAGCTTTGGTTTAATGCGTTTCATACTTTTGTTGGAGACTCATATTCTGAAGCTCCAAGCTATTTAATTGTCAAAGAACAGGTATTGCATCAATCAGCTATTTTCTTTACTTTTACCAATTTTGCATTGGCTATTAAAATAGCTACTGGAAGGACAAACCCTATCTGGCTTATCCGCCCTAACCTATTTCAATCTATTCTTCACGTTGAGGCATTTCCCAATCTTCTACAATAGTTGCTCCCTGATCTCTCATATAGTCGTTGAAATCCGTGAAAACGCCGTCACTCATTTCGTACGCATACTGATCCGCTCTTCTGTCTCTCCAATCCTTATCAGCACAAGCATCGTCACAGTAATGTAAATTACCATCAACTACATGACGCCCAGCAATTTCTTCTTTGCAACAAAAACAGGTAAATTTTAAATTACTCATTTCATTTCCTCCTAATTCACCTTTGAACTCGTCCATCCGCCTTTAAATTCGAAGCCTCTGAGAACATCACACATAAATACTAGAATCTCAATCTTAGAATCGTCTCCAAATTCTTCTTTTGATTGAATTACAAATTCCTCTAATCTTAATAATGGAGGTTTACCTCCCCGGCTAAAAGATTCTACTGATACCAATTTACCGTTCACCATTACACTAATAACATCGCTTCGTTTCACTACGATTTCACCTATATTCATTTGTAATTCCTCCTTAACCTAGAAGTCGACTTATTCGACCTAACTTATTGTAATCCTTCAAACATCGCCCGATCTTCTCATTACCCGACTCATAATTCCTCTGAATGTTTTCGCATTCAGAATTGGAGTCCCTGTATTTTCTCTTATTAACCATTCTTCCTTAGTAAAAGCATAGAACGCTCCATTTCTTTTACAAACTGCGATTATTAAGCCTTTGTACCTTCTCAGTTCAACGCAATAACTAAAATCGAATCCTTGATCAAATCTTCTTTCTTGCGATAAGAATAGCAAGTCATCACCAATGACGTTAAGCTGCTTGTATACATTGCAACTAGAGCAGTCACTTTGATAAGTACACTTCACGCAATTTTCTAGTCGCAATTTGTTTTCTTGCCCTAGCAACAATGTTCTTTCTTCCTTACACGCCATTTTCTTTTTGTCCATCACTTACCACTCCATCATTTACTTGTATTGCAATTCCATCACCTAAGTACAGGTTGTTACAGTTTTCTAAGGTCATTTTCTGTAGAGTGTTCTGCAAGTTCGTTTTTTCTTGATTTATAAGGGCTATTTCTTTTTGCAATTGATCATTCTCGACCAAGAGATCTGCTATAAAAATCGCTGCTACTTCTTGTTCTTGGTTAAGATGATCAATTTTTGTATTTGCTTTATCCAACATTTTTTTGTAGTATTCTTTCATTGTTGCTCTCTCCTTCATTATTTTGTGATGAGGACGTAAACTGACCACTTGTCGTTATCGTCATACCTGTTGTTTCCGCAGGCTGTCACATCTGTTGTTGGTTATTCATTTTCTTATCCTTTCTGCGCTATTCGTAAGATAATCCAAACTTTAAGCCGAATTCCTCAACAAACGAATAAAGTCGTTTCTTCTTCCAAAAAAAATTATTGACTTTGGCACTTTGTAAATTTCTCTAATTTTTTCTATCATGTTATATGGCATTTGACTATTATCGGTTTCCCATTTTGCCAAAGTTTGAGGATGTACACCAAACAACTCACTTGCTTCTGTTTGTGAATACCCAATATTCTTTCTTGCAGCTTCTAGCGTAATCTGCATTATCCTCGCCTCCTTAAAGAACACTATAAACGAGTTTATTCGTTTTGTCAACGACTTTATTCGACTTTTTTTGCTTATACCTTGTTTATTACGAATTTATTCGTTATAATGTAGACAGCAACTTAAAAGGAAGTGAGTTAAAATGCCTCGTAACCCATTAGATGAATTTCAACAACAGATTAGAAATGAAATATCCAAGAACCTTAAAGAGAAATCTAGGCAGTACACTCAAAAACAACTTGCTCAACTAACTAATATTCCGACATCCACTCTTTCTGGTTATTTTGCAGCAACATCTACACCACACGCTGGGAACATACAAAAACTAGCCGATGTTTTAGGAGTTGAAAAATCTGATATAGACCCACGTTTTAAAGATGATGAACACACAAGCCTTTCATTTCGTCATCAGCAGACAATTAAGCGTTATTTACAGTTAAAAGATAAAGATCAAATAGATAAACATGTTGATTCTGTATTTATTAGTGAAGGCCATAAAGAAGAATTTAGCACATTGAACGAATTCACAACTATTAAAGAAAGCACACCTGTTTACGAGATTAATGATTACGACCTAAAGGCTACAGCAGGAGTCACAGGCATCGTAAACGGAGATGGTATGCTGAACACCATTCTCGTTCATAAACTACCTGAATCCGAATATGATTACCCAATTACAATTCAAGGCGATAGCATGGAGCCAAAATTTCATGACGGACAGGTTGTTTTTATTAAAAAACAAAATTATTTAGATTCTGGCCAGATTGGCATTTTTGAAACGGAAAACGGTTTAATCTGTAAGAAATTTTACAAAATACACGATGAAGTAAAGTTACTATCTCT
>JAVBKF010000230.1:0-17674 GCA_031554215.1 Caryophanales bacterium
TCTCTTAAATTGGTTGTCCATTACGCATCTTCGTCAGTAGCAAGTGCAATGACGCAAGTAACAATTGAACCAATCAACATAGCTAGTAATGCTAAAGCAGCTTATTCATTGCACCTAGAAAAGCTTAGCTCCAACTTGGCAAAATAATTTTCATCTATTTTTACAAAGGTTGCATCATTACTGCCTTTCGGTAGCACCTAGCCCTTCTTCTTATCTTGCAGCGGTACCTCCGCTAGCCCGTCCACCAGTGCTTCGGCTGCGCGCCTATACAAGTTACTCATATTGGTCATCTGCGTAATCAGCATGACCTGGTCAACCGGGTCCGCTGATTGAACGACTCTCGGCTCAATCACTTCACAACTTTCTTTGAAAAGCTCATAGCCAAATGCAACATTTTCAAGATAGGCATCATAGAACCGTTCACTATCCGTCTCGCGAATCGTATCAAGTGCTTTCTTAATGTCGTGAATCGAGAGCGCGCCTTTTAATTGACAAATGAGGCTAATATAAATAAGATGTTCCTGCGAATATTTCTTATTTTTTATTTCAGGCAGTAGTTTGCCTTTGGCATAATTATTAATCATTGTTTTTGTGAGCACTTTTTCTTGCTCATTCCGTTTGCTATCCGCCATCTTTCGTTCAAATAGCTGGATAACTTGATCCATGTACAAGTCTAAATTAGGCATTTCATTCAATTGTAGTTCATTGTCAATTTTAATGTCGATATCCATTACCAAACTCCCTCTTCAGACATGACCAGAATTATTTTTATTATAAGCAAAAAAAACAGTTGCGTAAATAGGGACTAGGTGTAATAATATAGATATGATGATACATAGTATTAAAAACTAGATAGATTGAGGTGCTGATATGACAAGGTATATGAGAGAACCTATGAACGTGATGACCCATTTGTTTGGCGCTTTTTTTGCAGTAATTGGTCTGATACTGCTCATTACGAAGGCGGTCAGTGAATCCGCTTCTGCCTTAACTTTCGCAGCTGTAATGATTTTCGGTATAAGCATGATTCTATTATATGCCGCTTCGTCCACCTATCACATGGTGATTGCGCGGAAGGAAGTGATTGCCTTCCTGCGAAAATTAGACCATTCAATGATTTTCATCCTGATTGCAGGGACATACACCCCATTTTGTTTGATTACGCTTCAAGGGGTTGCCGGCTGGTCATTATTTATTGTTGCAGTCGCTGTCGCGACACTGGGCATATGCTTTAAGCTAATATGGTTCCACGCGCCGCGTTGGATTTCTACCGGTCTATACCTTGCAATGGGCTGGATGATTGTCTTTGTTTTCCCACCACTGGCGAAACAAATTGATCCCTATGCGATCATTCTCTTATTAATTGGTGGTATATCTTATACGATTGGTGCAGTGATTTATGCGACAAAACCAAAATGGATTGAATCAAAATATCTTGGCTTTCATGAAATTTTCCACTTGTTTGTGTTGCTAGGTACCTTCTCCCATTTTCTTGCCGTCTATTTTTTCGTGCTATAGCAAAAAACAAAATTGAATGATACAGGCAGTCAACAATGCATCCTTAGTAAAGGATCGTCGATGACTGCCTTTTTAAAACGCCATTCTTTTCGCCCTCTTAGCAGCAGCACATTGCTAAACACAAGCATTAAATAACCAATAAATTCATGCATTTCAGGCGCTGCTTGCATGAATCTTCCAAATAAGTATCAACCTAGTTAGATAGTAGCTGAGGTGAATACCGAGCAGATCTACTTCTAAGCCAGTCGATGCCCGGGGAGGCTACTGATTGCAGTCTCAGCGGACCAAATAAGATTGTTGTCTCTTCATCATATATGATACAATTATAGAGAGGTTGATAACCATGAAAAAAAACAAATTCAGAAACAAATACCAAGAAAACAAAAGCGAATCGAAAGCAACTGAAAATTCAGAAGACAACTCATTATCAAACACACTTGGCAAAGTTGAGCCCGATGGTAAACTGGAGCAGGTGAACGAGACACTAGGCTCACCCTTATCCGAAGTCACTGCGGCCCAAACTAGCAGGCTAACTGGCGACAATGAATACAGTACACCAACAACAATTGCCGACAGTACAGAATCCGTGGCAATCAAAAACGGTGATACTGAAATAAGTGACGACCAGCATCTAGATGATCATACTGAATCTGACTCTGAAACAAATCCTAGTCCAAATTTCATCATCAGTCATAGCGACGACACAGTCACAACGACTGAAACTAGGGACGGCAATCAGGATAAGCGCGTATCGATTGCAGACGATGACCAAGAACTTACATCGCCCTTACATTCGCTACTGACAGGCGAATCAGCTCACTATGAAATCTCGAATCAACAACCTGCTGAAGTAGAAGCAGAGAAAATGATGCCGGTAAGGAAAACAGCCCAATTGGTGCTCGGGGCAACGACTTCCTACTTCCGGTGGATCATTCATCCACTGGAGACAATTGATGAAGTTGCTAGCAAGAACACTGTGCCACAAACAATCCTGCAACTTTTGTTACAAATACTAGCAGTCGGCTTGTTATTTTGTTCCTTTACAGCGGCATTTGCGGAACTGCTTGGAATGCAGGCAACAAACCTTGTACACAAAAACAGGATTCTTGGCTCAATCATTTCGATTCCGATTCATGACTTTATTTATTCGATTAATTACTGGTATGTATTCATTGCTGGACTCGTACTTGGAATACTCACAGTATTATTATTCATCTTATTATTACGGTTATTTACATTCTTATTTAGAATCCGAATAACATTCGCCAAGCTACTTTCCGTGTATGTCAGTTCCTTACTACCAGCAACACTCATTATTATCATCGACTGCCTACTATTTAAGGTACTCGGTTCAAATGCTTGGGGACCGCTGACACTAGCAATCCTATTTAGCCTGTTAGTCTTCTCATTCTTCTTCTCGCTCTACTTACTCAACTATTCGTTGAAGAAGTATTCAGATCAAGAATTCAAATCAATGTTGACAGTCGTCATGACCTTAACAATGCTCACGTTTATTCCGATTTTCAGCATCCTATACGGTGCGAATTATTTACAAGACACCCTAGTGTCTTCCGTTCAATCAGGTATTCGTGGTGGGTTTGATTTCATTCGTAGCATGTTTAAGTGGCTACCATTTATCTAAATCATCACATCAAAAAAACTGACCAAGTTTTCATCATTTGAAGTGGTACCCATATAAAAAAGAACTAAAAGCTGATTCCTGAAATGAACAGGGGTCAGTTTTTTAGATTCCATTGATAGCGGTGTTAGCTATAGCGAAAATTGGTTTGATCCACTAGACTTTGCATCTCGATGAAAGCAGTATAAGACCTATAATCAATTTCATCTTTCCTATGGCCAAAGAAGGATTCTTGAGGGGCATTCCCCTAGCAGTTTCCCTTTCTTAACATAAACTGATCTAATTCAAATTTTTATGAGGTATTTGAAAAATTAGGCTTGTATAATGACAGCCTTGGTCAGAGTGAATGGATGAGGCTGGGTGATGTAAGTTTTTATTGTCGTTTATGAGGTTTCTTACCGTTGTTGTTGCGATAGCTATCGTAATGCGTTTTGATAGATGATCCGCGAGTTTCTGGTTAGTTGAAGCATCCATAGCTGTTGACAAATGAGCCATTTTAGCATTTCCGTAAGGCATGTAAGTAATGTCGGTAAGCAGTCCCTTGCCAGAAATGCCTTGATTAAATTATTTGTTGAGTTTATTTGGAACCACACGATGTTCTTTCGTTGCTTTCATCATTCGTCTATATAGTTTGGCTTTCCTAATGGGACAGATGATGTCCTATTTACGCATGATCCTCTGGATACGTTTTCTACTATAAATGACTTGCTCTTCATGCTCCAGTATCATCTTTGTGGAGCTCAAACTTTTTACAACCTCGCTTATTAAAGGTCTTCAATATCCTATTACGACTTTCTAAATCACGTCATTCACGCTCATCTCTCATTGTTTTTGTTGATATATACCGATACTAGCCTGTGCGAGAAATGCAAAGTATTTCGCAGAAGTAAGCGACCCTGTTTCGCAACTTATAGTCATCACGGCTATCGTTAATTAATAGAAACACCTCTTTTGGTGCTAAATCCCTACTTGTGTTTATTAACCTCCTTTCTATCTTGTCTACTATTTTTAACAGGTCTACGTGGGCCTTCCAGTAATTTGATCTTTGCTTCTTGTCGCTTAATTGCTTCATCCTGTAATAAAACGATCGTCCGCGGACTCTTTTTGCATGCCCAGTAGGCATACTCCATCATTTATATACGCCTTTTTCCATCGGTTGTGGATTGCTGTATTTGTTTTGCCCCTATTATTCCAAGTTGAAAATCTGCTTCTTTAAATTTGAGTTGCTCCAGTTTTTCTTATAGCTATTCTTCTATAAATTTCCGCTTTAATTCATCAGCATGCGTGATCGTTTCTTTTCTGAGAATTGAGTTTTATTTTGGTTATTTTCCAGTTTTTCGATATCATCATTTGAAAACTTGGTTTTACGCATGGTTACCACCCCTTTGTTAGGGCACAAAGAATACCAATAGCTATAACACTATTTTTCTAAGTGTTTATTCTATTGGTAGCATTTTAATAAAGGAATTTTATCTTTCAATTTATTCCTACAATGCATTGAATTAGCTAGACTTTTAAGTTAATATAGTAAAGCAACCAAAATATGCAATAGGAAAGGGTCAAAAAGATTATGAAAATTTTGAAGAAATTATTTTTAATTATTATTGTTACGCTTGTCACTGTTTCAATGGTAGCGTGCGGTAAGAGTGAGGAGAGCTCGGAAAAAAAAGAAACGGACAAGTCTAAGAGTAGTTCCTCTAAGATTTCAGATGACATTTATGATTATGAAGTCCTGTTGGATGGGGATGTGTTTAAGTTGCCAGTCAAACTCTCTAAATTTGAAGAAGCGGGCTGGAAAACGGATGAAGATTTAACAGAGGCAATTGATCCGGATAATAGCACATACGCTTTTTTTACCAAAGGAGATCAAGAAGTCGATATTGAAATATATAATAATAGTATGAATGTGTTGCCAGCCAAAGAATGTCAAATAGTTGGAATTTCATCAGCTAATTATGATCAAGAAAATAGGGCAGATCTAGAAATTGCAAAAGGGATTAAAGTTGGGTCAACCATGGAAGAGGTTACTGAAGCTTTTGGAGAACCAACAGAAATAGATACATACAAGACAGATACTAGCTATATATATTCTACTGGTGAAAATAAGGATGTTGAAATAATGTTTGAAGATTCGGAGAAAGTTACGAATATAAGTGTTACAAAAATAGGTAGTAAAGAGGATTCTGAAGCAACGGTAGATACCAAAGAAGTACCGGCAGTTGTTAAAGATTACAAGGCACCTGAGAGTTTAGGAGATGATTTGTACAGTTTTAACATGAAGTACAGTGGTAGTATGTATACAATGCCCGCCCCAGTGTCAGCCTTTGAAGCAAACGGATGGATAATCGAAGGTGACACTAGCGAAATAGTACCAGCTCAAAGCTATCCAGAATCTGATTTTGAAATGAGAAAAGAAAATAAATTTGTTAGAATAAGTATTAAAAACTATTCGGATAAAGCAGCATCCATTTCAAACTGCTTTGTAACGCGCATCGAAACGGATAGGAATGAAGCAGCGATTCCAATTGAACTTCCAAAAGGTATCACTGACAATTCAAAAGGATCTGACGTTTTAGCAGCTTATGGAGATCCAACCGATAAGTATGAATCTTCATCACTGAGTATGTATAGCTATGGTAATTATGATGCCGGAGTAGAATTTACTATTGATTCTAAGGATAATGTAATTAAATCAATAGAAATAAATGTTGAGCCAGAGGAATTGAAATAGCAACATTTAAAAAAATAACAGGACAGAACCTCAGTTGGGTGCTCTGTTTTCGGGGGACGAGCGTGCATCATACAGTTGCCGAGAGAACTTGACGGACAGGAATCTGAACTAAGAGACATTTGATCGATTATCAGTGGTTTACTTGGCTAAGTGAACAACTATCGGTGGTTGTTGATTTTGTCTACAAGCGGCAAGTATCTGGATTAGCCAACAAATTTGAAGAAAAACGAATGGTGAAGAAACACAATAACCCCAGACTTCTTGAAGGTAGAAAAAACAACGAAGCCCACAATGACTACAATGATATGCTCCCTGTCTACCGATTGGGGAGCATTCATTTTGTCATCTAATCAGCTTTTGATAATTTCACGAATCACCCAACTTGCTGCAATCAGCCCCGCTACAGAGGGAACAAATGCATTTGAAGAAGGCGGATTCTGTGCTTTGCGAATGGTAGAGTCTTTATTCCCAACCACTTCCCGCACCTCAGCAAGCGGTACGATTGGCGTCTCATCAGAAAATATAACTGGAACACCCTTAGAAATGCCCTCTTTGCGTAAGCCAATCCGCACAACCCGGGCAATTGGGTCCGTATGCGTTTTACTAATATCAACAATCGAAAACCGCGTTGGATCGAGCTTATTTGCTGCCCCCATACTGGAAATCACTTTAATATTACGCGCCAAGCACTCCTTGATTAAATGAATTTTATAACAGATTGTATCAGATGCATCAATCACATAATCAGGCTCTTGCTCAAACAACGCCTCATACGTCTCATACGTGTAGAACATCTTCATCGTGACCACTTCACAATCCGGATTAATATCAGCAATCCGTTCCTTCATCACATCCACTTTTGCTTGCCCTATAGTCGATAACAACGCAATAACTTGCCGATTCACATTCGTGATATCAATCACATCTTTATCAATCAAAATCAACTTGCCCACACCAGACCGCGCCAGTGCCTCAGCAGCAAACGAACCGACACCGCCAATACCGAGCACAGCCACAGTAACCCCTTTAACCTTTGAAAGCCCTTCAGCACCAAAAGCTAACTCATTTCGTGAAAATTGATGCAACACCCTTAAACCACTCCAACTCATCTATAATCATCCGCGCGCACACGTGATTCTCTAATTTTTTGAGAAAATTCAATCTTCATCACCCTATAAATATCTGTTTCATTTGTCCGCTCAGTTCTTCCGAACGGCAGCATTCCCAGAAACAAAAACAAAACCTCATTGCATCAGCAACAAGGTGATTCATCGAAAATAAAAACGTCCCGGTCGTGCCGTTTTGCCAAACTGCTATGAACCTGCTCACGCAGGTGGGTACCCTGCTTCACTCTTTGGTAAGTCCACACATGGAGGCATTTACTACTCAAGCACAGACAAGAAGTTCCCAATTATTCTATGTTAGGTCATAGCAGCCCGGTCGTTTCGTACACACTAGGACGTTCGCTTATGTTAAATAGTAGCACTATGAATGACAAAATTCAAGCAAACCGCTATTTAATTTTTTACTATATCATCCGTTATTTTCTGAGTTTAATGTGCAGGTCTTCTAGTTGTTTTTCGACAACGGGTCCTGGTGCATTGGTCAACAGGCAAGTCGCACTGGCTGTTTTCGGAAATGCGATGACATCACGCAGATTAGATTTACCAGCAAGGATCATCACAAAACGGTCAATGCCTAGGGCAATTCCGCCATGCGGCGGTGTCCCATATTCAAATGCGTCCATCAAGAACCCAAACTGGGCAACCGCTTCCTCTTTTGAAAAGCCAAGCGTTTCAAACATTTTTTCCTGCACATCCCGTTCAAATATCCGGATACTCCCCCCACCAAGTTCAAAACCATTTAACACAAGGTCATACGCCTGTGCTTTCACCGCAGCAGGGTCTGTGTCCATCAGCGGAAGATCTTCGCGCACTGGCATCGTGAACGGATGATGCGCTGCATAATAACGATCGTCTTCCTCACTGTACTCAAATAGTGGCCAATCAGTCACCCAAAGGAAATTAAACTGACGCTCATCCACCAGCTGCAGCTCCTTCGCGAAATAATTCCGCAAATTCCCTAAAGCCGCTGCCACCACAGCCGGTTTATCTGCCACAAACAACAACAAATCGCCTGCTTTCGCACCCGTTGCCTCAAGAATTGCCGTACTTTTCTCTCCATCAAAAAACTTCGCAATCGGCCCAGCGAGTCCATCCGCTTCTACTTTAAGCCAAGCTAGCCCTTTAGCACCATACTTAGCGGCAAAAGTCCCAAACCCATCAATCTGCTTCCGTGTAAACTTGTCCGCCGTGCCCACAACATTAATTGCTTTCACTTGCCCGCCGCTCTCAAGTGCCCGCGTGAATACAGCGAAGTCAGCACCAAGAACAGCCTCTGACACATCCAGTAATTCCATTCCAAAACGTGTATCAGGCTTATCGACACCATAACGACGCATCGCATCATCGTAGGTCATCCGCGGCAATGGCAAATCTAACTGCGTTCCCATCACACGTTCCATCACTGACTTCATCGTTCGTTCGGCAAGCGCCAAGATGTCTTCCTGCGATAAGAAACTCGTTTCAATATCCAGTTGTGTAAACTCAGGCTGACGATCTGCTCGTAAATCTTCATCTCTAAAGCAACGAACAATCTGGTAATAGCGTTCAAACCCAGATAACATCAGTAGTTGCTTAAACATTTGCGGTGACTGAGGTAAGGCGTAGAACTGCCCTTCATGCACACGACTTGGCACAAGGTAATCACGTGCCCCTTCTGGCGTACTCTTTGTCAGCATTGGCGTTTCTACATCAATAAAGCCTTCACTATCGAGGGAATCACGAATACTTTTAACCACATCATGACGCAACTTGAAAGTCTCGTACATTCCCGGGCGACGTAAATCCAAATAACGATGTTGCAAACGTAGTTCCTCAGCCGCTTCTGACTCCGCTTCAATATAGAATGGTGGTGTCTTCGATTCATTGAGAATGGTCACTTCTCCTGCAAGTACCTCAACCGTCCCCGTCGCCATTGCTGGATTAATATTCTCCGGTGTCCGTAGCGCTACCGTTCCTTTCACCTCAAGCACATACTCACTGCGAATCTTCTTGCCAATCTGGGCCAGTTCACTACTCGTATCAATTGACACCTGAACAATACCAGTACGGTCACGTAACAGCACGAAAATCATATTCGGTGTCACCCGCGTCCGTTGCACCCAACCTTTTAATGTCACCACTTCACCACTAGCCGTGGCTGGTACTTCTCCGCAAAAATAACTTCGACCCATCGTATTCATCTTCCATCACTCCTAATTGTTTTGTAAAAATGAAACCAGTTCACTCATCCCGACCTTCACTTGTTCTGATGTTTTCATATTCTTCACTGTTAGTTGATTCTCAGCAAGCTCATCATCACCAAGCATCACACAATAGCGCGCTTGCAATCGGTCAGCAGACTTTAATTGTGCTTTCGGTTTTCGTTTCTGATAATCTCGCTCTGCTGATAACCCTGCTCTGCGTAATTGGTGTAACAAAGTCACCGTCTGCCGCTCTGCCGCTTCGCCAAAGGAAACAAAATAGCAATCAACCACTTGTTCAATCGGTAAAGTGATTCCTTCTGCCTCAAGTGCCAGTAGCAATCGTTCAATCCCAAGACCAAAACCAATCCCGCTCGTCTCCGGTCCATCCAGTTGTTCAATTAACCCGTTATATCGTCCACCGCCACTCAGCGTAGCATTCGCGCCAAACCCTTTTGAATCAAACATCACTTCAAAAACCGTATGATTATAGTAATCAAGCCCCCGCACTAAAGTGGGATCAAGCACTGTTGTCACATTCATGTCCAGTAAATAATGCTGCACTTTCGCAAAATAATCAGCTGAGTACGCGTTTAAATAATCCAGAATCGACGGTGCCGTTGCCATTAATTCATGACTGTGATCAACTTTACAATCCAAAATCCGCAATGGATTTTGTTCAAGTCGCCGTTTACAATCGGAACAAAACTCATCAATTCTTGGCTTAAAATGCTCAATCAACGCCGTTCGATGCTCGGTGCGACTTTCCTTATCCCCAAGACTATTAATCGCCACACGCAGGTTTCTCAGTCCCAATTTCTCAAAGAACCCAACAGCCAAACTGATGATTTCTGCATCAATTGCGGGATCATCGCTACCAAGTGCCTCAACGCCAAACTGATGATGTTGACGATAACGCCCAGCACCAGGTCGTTCATAGCGAAAGATTGGTGCTAGATAGAATAATTTCACCGGTTGCTGCACAAGCCCAAATAGCTTGTTCTCAACATAAGCACGCGCAACAGGTGCCGTTCCCTCAGGGCGAAGTGTTAAACTGCGATCACTTTTATCAGCAAACGTGTACATTTCCTTCTGCACAATATCCGTACTATCGCCAACGCCGCGAATAAAGAGCTCTGTACTTTCAAACATCGGTGTACGAATCTCTTGATATTGAAATACGCGGCACATCTCTCGTGCTACCTGTTCAACATACTGCCACTTCTCAGACTGCCCGGGCAGAATATCTTGCGTTCCCCGCGGAATTTGAATTGCCATATACGCTCCTCCTATAAGTGCTGCCAGTTCAAACAAACAAAAAAGTCCCTTGCTTATGACCTAAGCAAGGGACGAAATGATGTATCCGTGGTACCACCCAAATTTGAAATTCAGCACTGCTGAATTTCATCTCAAATCAGATAACGCCTGATTAGCGCCTTTTCCTACTAAGACCGCATCACGCAAGTCCTTTCAGAAAAATCCTCCAGAGTGTCTTTCGGAAAAGTTTAATGTAGAATGCTTACAGCGCAAGTGGCATCCCTCTCTGCACACAAATGGTTTCCTACTGTTCTCTATCAACGGTTTATATTGATGGTCTAATCTTAAGTGGTTATTGCCCAGTTGTCAAGTGCTTGTCGGTGTACCTGCCGTTCATCTGTTGTCAGACCATCGTAACCTTCAGTTTGCTAGTCCTGCTGAACACAACAGAACGCCAGTTAATCAATACAAGAGGAGGTCTCCTTGCGCCCCTGCCAACAATTGAAATCAATTGCGCTCAAGCTGTTTTTTCAATTTCATGACATCACCAATCGAAATACCATACTCATTTGCCAGCTCCATCATCGAACTCGAGGACTCTCGCTGAATAAAGTCATGTAAATCTAAACCATACAAAGTTTTACTCGCTTTTTTATCACTTTTGTCATTAATTTTCATATTAGTCACCCTCACCGCAGTAGTCTATCCATAGAATGTCCAAAAACAAGACAGTTTATGAAAATAAACAGTGGGTATTGATGAACTATGGGCTTTCAACGATTAGTGTAACAGGTCCATCATTGACCAAGCTGACTGCCATATCCGCACCGAACTCACCAGTCTCGACATGCACACCTAGACGCACGACTGCTTGATTAAACAAATCATACAATTTACCCGCAACCTCTGGCTTCGCTGCATCGGAAAATCCTGGTCTGCGCCCTTTGCGTGTATCACCATACAATGTAAACTGAGATATCGACAGAATTTGTCCGCCAACATCGAGTAGTGACAAGTTCATTTTTCCTTGTTCATCTTCAAAAATACGGAGACCTGTGATTTTATCTGCTAGGTACTGAACATCTTTCTCGGTATCATCATGTGTGATACCGACAAGCAGCATCAAGCCCTTTTCAATCTGCCCGACTATTTTTCCATCGATAGAGACAGAAGATGATTGTACACGTTGTAATACGACCTTCATATTCCCGGCTCCAATCCCATTTTATTATGCTAGACGTCCACTTATGCAAATACGCTTACACCAATATCCGCCGAACGTCATAGACTTCCGGCACTTGCGAAATCTTCTTAAATAATTTTTCTAGATTCGCCATATTTTGAATGCGGAGTGACATCGTAATCACTGCACCATTTCGTTTATCCGTCCGGCCAAAAACCGAAGCCATTTGCGTTTTCGATTCACTGACAACGGCTAGTACATCACTCAGCAAGTTGCTACGATCAAATCCAATAATCTCAATTTCAACAGTATAATCTTTTTCCTCGACCATCCGGTCCCACTCAACGTCGATTAGCCGCCCAGAATCGTCCTTACTAATATTCTGACAGTCGGCCCGGTGTACTGATACCCCGCGGCCTTTGGTAATAAAACCAACAATCTCATCACCAGGAATCGGATTGCAACAGCGTGATAACCGGATCAGCAGATTATCCAGTCCTGGAACAATCACCCCTGAACTACGTCTGCGCTGTTGCTGCGGAATGATTTTCTCAATGATGATATCATTCTTTTGTTGCTCGAGTAGCGGCACATCCTTTTGCTTTTTCACTTTATCAGCCAAACGGGTCGCCACTTGGCTAGCATTAATGCCACTATAACCAACAGCCGCATAGAGATCCGATTCATTACTGAAATTATATTTATCGAGCACACGTTTCAGATTATCACTAGAAAAAGCCTCTTTGAAATCAATCTCCATTTCGCGTAATTCTCTTTCAATCATGTCACGACCTTTATTGACATTCTCTTCACGATTTTGCTTCTTAAAAAACTGCTTGATCTTGTTGCGTGTATGTGGAGATTGCGCAACTTTCAGCCAGTCTCTACTCGGACCTGGCGAATTCTTCGCCGTCAAGATTTCAATAATGTCGCCCGTTTTCAGCGTGGTGTCAAGGGGTACAATTTTTCCATTTACCTTAGCACCTGTAGTCTTGTTGCCAATCTCTGAGTGAACACGATAAGCAAAATCAATCGTGACCGACCCTTTTGGCAATTCGCAAACATCGCCTGTTGGCGTATAGACATAAACCAAGTCAGCAAGTAAATCGGCCTTCAGCGACTGCATAAACTCAACATCATTGGTATCCTGCTCTTGAATTTCAACAAATTCACGGAAGAAACTGAGCTTCTTCTCAGCTGTTTTTGGTTGTTCAATGTCTTTCCCTTGCTTATATGCCCAGTGGGCAGCAATACCAAATTGAGCAATCCGGTGCATATCCTCTGTCCGAATCTGAATCTCAAATGGTACGGCTTTCGGACCAATAACAGTCGTGTGAATTGATTGATACATATTCGATTTCGGCATCGCAATGAAATCTTTCAGACGACCATTAATCGGTGTCCACATCGAATGGACACCACCGAGCACAGCATAACAATCTTTGATGGAATGGACGATCACGCGCACTGCGATTAAATCATAAATTTCATCAAAATGGCGCCCTTTGATGACCATTTTTTTGTAGATACTATAAATATGCTTTGGTCGCCCAAAAACCTCAACCTCAATCATCGACTCCGCCATACTTTTGCGTATTTCTGCCATGACTTCGTTGAGATAATCTTCCCGCTCTCCGCGGCGTTTCTTAATAAGATTGACCACCTTATAATAGTTAGTCGGATCAAGGTAACGTAATGCCATGTCTTCCAGTTCCCACTGGATTTCCGAGATACCTAACCGGTTAGCAAGGGGCGTGAAAATCTCCAATGTTTCGTTGGCAATCCGCACTTGTTTGTCTGGCGACAAGTATTTCAGAGTACGCATGTTATGAAGCCGGTCAGCGAATTTAATCAGAATCACCCGAAAATCATTGGTCATCGCTACAAACATCTTTCGGTGATTTTCAGCCTGTGCCTGCTCCAAAGATTTGTACTTAATCTGTCCGAGCTTCGTTACACCATCCACTAAATGCATGACGACCTCGTTAAATTCGCGCGTAATATCTTCCAGTGTCGTGTCTGTATCTTCGACGACATCATGAAGAAAACCAGCTGCAATCGTTGCTGGATCCATCTGAAGTGACACGAGAATCCCTGCAACTTGAATCGGGTGAATAATATAATCTTCGCCTGACTTGCGCTTCTGCCCAATATGCAAATCATTAGCAAACTGATAGGCTTTTTCGATCATATGTATGTCTGCTTCATCTGTAACGTATTGACGAGCATTCGCAAAAACCAGTTCCGGTGTGTAGATAGTCTCTTTTCCCATAGCACAAGTCCCCATTTTAAATATTGTTCTTATTATCATTTAAAAATAACCTGTTTGTAAAGCACATATACCAGAAATGTGCTTAAAAACAGGTGAATTCCGTAGATTTTTATAAAAAAAAGTAAAAACTAGCAAAAAAAGCGCTGTTTTTACTTTAAAATGGTGATGATTCTGTTAATACTCAACAAGCGTCAGGACATCATATCCAGCTAGTTTACTCTTACCTTCTAAATACGTTAAATCAATTAGGAATGCGATACCAGCAACAATCCCGCCAAGTTCTTCAACAAGGTCAATCGTTGCTCTAATTGTGCCACCTGTTGCTAGAAGGTCATCGGTTATCAGCACACGTTGCCCTGGCTGAATCGCATCTTTATGAATCGCCAGTGTTGCTTGCCCATATTCCAAATTATATCCAGAATTGATTGTTTCACGTGGCAACTTACCTTCTTTCCGAACAGGCGCAAAGCCAATACCAAGCGAGTAAGCAACAGGACAGCCAATAATAAATCCACGTGCTTCAGGACCAACGATAATGTCAATCTGTTTATCAGTGGCAAATTTGACAATCTGATCTGTCGCGTAGCGGTATGCTGCCCCATTATCCATTAAAGGCGTAATGTCTTTGAAACTAACGCCTGGACTTGGCCAATCTTCAACAATTGTAATATAATCTTTTAAATTCATAATGGTTCCCCCATCTATAAGCTCGATTTCATTCGTGGTACACGGTCGCAGGAATCGACAACGACAGCACCACGAGACGTTCATCTACTTCACTGGTAAACAGCAACCATACACTGAGTACAACCTAAAAACGATGGCTAGAGCCAGTGAGCGGATCTAATGCAACTTCTTTCCGCTAGGCTTAGCTCAACTTGAACCCAGCTAGCCTGTTACAGACAAGCCTTTGCAACATGCGGCTACAAAGACGCTTTAAAATAGTGCAGAAAATCACGTTTAGATGCAAAAAGCAACTTACTCTCAAGCGCTACTTGTGCTGTTTTTTGATTGTATAATGCTGATTCTGTTAAGTCTTTTTTGACGGATGTTTGATTCACTATTACTGTTCCGCTGTCTATTGTAACAAAACTCAACTCAAAAAACACCTCTAAAATAAAATTAACTGTCCCTTTCACCCATTTATTCCGCTGGCATAGTTGATCAGCATATTTGAGATTAAAAGGGCCATTTTGCACGAGAAACCCATATACCGACTTAAACTGCTCTCGGGTTGGTACATTGGCAAAATAGGCTGGGTCTGATTGCTTCATAAACAAATACAATCGTGAGTAAATCGGCTTACGAATAAACGCTTCGAGCACCGTAATATCCTGCGGGAAATCAATCAGACAAAGATTACCAGATGCTGGCATGGTGCTTTCGGCATCATCTACCGATGTCGCATGGATCGCCTCTGTGGCAATCACTTCTGGCAACAACTTCAAAGTTTCCTGCTGAAAATAGACCAATTTTCGTGGTGCTGGAATCATCGCAAAGTTTGCTGCTGTCAGCGGACTACTCCTTAAGTCGAATACTTGTACATCATCACAGGCTATATCGTGTAACATCATCTGTGGTTTCGTGATATTATTCCATGTATTTAGGGATAGTGTTCCCAATAAAGCAATTGTATCATTCGCTGCTATTTGTTCGGCAACATGTCCTTGCCCGAAGCCAATCACATCAAGACTTCCTGTCGCGTCAGTGACTTGTCCTTTGAAATGGTTTGCATCACTACCAATCCGCCTAGCCGAAGCAATTGCCGCTTGCTCAATCATCAGAATTGGTTTCGGATTCCCGCTCCCAAACGGTGCCATTTGTTCGAGCTGGCGTAAGGCATCAACTGTTGCTTCCTCGACTTTAATGACGGCATCAACCGTCGTTCGTTTCGCAAAGACTAGCGATGATAGTTCTGACGCAATCGCTTCATTGAGCTGAACCCGAAATTCATCCACATGAGATGCTGGCATCGTGAGACCTGCTGCCATAGGGTGACCACCAAACCGGCTCAGAAGCGCCGCTTGCTCAGTAAGTCGCTCATAAAGATGATACCCTTCAATGCTTCGTCCAGATCCCTTCGCTTCCCCGGTTGCTTCATCAATCCCCAAAACCAATGCAGGGTGACCATATAAATCGACAAGTCTTGAAGCAACAATACCAACAACGCCTGGATTCCACCCTACTCTAGCGACCACAATAATCGGGAACTGTTTGAGCAACACTTGATGCTCCACGAGTTCAATCGCTTCTTCAGTCATTTGCTTGACAAGTTTTTGACGGTCGCTGTTATATTGATCCAGTTTCGTCGCAATTGGCAACGCTTGTTCCACAGAGCTGGCTAACAATAGTTCAACGGCAACATCCGCACTTGCCAACCGCCCTGCTGCATTAATCCGCGGCGCGAGTGTGAAACCAATTGTTTCCTCGTTCATCGTTTCAGGTGCAATCCCTGCCACTTGCGCCAGCGCACGAACCCCTGGTAACTTGCTCGTTTTAAGGGCCTTAATCCCTTGCGTAACAATCAAACGATTTTCATCATGTAATTCAACAAGATCAGCGACCGTACCGATTGCCGCAATCGAAACCAGTTCTTCTGTCACACCACCAAGCAGTCCATGCGCCAGCTTCAAAGCAACACCTGCCCCGGCAAGTTCTGGATAAGGATAGTGGTCTCCAGCTTTCTTCGGGTGAATAATGGCGTATGCTGCAGGAAGCTGTTCGCCAATTTGGTGATGATCCGTAATAATCCAATCAATCCCGAGCTCATTGCCATGCGCTACTTGTTCAATCGCTGCAATGCCAGTATCCACGGTGATGATCAGCGTTGCTCCCTCTTTGTGTAATTTGTCAACGGCTGCGTTATTTGGTCCGTACCCTTCTGTAAAACGGTTGGGGATGTAGTAGCTGACATCTTCTGCGCCAATCTCAGTTAAAGCACGCATTAAAATCGTTGTCGCCGTCACACCATCTGCGTCATAGTCACCGAAAATCACAATCTTCTCTCCTGTGGCAATCGCCTCTTCAATACGCTCCACGGACTTTTCCATATCTTGAAACAGAAAGGGATCATGAAAGGGCATTGTCCCTGCACTTAGAAATTGTTTTGCTTTATCTACATGATCAAATCCACGATTCACTAGGAGTCTAGCAACCATCTGCGGAACCCCAAGTTCCGTCGCAATCGCTGTCGCTACTGCTGAATCACTCGCTTTAATTTGCCATTTTGTTTTTGATTTTAACATTTCATTTCACTCCTACGACACTCACCAGTTTATCTTGCTACTCAT
Source organism: Caryophanales bacterium (assembly GCA_031554215.1). Lineage (GTDB taxonomy): Bacteria > Bacillota > Bacilli > JARBTR01 > JARBTR01 > JAVBKE01. The sequence continues at coordinate 17,195 of JAVBKF010000230.1, forward strand.
GCACACTACGTTCAGTCATCGGTTATCTGGTGACTTTTCAAACAATAGCTCTATTATACAGGAGTTCTGGTAGCCGTGATATGAAAACATTGCTTCGTATTTACGTAAGAGGCGTAAATCATTGCTGTAATTGGCTTCATAGGCCAAGCACACTTTCAATGATCTCAAGCTGAGGAGCATGCAGTTTATCGCCTTATTGGCATTAAAGAACACAAGTATGAATGATTAGCTAATAAGAATAGAAAAAATCCAGACCTACGTTATGGCTGGATTCTTGGCGTTAAATTGTCATTTACGCAGTTCCCTTGGGGGTTTACAAGTTAGTTTGAACTGTAAATTTCTTCAGTTTTAATTTCAGACAATCGTTTGATTTGTTCTGATCTCTTTTATATTTAGTTGTTACTTCATAATTCTACAGACATAAAACGCTATCCTTCATTCAAGTAATTCCAATGGTGAGGGACATGGGTGATTTCTCCC
>JAVBKF010000135.1:0-16977 GCA_031554215.1 Caryophanales bacterium
TCAAAGTATTTGATGAAATTACAGCCAGACGGAAAGAAGTTGCACTACTATCTTAAAGATGTAGTGCTTTTCTTTTTTAAAGTGAAACTGCCAAAGAAACAATACTGTCACGATGAGGAAGTAAAGCATATAAAATCACCAGTCGTTTTTGAAGAAATTTTAGTAGAGAAAAAAGGCGAGGATACACCTTTCGTTCTAGATGAGGCATGGTTTTTAAATAGGTACTAGAAAGGGAGTGATCACATTTTTAAATTTCCAGCAAAAAAGTTTCATAAGAACCTCATGTTGACGAGAACAGGAGATGTTTGGGCTTACTATAAAGTAAAGCCACAATCAATCACTTCAAACAATATTGAAGCGTTAGAAAAAGACAAAAGAAACAAAAGCTACTTTTTTGGACAATTGCGAAGGTATAAGGATTTTCACTTGGAACTGTATCCGAAGGATATGAACCTAGATGAAAGGTTCAAGGCAATTGAAAACGATTTTGCGCCAGAGTGCGAAAAAATTGCAAAATACTATTCAAATGAAACGATCAGATTATTAGAAAAAGAATTAGGTAAGGTCTGCGAAGAAGCATTTGTTGTAGGCGTACTGCTAAAGCCAAGTGTCATTAGTGACAGCATTAAAGAAACGATTATGAAATCAGTAGAAATGGTATCAGATTCAGTACTGAGTGCGATTGGTTATGAACCGCAAGTAGATGATGCCTATTTTGAAAAGTATTACGACCTAGAAAAAGAACTTGAAGCAATCGTGAGAACAGTCGAAGGTGTACCTTTGACACAAGAAGAGAATATATACATCAATAGATACAGCTTCCTGCGTTCAATCAACCATTCAGTAATGGAAGAACAAAAGAATGATGACGTTTTTAGCATCACAGATACAGTAATTGACCCGAGCGGTAATCTTGGCTATTTAGAACTAAAAACTGCAGAAGGTAAATGTTTTGTTTCTTTTGTACCAGTCGCAAAGACACCGACAAATGTAGGCTATCTTCATTTATTTCAAACCGCAGAAAAACTAATGTTTCCAGTAGAATTGCACATAAAAGCACACTTTGAAGATATAGAAAAAGTAGGCAATAAAGCAAAGCGAACCAAACTACGTTTTAAGCAATCTGCGAAAGAAGCAAGAGAGATTGGAGACCATGCTTCCAATTCAAATGTCACAGGAAGATATCTGTTAAACCACCTTCAAAATGAAGTAGAAAAAGATATCCCACAAGTAAAATGGCAAGCAGTGTACGTTGTATCAGCTTCTTCAAAGAAGTTGTGCAAAAAAAGAGTAAATGCCTTAATTAGAACACTTGGTCACAAGAAAATTAAAGCAGTGAGACCAATCGCAGATCAGTTGAACCTGTTTTACGCCTGTCTTCACGGAGAGCCACTACAGTTTCAAAAGAACTGGGTTCATCATACAAATGTAGATGGATTGGCGGAAAATTTATTTGGAGTTTCAAATAAGTTAGGAAACACAACAGGCTTTTATATTGCGAGGATTGATAATCAGTACAAAGCAGTCGACTTAAAAAAGAGTATTTATGCGAGTCGTAAACCAGTACTGATCAATCCAACGGTAGCGAGTAAAGGGATAATCGGAGCGATGACAGATTCACCGCACATCGGCATTACAGGAGAAACGGGAAAAGGAAAATCGTACTTGGTCAAACTCCTGTTAATGCACATGTCCTTTCTAAACGCCAAAATCCTATATGTCGATCCTAAAAAGGAAATCAAAAGATGGTTTTCTGCGGTAATAGACAACAAAGAAATGCAGAAGAAATATCCACTGTTTGTAGAACACTTAAAACGCTTTAACTTCGTCACACTGGATGTAACAGATAAAGCGAACTGGGGCGTACTTGACCCGATTTGTTTCCTAAAAGGAACAGATGCAAAAGACACCGCAGAAGCAATGATCGAACAGATTTACAACACAACAGGCAAAGACCTAGCGAAGACCGCAATCCTAAGAGCGTTATCGGAAACGATTGAAAGGCGTAAACAAGGAGAAAAGGTCGGTTTATTGAATGTCATTGAAATTCTAAAGAACTCAGATGAAAAAGAAATAAGAGGCGCAGGAGAGCTAATTCACGAAAAGGTGAAAGGTAGTATCCTGCAACTCGCTTTCTCAGATGGTTCAAGTGATGGACTCAGTCTAGCATCAAGGATGAATATATTAGAGATTTCAGGTCTCGAACTACCAAAGGAAACGGATTTACCAAGTGATTATTCAGACTTGGAAAAGAAAAGTATTGCGCTGATGTTACCACTCGGAAAGTTCTGTGAAAAGTTCGGGAGCGAAGACCCAACGCAAGATACAATCACAATATTTGATGAAGCATGGATATTCTCATCTGCAAAGGGTGGAAAGAAAATCTTGAAAGGAATGAAACGTGTCGGCAGATCATTTAACAACATGCTCATTCTAGCAACCCAGTCAGTGGAAGACGTGAGTGAAAAAGATGATCATGGCAACTTCGGAACGATATTTGCATTCGATGAACCAGCCGAACGTAAAGAAATCCTTCGACATTTAGGGCTTGAAGTAAATGAGAAAAACATAAAGTCCTTGTCAGAAATGCTAAAAGGGCAATGTTACTACAAGGATATCTATGGTCGAGTAGGAAAAATAAATATTCATTGTCTTTTTGAAGAAATGGACTTAGCGTTCAAAACAAATGAAAAGAATGCAAGTGCTATTGCGGAAGAACTGTTTGCATCTTAGAAGGAAGGAGGGCAACAATGAGAGAGAAAATTTCATATTTTCTAGGGACTATGGTGATGACTGTAGTCTCCTTTTTTTCGTTCTTAACACCTGTTTTCGCAGAAACAACAAATGTGGCAGTTCCGTTAATCGATAAATATCCGTTAGGAAACTATGAAGCAATTACATTCGTGAGATGGCATATTCGTATTTTCGGCAGTGAAGGATTGGCAGAAATGGGAACAGGTCTAGCCAATTTCTTTTTTACGATAACTAAATTAATTGTAGATACAGTTGATTATGGCATTGAGTATTTGTACGGAATAAATGCGATTAATGCTCTTGCGGATCAAACGATAAATGCGGCAGATAAAATATGGTCGAGTCTCTATGACAATTTTGGAGAAGCGTTGTTGATAGTCGCTGGTTTAGTGATCTTTTGTACATTTGCTTTTAAATCACCGCAAAAAGCATTTCGACAGTTTGGACAATTGTGTATTGTATTAATGCTTTCGTTTGGTTTTATGGCTGCAGGAGGGACAATCCTTAAATCTGTAAATAATGTGGCACTAGATGCTCAAAGTAAAATCATGTCAGCGGGAACAGGTATGGAAACTGATGCCGTGACCCAAATGAGGAATAAGTATTTTGAAACAACAGTAATGGATCCGTTCTTATTAATGAATTTCGGAACAACAAATGAAGACCAAATAAAAGAAAAAGATCCTGAAAGAATTGATAGAATTCTTAACCAACCTTCAGCAAATGATGGTGATTTCGGTGATCTTGATGTAAAAGTTACTCAAGATGAACTTGAGAAAAAAGAAAAGAGCTATGAGAATGTGTATATGAGTGCATCTTATGCCTCGTATAAGCTTACAATAGCGTTATTTTCGGTCGTTATTGCTATTGGGCTTGGAATTCCAGTGCTAGGGATATCTTTTGCGAACTTCTTTGCACAAATACTTATATTAGCAATGGCGTGGTTAATGCCATTTTTAATGATTATAAGTTTAATACCGAGATATTCGAACGCTGCATTAAACGGCTTTAAGAAGATGGGGTTAGGGTTTGTAGCAATGATGTTCTTTGGAGTTATTATGATGGGGTTATTTTACTTGATTGATACAATAAAAATAATTCTTCCAGGTAGCGATACCGCAGGGTACTTATTGCAATCAGCTTGTATTATAGTATCGATATTTTTAATCATTAAAAATCGCCACAAGATTATCAAATCATTATCGAATGACATCGTGAGTAATGCTGGATACAAAGGACTTAAGGAAGCAGATGATTTTCTCAGCGGTAAAGCAAGTGAAACTGCGAAAGATTTACGAGATAAGTTGTTTGGGAACAACTCAGCATCAGAAGCGGATGATGAACACCATGAACCAGTCCCAGCACCTGATGTAAGTAGGAGTGAACAAACAACTGATGAAGAAGATCAAGTGGTTGATGAAACAGAATTAGATCGAACTGATCAAGCGGAAGAGTTGGAAAGTGAAGAAATACTAGATGATTCAGAAGAAGAGTCTACTGACGAAGAGGAATTACCGTCAGATTTAGAAGAACCGCTAGCTGACGAAGAACTACCACTAGAAGCAGAAGAATCACTAACTGACGAAGACCTACCACTAGAAGTAGAGGAATCACTAACTGATGAAGAACTACCACCAGAAGCAGAAGAATCACTAACTGATGAAGAACTACCGCCAGAAACAGAAGAGTCAGTGAATGAAGAAAACTTATCATCAGACTTACAAGAAACAATTATTGATGAGGAACTACCACTAGAAGTAGAAGAACCGCTAGATCAAGAAGTACCGATTAACGCATCAGAAGGTGAGGTTGTAACTGATCATTCAGTGGAAGAACATTCACAAGAGGTAGAACAAATCCAAAATAGTTCAAGTGGACTACATGATACGCCTGAATCAGAAGCATCAGATGACATAGATCAGGAACAAGGGTAGAAGTATGCAGAAAAAAATTGCACTTAAAGTCTGTAAATGGCTTCTACCTTTTGTATTCCCGCTGCTCATGTTTCTGCTCATTATCCTTTGTGCACTGTATGATGATAGTAACAATAATGAAGTACCGACACCGTTGCCAAATCAAGCACTATCGGCAGAATGTGAAGCGTATCGTCCGCTAGTAGTCAAGTACTGTAATGAATACGGAATTCCAGATCAGGTAGATGTAATCATGGCGATCATGATGCAAGAAAGCGGTGGGAGAGTCCCTGACGTGATGCAAAGTTCAGAATCAATTGGATTACCACCAAATTTAATAACAGACCCAGAAGAATCCATAAAATACGGTGTTCAACACTATAAAAGTATCATGGATTCAATACCAAGCAAAGACCAAAATGCCATCATACAAGGCTATAATTATGGCGGTGCGTGGGCTGGATTTGTGAATGAACGTGGTGGTATTTGGACGCCTGAATTAGCAGTTGAATTCTCGAATATTTGGGCATCCAAATACGGTTGGGATAGCTATGGTGATAAAGATTATGTTCCGCACGTAATCAGGTATCTACCGCAATATCCACATGGTGATGGTACACAAATATTCGATTATGACCAAGTTCACACTATCATGCGTCAGTATTTAGGTGTTCCTTACCTTTTCGGGGGGAAAGACCCAACAACAGGTGGAATAGACTGTTCGGGATTGATGGAATACTCTTTCGCTCAAGTTGGTATAAATCTAAGTGGTAACGCACAAATGCAATATGATATGACCGAACCAGTTGCGGAAAAAGATGCAGTTCCTGGGGATCTTGTATTTTTCACAACCTACAAAGCGGGTGCAAGTCATGTCGGGATGTATGTGGGAAATGACCAGTTCCTAAACGCAAATAACAACGGAGTAGAGTACTCGAGTATAACAACATGGAAAGAGCTGTACCCATTTTTAGGCTATAGGAGGGTGGTTCACTATTGAAAAAGAAACGGATAAAAGTCATTTTAGCTCTAGTGGTAGCACTAATCATTTGGAATGTAAATCACAAGATTGCATCCCAAGATGCAGTTATCCAAAGTTACGAAGAAAAGATCATAGAGTTAAATGAGATAAACATATCAGATGCAGACAAACTAAATCGGGAGTTTCTAAACAAATTCTTCACATACGAGTCCACACCAGAACGATATGAAGTGAAGAGCATGACAACTCCTGATTGTTATGCTTCCCTTTTTCCGTCAGGAGAGATAACCACAGACTCAGGGTTATCCTCAGCATTGACAAGCTGTGAATCGTACAAGAAGGAAGATAGCAAGGATTCAGTATCATACCTGAATCAATTAGAAATTACAATTGAGATTGAAGGAAAAGAGTCAATTCAACGTGTGTTTTTTGAAACAAAACTAAACTTTATAGACGAGGCTTGGAGGGTAAGTGAGGTTGAATTCCTAAGCTAATTGATGAAGCTGGATCAATGAAATTTATTCAAAATAGAGAAGGTGATGGAAAATCCGAGATGTCATCGTACTTTCAAAAGAAGCAGCAGAAAAGTTTTATAAACTCCATTTTGATGATTCTGAACCAGTTGACCTATCCTTTGTATCGAAAGAAGCAGTCAAGGGTTCAGATAAATTCAACATGGTTTTAGAGGTTTTGAAACAATGAAAATCCGCAAAGGAGAAAATCCAATGACATATAAAATTGAAGACGTTGCAAATTGGTTTCTAGCAAAAGATGAAATGAGTAAGAAAAAACTTCAAAAATTATTATACTATGCTTATTCGTGGTTGACGACTGTGAAGGAGGTTGTTTGATATGCGTTTAGATGAATTCACAAAATTCTTAGAGGAACATGGTGATGAGATCGCAAAGAAAATCCTTGCTAAAGAAAAAAAGGAAGCTGAAGAACTGAAAAAAAAAAGAGAAGAATTTAGGCTTGAAAATATGTCTGGGTCTCGAGTGAGGAAACCAGTTGATATAAGTTTAGAGTGTACCCATAATGTACCAAAATAATAAAAACAACTGAATGCAATTGCAACTTCTGAAATGAAAAAATAGCCAAGTCCCTTTATTAATAAGGTTCTTGGCTATTTTCAATTTGTACAACTTAGCACAATTTAATCCTAGTTACGGAGAGCAGGGGATTCGAACCCCTGAGACAGTTGCCTGCCTACACGGTTTCCAACCGTGCTCCTTCGGCCACTCGGACAGCTCTCCAGTGTTACTTCCCATGACCGATGCATGGTCAGCAGTTCTAATTATAGCGGTTTTTGAATAAAATTCAAAGAAAAACTTTTGCGAAATTTTGCTAGGACAATCGAGCGAAGCAAAAGGCGACGTTTGCCCTCCATTCACTGTGCAGGTCTCACTCATCATCCCCATAGGAGGCCCGGTTTATGCTCACTGCGTTCAATCTAACTGTTCTTATCAAACTCAGCCTATCAGCGCTTCTAGGGCTAGTTATTGGGCTTGAACGCGAAATCAAACGAAAGCAACTCGGATTTAAAACCTGCCTTGTCATTTCGATTTCAAGTTGTTTGCTCACCATCATCTCCATAGAATCCGCCTACCAATTCAAAGGAACACTGCATCCTATCAATATCAACATGGACCCACTCCGCCTCGCTGCTCAAATCGTTTCCGGCGTTGGTTTTATTGGTGCTGGTGTCATTCTGAAAAAAGGGCATGACAGCGTCTCGGGGCTAACAACAGCAGCACTGATTTGGAGTGCATCAGGTATTGGTATCTCCGTTGGTGCTGGTTTTTACCTCGCGGCTACCATTGCAGTTTCGCTGTTAATCATTAGTGTTGAGTTTCTGCCATACTTATTTTCATTTTTAGGGTTGAAACCATTAGGCGAAAAGGAAATCATTCTCCGCATTGATTTACACGATAGAACCTATTTTGAACCCGTACTGTCATCCATTAAGTTAGCCCAAATCTCGATAAATCATGTTTATATGAAAGACATTGGCGCCGAGCAACAACTAAATTTGAAAGTGGCTGTGGAGCATAAAAAAGACCTTCTAGATGTGTATCACTATATTTCCAGCATTGAAGGTATTCGTGGTGTAGAAATGGAGACCATCTGACAAGCAGGATGAAGTCCGTTTTATTGTCATATTTGTTTTCTGATCGATCACTGTAAGTATTATTTTCTTTGCGAATCAATAAACAGTGATGGATGAAACATGGGTTGTTATCATTGTAGCTGGCGCATTAAACAGGGTAGAAAAAGAGGAAGCAACCAGAAGTGCTAACCACTTAGCTTCTCAACTTTCTAAAAAAGCCTGCCAGCTGGAATGATTGATGTGTGGGCAGAAAAAAGACAGAAACACAGCTAGAAAGCTTCATCAAAGTAGCATGAAAAGTTTCTGATTTCAAGTTTTAGTGAAATCTACGACGAAAATTGAGTAAGAAGCAGGTGCTCTCTCGAGGGTATGGAAGCCTCTCGCAGACAACACTTCAGAATAATCATGAGCCGAAAACATAGGCTGTGGTGAACTGCTCATTGTACATGGTATAATAGCTATTATTTCTAAAGGAGCATACCATGGCACTACACATCGTTTTATTTGAACCGCTCATCCCGGCCAATACGGGTAACATTGCACGGACTTGTGCTGCGACGAACACCGCACTACACTTAATTAAACCACTAGGATTTTTGACCGATGATAAATCGCTCAAACGGGCAGGACTTGATTACTGGGAGCATGTTGATATCCGTTACCATGAATCAATGGATGCTTTTTTTGCTACATATGCAGAGGGGGCTTTTTTCTACATCACGAAGTTCGCTGATAAACAGTATAGCGATATCGACTATAGCTCAATTTCCGGCGATATTTTCTTGATCTTCGGAAAGGAGACAACAGGTCTACCGAAAACGCTCCTGATTGATCATCCAGAAAGAGGTTTACGTTTACCAATGAACGATGATCATGTGCGGTCGCTCAATCTCTCGAATACGGCAGCAATTGCTATCTATGAGGTCTTGCGTCAGAAACAATTTGCCGGACTTCAGTAACAATTTAGCAGGTCTTTATTGTAATTTCAGAACTAAAATGATAGCGCTGTAATCAGCACAAAAAACCCGCTATTACGCAAAGTAATAGCGGGCGGAACGTTTAATTTTTGAGGCCAAGATGCTCTCTCAGCTGGATGGATAAATTTAGCCGATCTTGCTCTGCAACAACGTAGTAATAAACCCCTTCAATTTTTTGTCCTGTACCTGGTACGACAAGTGTTTCAAATGTTGTTGCAGCGTCTTTGTAATTCTTCGCGATAGCCTTCATTGCATCAAAGCTAAGATTTGTCTCTACATTTTCCGAAATAACATCCAAAATATCACCGTAACTGGTTAAGCTGTTGACACTGAGTCCTTTTTGGATAATTGCTTCAATTACCTGTTGTTGGCGTTTCTGTCTACCGAAGTCACCCTCTGGATCAGATTTCCTCATTCGGACAAAGGCAAGCGCTTCTTCTCCTGTCATGTGAATGTTTCCTTCAGCAAACGAGTGTCCATTGTAACTAAATGCAAATTTGTTATTGACATCAATTCCACCGATGGCATCAATAATATCTACAAAGCCCTCCATGTCTGTTTCTACATAATAATCAATCGGGATGTTCAGGAAGTTCTGCACAGTATTGATCGTCATCGCTGCCCCGCCAAAAGCATAAGAGTGATTGATTTTATCAACAGTACCGTGACCAACAATTTCAGTTCGTGTATCACGCGGAATACTGACTACTTGTGTGGATTTATCTTTAGGATTGACGGTCAAGACCATCAATGTATCCGCTCTTCCTGTTTCATTCTCACGTCGATCGATACCCATTAAAAGGATGGAAATCGGTTTTCCTGACTCAAGGTCGATTTCTGTTACTTCTTCACCGCTCGCTTCACGGATGTTTGTCACTTCTTTTGGCATCGGAGTGTAGATTTCTTCCGCGGTGTTTTTGACATCGTGGTACACTTTTGCGGCAAGACCGCCAATTCCGAGGAAGAAAACAGCAATCACAATTAAGATGATGTTTCTAGGTCTTTTCCAATTAAACTTCTTAGATTTTGTCACATTCAACAGTCCTTTTGTCATTTTTGGTTGCTTATTTGGTTGCGTGAGTGATTTCTTTATCACATTGCTATTGATGGTTATGGTAGAAGCCTGGAACAGGGTTCACTCGAAAGTGTTTCACCAGTAAATAGCAGTTGTATCGTTTCTTTATGATAAATGCAATCAATCGTTGTTAGGTTTCATTGCACGCTGAATTTTGCAACGCGTAGTTTAGATTTTAACATATTAATAAAGGTCAGTGTAAGACTAGTTTGTTTTTTCATGATAATTTAATATAAATGGTTATCATTAGTAATGAAGCGCGTTACTGTGAGATTGAAGTCTGTGTTTTACTAACGCGCGCGCGTAAGATAGCTACCATGTCTCGCGGGTGGTCTTCCTTCTTTTTTTCTGTACTAGTCTAAGCTAACATATCCTCTCGGGTAAATACAACATACGAAATGATGAGTGCAACAATCCCCCAAACACTCAGTGTAGCTACAGAAAATGCCATGGTTTGCCCTTCAAGCATTGGAACACTGCCAGTTAAATAACTCGTTAAGTTTAGGTTCAAACTGAACATGTACTTAATATTATCCCAACTTGCAGCAAATTCTTGCAGCAAGGTACCCGCAATGAGAGAGGCAAACATTATTCCCATACCAGCTGGCGTATTACGCACAAGAACGGAGACCATAAAGGAAAGCGTACCTGTGACCATGCCAACAAACCATGAAAGCCCGGTTGCCATCAGTATAAATTGCCACTGCGGGATCGAATGGATGCCAGTTGTTACAAGCGTTTCACCTTCAATTGAGAATCCAGTAAGAACAGGTGCATCAAAGCCGCGATAACCGAAAGCAACGCCTGAAATGAGGTAGGTTAGCGACACGACTAGTGCAATGATGATTGAAATTGAAAGTAATAGCGCAATATATTTACTGGTGAGGATTTTCCACCGTTTGATGGGTCTTGTGAGTAGCATTTTAATCGTGCCATCGGTCTTTTCCCCAGACACGAGGTCGATTGCAATAATAATGACCAGTAGCGGAATCAGATAGCTAATGCCTTGGACCAAGAATTCCCGAACAAAGGTTGGTGCACCTGGTTCGTTTGGATTGATATTATGATCTAAATAGTACTGCTGTTGCTGGATTTGTAATTCGCGAAAACGTTTATAATCCTCTGGTAAATTGGTAGAAGCAGCCATCCGGTTTTGGCTATCGGTAATTTCTTGCTGCAAAACAACCTGCCAATCATCAGTTCCAAGCTTTTCTTCAACATCTTGTGCCTGTTTCACTTGCCCATAAACGAAGAGTGGAATCAGTGCAATAAGGAGTAACGTAATCACTAAGAACCGTTTCTTGCGGTAGATCTTTTCCATTTCATTAAAAACAAGTTGCCCAAGTTCACGCATCAGTCGTCACCCCATTCTTTGCCGCATTTGCCCGCGGGGGCTGTGCTTGATTGGATGTGAGCTGCATAAACAAGTCCTCGAGCGTAATTTGCTTTTCAGCAACACTTGAAATTTGTATCTGATTGTCTACCATTTCAGCGATGATCTTCGGTATCTTTGTTGGTGCGATCTGGCACAGAATCCGCTCACCGTCTGTTGAGACATTCGTGACCGCGCCTGAACCAGTCAAAATGGCTAGTGCTTGTTCAATTGGAGCCACATTCCATTCAACAAGATCTGCAGAGTGTTCGTGTAATAAGCTACTTACAGTATCGACTGTAATCGTCTTTCCTTCATTAATGATCGCTACCCGGTCACACATGAGCTGAATTTCACTGAGCAAGTGGCTAGAAATGAAAACACTCATTCCTTCATTTTTCACTAGCCGACGAACAAATTCACGTAGTTCCTTAATGCCAGCAGGATCAAGACCGTTGGTTGGTTCATCTAGAATCAATAGTTTTGGGCGGATAATGAGTGCCTGAGCGATACCGAGTCGCTGCTTCATACCGAGTGAATAATTTTTCACTGGATCATGAATCCGGTCAACTAGTTGTACTTGGTCAACGATTTCTACTAGCTGTTCATTACTAATCTTTCCATGCATTCTGGCATATTGTTTCAGGGTTTCCCACCCTGTCAGGTATTTGTAGAGCTCAGGGTTTTCAACGATACAGCCAACATTGCGCATTGCATCGATAAAGTGGGTACGAACATTGTGGCCAGCGATGAGTACTTGTCCACTCGTCGGTTTGATTAGACCAACGAGCATCCGGATCGTTGTCGTTTTTCCTGCGCCATTTGGACCAAGAAATCCGAACACCTCACCTGCGTGCACCGTGAAGGAAATATCGCTGACCAATGTCTTTCCTTTAATCACCTTCGTTAATTTGTCGACTTCTAAAATTGTGCTGCTGTTTTCTGTGGTTTTTTCCATATCGCTATTGACCTGCTTTCATATCAGTCAAGATGACTTCTGCCATGCGGTCACTGATGATTTGATGTCCAGTTTTGTTGGGGTGATAGTGGTCTGTGTAAAGATAGTCCGGGATATGCCCTTGGAACAAATCGTATGTAGGGATCACCTTCACCTTTGGAAACCCATTTACAGCCTGTGCTAAGATATAGTTCCATTCCATGATAAACACCTCAGCACCAGCAAACTCAGGGAAATCTTCAAAAGGGTTATAGAGACCAAGCCAATAGATTTCAGCTTCAGGATTGAGTTCGTTCAGTTTTGTCAGGATCGTTCCTGTATTAGCGGCGTAGCCCGCGCGGTCTGGGTTAAATAGGTTGACTGTGTCTGCGGTAAGATTTGCCGCTCCAGGCGAAAGGTCGTTTGCGCCCATTGACATCATAATGACGTCTGCGGAACGAATCAATTTCTGTGTGCCAGGTTCCTCTAATTGCTGAAGCAACTCTGGTGATGTGGCACCGCTAACCGCTAAATTCGTGGCGATAATCTCATGGTCCAGTTCTTTTTCAATTGTATTGACCGTTCTTTGGAAATAACCGTCACTTGTTTCATCGCCAACGCCTCTTGTAATTGAGTCCCCGAGTCCCACAAAAGTAAGAGTTTGGTCATCTTTTTTCGTGTCTTTCTCTGGGGCAAGTTTTGTCGGTGGCGCTTCGGCAGGAACGGGGCTGACAACGGAATAAACCGCCTTTCCGAAGCTAAACACAAATAGGCAAGTGAGTGTCACAGAAAGTAGAATTATCAATTTAATCGTATAGTTTCTCAATGGGTATTAGTAGGCCTCCTTTTTCAGAATGGTATTTGTTTTTAACATCATAATCGTTTTTTTATTGAAGTACAACTAGTCGAAGGTGTCCACAAATTGATATAATACAGTAGTAACGATTTATTTTACCAGTAAAATTGGTGTTAGTGTGCCCTTTTTGAAGGAAACTAATGCCTCAATATTAGCACATTTATCTTGTATAAATGAGATAATCTTAGGAGGAAATGATGAAATCAGTTGTTTTAGCAGAGAAGCCATCCGTGGCAAGAGACATTGCGCGGGTACTTAAATGCCAGAAGAAAGGGAATGGCTATTTGGAAGGCGACCGCTATATTGTTACATGGGCGTTGGGCCATTTAGTCACCCTTGCAGACCCAGAAATGTATGATCATAAATACAAAGAGTGGCGGCTTGATCAATTGCCAATGCTGCCTGCACCACTTAAACTCGTCACGATTCGGCAAACGTCGAAACAATACAATGCTGTCAAAGCACAACTTGTGCGCAAAGACGTCAACAATATTATTATCGCCACCGATGCTGGGCGAGAAGGCGAGCTAGTGGCAAGATGGATTCTCGAAAAGGCCAGTGTCCGTAAACCAATACAACGTCTATGGATCTCATCCGTAACAGACAAAGCGATCCGCGAAGGATTCCAGAACCTTCAAAGTGGCAAAAAATACGAGAACCTCTACGCTTCTGCGGTGGCCAGGTCCTCAGCTGACTGGTTAATTGGTATGAATGCAACGAGGGCGCTAACAACAAAATTTAATGCCCAACTTTCATGTGGACGTGTTCAAACGCCAACACTTGCGATTATTGCAAAGCGTGAAGATGAAATCAGAAACTTTGTCCCGAAAACATTCTACGGCATTGCTGGTAAGACAAATAATGTTCGATTTACATGGAAAGATGCTAAAACGGGTGAAACGCGGTCATTTGTACACGAGCGGGTGACCGAAGTACTCAAACAATTACAAGGCAAGGAACTACAGATCGCTTCAATTGAGAAAAAAGCGAAAAAGAGTTTTGCGCCAGCACTATATGATCTAACTGAATTACAACGAGATGCCCATAAGCGCTTTAATTTCTCGGCAAAAGATACCGTTTCGATCATGCAACAATTGTACGAAACACATAAAATCGTCACGTACCCACGAACTGATTCACGCTACCTTAGTAAAGATATTGTTGGGACACTCCGCGACCGAATGGCAGCGTGTTCAGGCATGTACCCAATTGCAAAGAAATTGATGATGAAACCAGTCGTGGCGAATAAATCATTTGTTGATGATGCCAAGGTATCTGATCACCATGCAATCATTCCAACAGAACAAATGCCACAAGCCCATAAGCTCAGTGAGAAAGAACGGAGAATTTATGATTTAGTGGTCACGCGCTTCCTAGCTGTATTGTCACCTGCTTATGAGTATGAGCAGACAACCATCAATGCGAAGGTAGGATCTGAAAACTTTACTGCTTCAGGTCGCCGCGTGATCTCAGCTGGTTGGAAAGAAATCGTCTCGAAAGCGGCTAGTGACGATGATGATGAGGCGGATCAGCAAACATTGCCGCAAATGAATAAGGGGGAAAAATACCCGATTGTGCTGAGTGAGACGAAGGGCGAGACAAAACCGCCTGAACCGCTAAATGAAGCGACATTACTATCAGCGATGGAAAATCCAACGCAATATATCACCGATACCAAACTCAGTCAAACGCTGAAGAAAACTGGGGGACTTGGAACGGTAGCGACACGGGCGGATATCATTGAGAAATTACTCGGTACATTCCTTGTTGAGAAACGCGGCAAAGGGATGCATGTGACATCAAAGGGAAGACAGCTCTTAGACCTTGCACCAGACCAATTGCGGACGCCTGTTTTGACGGCAGAATGGGAACTGAAGCTTGAGAAAATTGCCAAGGGTGAGCTGAAAAAGGATCAATTTTTATTAGAAATCATTACCCACACGAAGACAATCGTCACTGGGATTAAGAATAGTGAAAAGAAATTTAAGCATGATAATGTGACTGGGACACCTTGTCCAGACTGTGGGAAGCCGCTTCTTGAAGTGAATGGCAAGAAAGGGAAGATGCGGGTCTGCCAAGACCGGGAGTGTGGTTACCGGAGAAGTGTTTCTAGGGAGACCAACGCACGCTGTCCGAATTGTCATAAGAAAATGGCGATGGTCGGCGCGGGTGAAGGTCAAATGTTTACCTGTAAATGTGGTTATCGTGAGAAGCTGTCTTCGTTCCAGAAACGACGCGGGAATGCCAATACGGCCAACGCTTCAAAGCAAGATGTCTCGAAATTCTTGCAATCACAGAAGCACGAAGAGCCTGTGAATACTGCACTAGCTGAGGCGTTTGCAAAGTACCAAGGGAAATTTGATGATTAATATCTTTTGGCTTAGGTAGTGCTCATTTCATTGGAAATGGGTGCTGCTTTTTTAAATGAAATTTACGGGGGACTTCAGGCAAAGGGCTTCTTGGCAAATAGCGATGCAACAAGATAGCCTACGCGTTGCTTCAAATGAGGATACAGTGCGGCAGTATGGTATTCTGATACTAGTGGTTTAGTTGAAGGGGATGATGATACAATGGTTGATCGTGTAGCAGATGGGGGCAGCGGTTTGCACAGAGGTAGTAAACAGAAATTGTAGCTGCATTCACCTATTTAAATTCGTCCAAATTTGCTAAAAGCGTCATACCGTAACCTGTACATGGCACAAATGAAATCAACATTGATTTGAAAAAAGGGAAAGCAAATGATTCGCCTGGGAGGGGTTTTTATGCTCGGTGCTATTGAAGCTGGAGGAACAAAGTTTGTTTGTGCGGCCGGAGATGTACAGGGAAACATCATCGAACAGATACAGATAACAACAACGACTCCGGCAGACACAGTCAATTCAGTGATTCAATTTTTTGGAAAATTTCAATTAGATGCCATTGGGATTGGTTCATTTGGTCCGGTGGATATCAATCGCAACAGCCCTACTTACGGGTATATTACCACGACACCAAAACGAGGATGGAAGGACTACCCTTTCTTAAAAACGATCGAAACTGCTTTTGGTGTACCAGTTGGTTTCAGCACTGACGTCAATGTAGCAGCCCTTGGTGAATCAGTTTTCGGTGCTGCTAAAGGGCTGGATAACAGTCTTTATATCACGATAGGAACTGGAATCGGTGCAGGAGCGGTAGTGAATGGGGCATTGCTGGAAGGACTTTCTCATCCAGAAATGGGACATATTTTGATTCGGCGTCACCCAGATGACAAATTTGAAGGCAGTTGCCCGTACCACAAGGACTGCTTTGAGGGGCTTGCAGCAGGTCCAGCACTTGAAATTCGATCAGGCGAAAAGGCAATAAATCTCAGTCCTCAGCATGCTGCTTGGGATTTGGAAGGCTATTATATCGCACAAGCGGTACTGCAATATATGCTAATTCTATCGCCAAAGAAAATCATTTTAGGCGGCGGAGTCATGCATCAACAGCAGGTTTTTGATGCTGTGTATAAGTACCTGCCAGTGTTTGCAAACGGATACATAGCGTTGCCAAAGTTGTCAGATTATATCGTCAGCCCTGATCTTGGTGACCGTGCTGGAATTACTGGTGCCTTGCTCCTTGCGCATCAGTCATTGCTGGAGAATGGTACATTGTACAGTTGAACTTATTTGCACGCGCCCAGGATTCTGGGTGTTTTTTATATGAAGTTTGGCCTGAAATTCGGGCGGTACCCGCGAGTGGCAACGAACTAGTTAGACCTGTAATAAGAATCAGACATCCCATCTAAAGAGTGTTCATCTAGCAAATGTAGTCATATTAGAGGCGTCGCGCGGTTGCAAACATGAAGGTGGTGGAAGCGAAAAAGTCGATAAGACGCGTAGTTTCTAGAATGCTTAGTACGCTCTTTCCCTGACCGATAATGTATTCTATAAAGGGGGAGAATCTGTCAAGCGGAGCAGTAATTTTCACATCTGTTTGAACTGATTATACAGAAGGTCGCGCAAATACAAGTAAAAAGGGGAAT
>JAVBKF010000147.1:0-2767 GCA_031554215.1 Caryophanales bacterium
GAAAGGTTTGATATATAGCTTACCATCATTTATGAAAGGAGGAAATGTATATGGCATATACAGAATCAACAGAAGTGCCGATGAGCAAACATGATATGCATGAATCAGATGAAATGAACGTTATGGAAAGGATCGCTCATAACACAGAAAAAACAGCTGAGTATCAGTCTAACACTGAAGAAAAGCTAGACGCGATCAAACATCATATTAAAAGAATGAAAGGTGGAAACGACATGAGTGAAGTAGCAGAAATTATTGCAGCAAGAGACAGAGGCGATATGGGAAGAGGTACAGATGGTCTTTTAGGCGGAGGCGGCATCGGTGGTGGTTTAATCGGTGGCATGATTGGCGGGCGTTTGTTTGGAGACAATGACAGACGCGGAAATGATTGCGGAACAACCGCAGCTCAAGTTGCTTTGACAACTATGGCTAGTGATTTTAATGCCGCACAACAAAGTGCTATTTTAGGCGCTATTCAGTCAGGAACCATTGCGACTATCGCAGCAAGTAACAACAACGCAGAAATGCAATCGCAACATAACTCTGACATGGCGAATTGCGCAGGCTTCTTACAGACTACCAAGAACTTTGGTGATTTGGGTCAATTTCTTGCTGGACAATTTACAAATCTTGGCAACAATGTAACAAACGAAGCTAGAGGAGTAAATGCAAATATTAATGGTCTTCAGATCGATCTTTGCGGCGCTGTTGCTGGAATAAATGCAAATATCAATCAAGGTCAGGCTGCTGCTGCAATTAGCGAGCTTAGAACACAAGCTCAGATTGCTGATGTTAAATATGACAACGCTTTATTGGCTAAAGATGCTGCTATGCAGGCTATGGAATGCTGCTGTGAAATCAAAGAGCAAGCAGAAGCCAATAAGAATGCAATCCTTCAACAAATGTGTGCAGACCGTGAGGCTGATGCTGCAAGACGCGAACAAGACCTTAAGTTTGAAATTCTTGAATTGAAAAGATGCCGCGATAATGACAGTTTGAGCAATACAATTGTCAACTTCGGTTCGATGGTTGATGTCTTGACAAAAACTGTGGCGTCTGTTAAAGCTGCTTAATTAACGATTAAACATTAGGGCGGGCTTAAATTATTAGGCTCGCTCTTTCTATTTTTTAAATTGAGAGGAGAATTGTTATGTCACAATCACTTGATTTTAGTAAAGTATTTGATTCCATGAAAAATTTTGAGAACACTATTAAAAACTTAGAGAAACAAGTACCAACGCCGCCACAAGCAACAGCTCCGGTGCAAGATTCCAGATATCCAATAAATACACAGAACCCTCAGACAGTAGAACATATCATTAGAATCCCAGCATATCTTGCTAATCTGGAGGAAGATTTCTTTGGCTCAGATATCGGTAAAGAATTAAAACAACAAGAACTTCGTTTAGTAGAGAGAAGAAATCTGGAATTTCTAGCTTTCGTCGAGAAAACAACTGGATTCCCTTGTGAAACGCTTAACAATTATCGTGCTCAAATATCTCAAGTTAATGAGAAAAGATATCCTGTAGCGGAGAAACAAGAAACCCCTCAAAATAATGCATCTGGTAAAAAACCACAAAAAGATGTACCAGAAAAAGAAATAACTCCTGTAGGATAATTCGCATGAATTACGCATGCTATAATAGAAACATATTTGAAGGGAGAAGGTAAAATGAAATCCACCAAACGTGACAAACGAACTAATCTCGAAAAGGAGATTGACAATGTATTGGCTGTAATGGCTAGTATGGATCGTTCAAGTGAAGAATACAGCACAACAGCTGCTAATTTGACAGAATTATTTAAGGCAAAAGCTCAGGAAAAGAGCCGCCAAGTAAGTCCTGATACAATAGCGGTTATCGCTGGAAATTTACTAGGAATTGGATTGATACTAGGTTACGAGCAAGCAAATGTTATTACAACGAAAGCATTAGGATTTGTGTTACGAGGTCGGGTCTGAAAAGACCCTTCTTTTTTGATTGATTTCATTTTACCTTCTCTATATCTTAACATGTAAGGAGAAAAAATAATGGATAAATACAAAGAAGCTTACAGACTATTTGGTGTTGATGGTGCCGAAGGAGAAGCTGAAGCAATAACAGGTTATCTTACCACATTAATGTCTTCTGAAGATGAGACTATTCGAGATCATATAAAAGAAAGACTCTCTGACGAGATAAATCATCTTTTGGGAAATGTAGCAGATGCGGTTAGAATATCGGGCTTAAAAATAAGTTCTGATGGAATTGAAGAAATCTTAAAAGGACTTAAAAATGCTGTTGAATAACCTACAATATTGATGATCGCGTTTAAAACATAGCATCCTCTTTTTTCGTTGTCGCACGATTTACACAGCCTATAATGAAGAACTTATTAAAATCTGAGAGGAGAATTTAAATGAACAAACTCACCGATGTATTAGTATCATACTTATTAAAAGGAGGTATATTAGGGGAAGCTCGAAATATAGAGACAACCATAGATGTACCCGATAGCAATATTAAGATAACAATTAAAGCGGAACATGTTACAGTTAAAGTAATCAAAGAAGATAAAGAGAACAAGAAGGAAGCTTAGGCTTTCTTTTTTTCGCACATAAAACATATCCTATAATAGAAACTAAATTATATGGAGGAATGAAAAATGAAAGAAATAGCGAAAGATTTATCAAAATTAATTGTAAAAGTAGTTATTACTACTGGCGTATCATGTGGAATTAAATACGTTTGTAGCAATTTTGACAAAGTACAAAAAAGAAAGGCAGAGA
>JAVBKF010000031.1:0-2764 GCA_031554215.1 Caryophanales bacterium
ATTTTTGATATTCGCAGCCAAATTTTTAATATCATCTGAACATTTGATATTTAATTTTACACATTCAATATCAAGCTCAGGATTTTCTAATATTATCTGATTTAATGCTGTGTTATTATTATGATATGTAACTATAACTTGATAGCTTTCAGATAGTTTTCTTACTATTTTTAAGCCTATTGTTCCATTTCCGGAGACCACTACTACAACTTTACGCTCCATTACTTGTTTTCCTTTCTGCCTCAAGCTTTTTCAAAATTTCTTCTGCATGACCATCAATATCATCCATTTCGCAGTTATTAATCACTGGACATCCAGCACACAATGCTCTTTTTCTACAATTGCCATTTAAGTTATTTATGCGTAAATCATTAAATTGTTCGCTGTTCCAAATATCCAAAAGTGTAGTTTCTTTTATATTTCCAAGAGGATATGTTTCTTCCCAGTCGCTACCGCAAGCCATTACCGTTCCATTATAATGAACTACCATAGCGAAAAAAAGCCTAGGACAGACATTGACTCTCTTTGGCGTATATCCATATCTTGCATCTGCAAAGTCTATATCCAGTTCAGAACATACCCAAAACGGAAGAGGGTTTTCTATATAAATAGAATCTGATATAGGTGTAAAAATATCCAAAAAGCTTTTTTTATCTTCTTCAGTCATAGAAATATTTATTATCTTAATATATATATGCAAGTCTCGCTCTAGGTCATAAAGGTTTTTTATATTTCTAACAAGAGCATTAAAATCTGAGTCTATTCCAGTTATGGATAAATATTGCTCCTTATTAACTCCTTGTATAGATATTCTTATGGTATCAAGCCCAGACTGAACCAATTGCTTGTTCATTTCAGGATTTAATAATGTCGCATTTGTATTTATCGCAATTTCTTTCGCAATACTCTGCGTCTTTATATATTTAATCATCTCTATAATATTTTTATTTAGAAATGATTCTCCTCTTGATTGAAGGGAAATAAATTCTAGTTTATTCCGGAATTTTTTTATTTGATTTACTGCTGTTACTAATGTATCCATATCCATTATGCCGGGTGTAAAGTTTCGGTCTCTAAGGCTTTTATCTCCATGCAAACAATAAACACATCTAAAATTACATGCACTAGCAAGCTCCAATTGCATAGATAGAGGGGTATCTAAAGGAATAAATTCAGCAATTTCCTTTCGCCTTTTTTTATCCTGAGGTGGCGAAACCTTATATTTTTCATTCATTGAAGCTCTCCTTATTTTCAACAGTCACTAGTAATTTAAATATTCTATGGTTTCTTTTATGCCGTCAGCAAGCGAATATTCGCATTCAATTCCTAATTTATCCAAGTTTTCTAAGGATGCATAAAAGTCAATAGGCTGACCTTCGTTAGCCTTGTATTTATCAAAATCAATGTCTACAGACAACTGTTTTGTCACAATGCGCAAAATATCAACAATAGCCGTCGATTCGCCTGATCCAATATTAAATATAATGTTTTCAGGTTTGTTTTTGAGTATAAATTCAATGCTCTTGGCAACAAATTTAACATAAACAAAATCGTTTTTATTAAGAGGTGATAGAAGGTTTGGCGTTTCACCTTTTTTAAGAGATAAGATTATGCTAGGAATTAAAGAATTCAATTTTTGTCCCGGTCCATATACGTAAAAAAACCTTGTCCAATACATTTTTATATTGTTTTCAGCACAAAAAACTGTAGCTAATTGATTTAATGAATTCTTGCAAACTTTAAAAGCATTTGCATATGATAATTCGTGATCTTCACGTATTTCACCGCATGGTTGTTCATATTCCCAACAACTTCCGGTAAATAGTATTGTTTTGCAACCCACATATTTGCAAAGGTCTAGTATATTTAAGCCATATACAAGGTTATTTTTGCTCATATCATAGGCATAGTCAGGAATACCTTCCCAAGCTATATGTATAATCGCCTCTGGTTGAAATTGTTTTATCGTATCCTTTAACATATCAATGTCAGACAGATTACCAATAACACAATTTTCACCTTCAACCGTTCGCCTTGTAAGCAATAATAATTCATTATTAGGTTTTAGTCTATCAACTACATGTTTTCCTATAAATCCCGTTGCTCCGGTTATAAAAATTCTCATTATTTTTCCTCTTTTAAACGCTATGGTGGACTAAGTCTCACCCACCGACTAGAGGCGGCGGACTTCTTAAAATATGTTAAACAAGACACAGCTTCAAGCGACCTAGATCGTCTTCTTCTGAATTATATAATATTATTATAAAGCAGTAAACGAATATATGCAATATACAAATTGCCTCAAATCATGTATAATATATTTACCGTTACTACATCTATAAATATATGAGGTGAGCCATGATTATACGCGCCAAAACTGTTGACTTATTTAATTCTGAAAATTTAACCAAAACACAGGCGAGAAATAGTGAAATTAATAAATCTGAAATATTCCAAAATAAATACGCTCTCGAAAGCTACCCAAGGCGCATTGTTTTAGAGCTAACAAATGCCTGCAATATCAGCTGTATAATGTGTGGGCGGAATCACGCAGAATTTAAACCTACAGTATTTGATTTTTCGATGCTTGAAAAATTTGAAAGCATACTCAACTACGTTGAAGAAGTCACCCTTATTGGATGGGGAGAGCCTACTATTTACCCTAAATTTACTGAAGTTTTAAAGTATCTTGATAAATTTAATGTTAGGAAATTTATATGCACAAATGGTATGCTTTTAGACAAGTTTAAAGATAATATATTTG
>JAVBKF010000225.1:0-21128 GCA_031554215.1 Caryophanales bacterium
ATCACATGACAAAATAGCAACTGCGAAAAAATATCAAGTTGATTTATTTTTTGAGGATAAACATGATAACGCGGTAGAAATCGCTGAGCAGTGTGACATTCCAGTCATCTTATTCGACTGTCCCTATAACCGGAAGCCGATTCCCGAATCTGTTATTCGTGTAAATCATTGGAAAGAAGCGAAGATGTGGGTTGACCATTGGTTAATAGCAAAATCAAAATAACATGGCAAATCCGTAATACGCTAGGTAAACCATGTAGATTACAGCATTCATAAAAAACGTGCACTTCTCCGGTCGGTGTAAAGGAGCAAAGCTGCACGTTTTCTTTTCTATTCTTTGGTTAGCCTAAGGTTAAAACACCTTTATCCACTGTTTTAAGTTGAATGAGGTACTTAAAATTAATATCCTTCGACAGTACAATCGCTACCCGTAACACAATCGGGACACTTTCCGTAAATCTCAAACTTATGTCCAGATATCTGATAGCCAGACAAGCCGCCCGAAACCTCTTTCATTGGACAAAGAGAAATATCTTTACTAACACCGCATTCTGTACAAATAAAATGATGGTGATGATGATTTACATCACAAGCAAAGCGAAAGCGCTTCTCTCCACCCAGCTCGGTATATTCAAGAATACCAAGTGCTGCAAAAACCGATAAATTCCGGTAAATCGTATCAGTACTCAGTGAAGGATACGCCATCTGAATCTCTTGCTGGATGTCCCTCGCTGTCATGTACTTATCGCTATCAGCAAACAAACGCAACAGCTCACCACGCTTATCCGTGTATTTATAGCCATTAACTTTTAAAATCTCAATCGCTTCTGTTAGGATCATTTGGCGTGTTCTCCCCTCCATAAAAGACTCACCCGGACTCTTTTGTATAAGATATTGAGCAACAGAATCAGCACCGCGAGGAGGACAATCGTACCACCTGAAGCTATATCAAAATAATAAGAAGCAATCAGGCCACCTACCACTGAAATTTCAGCGTAGATGATTGACAGTGTAATCGTTTGCTTGAAACTTTTCGCGACTTTCATGGCAGCCGCAACAGGGAGTGTCATCAGTGACGACACCATCAAAACGCCAACAATCTGCATCGAAGCTGCAATTGTTAAAGCCACCAGCACAATGAAAACGAAGTGAACGATTTTCACCTGTATCCCTGCTGTCTTCGCGTGATCTTCATCAAATGACAAAGCCAATAATTGATCATAGAAAATGGAGATACATACCAGAACAGCAATACTAATAACTGCAACTAGGATGACATCATCATGACTAACAGCACTAACACTGCCAAACAAATAGTTAAATAAATCAGTGGTAAACCCATCGGCTAGCGAGATGAATACGACACCAAGCCCGATCCCTGCAGACAAAATAATTGGAATCGCCAGCTCTTGATAATGTTTATAGACCGAGCGAAGCCTTTCAATCAACAATGCGCCGCCGACCGAAAACCCCATCCCCATATACAATGGATTCAAATCGACAAGGACACCAAAATTCTTGCTCAGATAGAGACTAAAGGCGATACCTGATAGTGTGACATGGCTGAGTGCCTCTGCGATGAGTGATAGTCTACGGACAACGATAAATACACCTAGGAGTGGTGCGATGACCCCAATCATCATTCCTGATAGAAAAGCATTTTGTAGAAATTCATAATTCAGCAAATCAGCTATCATTAGACCTTCTCCTCTATGCAGCCAAAAATGTCATGTAAACGTCTGCTTTTTATTTCTGAGTATCCGCTCGCACTACCAAAGAAATTGACCGTTCTTGCTAGGACAAGCATCCGGTTTGCATAGGCGCTAATTAGCTCCATGTCATGCGTAACCAACACGATGGTAATCTGTTTTTCGACATTCAGCTTTTTCAATAATTCGTAGAAATCATGTACACGCGCCTCATCAACCCCAACAGTTGGTTCATCGAGGAATAAAATCGTTGGCTGATTGATCAAGGCACGAGCGATGAAAACCCGCTGCTGTTGCCCACCAGACAATTCACCAATATTTTTCTCGGCAAACGCTGCCATATCGACTAGTCGTAATGCTTCAGCACATTTTTCTTTTCTTTCCTTTCCAGAAAACAATTTGAACTTCTTCTTCACAAGCCCGCAACAAACGACTTCCTCCACTGTTGCCGGGAACCCTGAATTAAAGGAATTGGCTTTTTGCGAAACAAACCCAACTTTCTGCCAATCTGAAAAATGAGACAGCTTTTGATCAAATAAATGTATCTCACCAGTCTGTAGCGGCAATAATTGTAGAATTAATTTCAACAAGGTTGACTTCCCTGAACCATTTTCACCGACAATGCCTAAAAAATCACCGGCCTGCAGATGAAAGTTTATGTTCTCAAGGACAAGGCCTTTTTCATATTGATAATGTAGATTGTTTACTTGCAATACAGGCTGTTCCATTTTAACCTCATTCTTAATCAGAATCATTACGATTTACGCATTCAATTATATAGTGATTCATAGATATTGTAAATCAACAAATATTGGAGTGAATTGGATGAGCTTTTTTCAGGACATGGTCAATCACAAACTGAGGCAATTATCACCTGCTCAGTTGAAGGATATTGGCAGGCAATATGGCATTACCATTAGCGATCATGAAGCTGCACTTGTATCGCAGAAATTACAGGCTTCCCATATCAATGTCTTTAATGATTTTGAACGCCAACAGTTGTTACAGGAATTGACACAGATCGTCTCTCCCGCAGTTGTATCACAAGTTGAATATTTATTCCAACAATTCGTCCGCTAGCAAAAAAAACACTACACTCGCCCCATGATTGTAGTGGCGTGAGCACAGTGCCTAAAATAACCTTCACTAATTGAAGAAACCAGTCAGGTAAAGGACAGTGACGATTTTAATCATTGTCAAAAGCCGATTTAGATACTTTCGACAAACCGACCACTGCGTAGCATCTCAATTTCTTGTTTGTATGGCGCTATTGACTTATCCTCGCCAAGATAAGGTGTTTCAAGAATCTTTGGTACCGTTGTTAATTGCGGATGATGAACGACATGGTGCAGTGCCTGAAAGCCAATATAGCCGTGGCCTATATTTTCATGGCGATCTTTTGCTGCGCCTTGTGGGTTCTTACTGTCATTGACGTGAATCACTTTAATGCGGTCAACACCGACAATTTTGTCAAATTGATTAAGAACCTCATCGAAATCTTCTTTGATATTGTAACCAGCATCATGTGTATGGCATGTATCAAAGCAGACAGACAGCTTTTCGTTTTGCGAGACACCTTCAATGATGCGGGCAATTTCCTCGAAACTTCTTCCGCATTCTGAGCCTTTGCCGGCCATTGTTTCGAGTGCAATTTGCACTGTTTGATCAGCTAGTAATACTTCGTTTAGCCCTTCGATAATCTTCGCAATGCCGATGTCAGTTCCCTCTTTAACGTGCGCACCAGGATGAAGAACGATTTGTTTTGCCCCGAGAGCATCCGTTCTTTCGATTTCTTTTGTGAGAAATTCGACACCGAGGTTAAATGTCGCCGGATTGACAGCATTGCCAATGTTAATGATATAGGGTGCATGAACAATAAACTCGGTAATTCCATGTTCTTTCATGAGTGCTTGACCTGCTTCAATATTTAGCTCGCTGAGTGCTTTTCGGCGCGTATTCTGCGGTGCACCCGTGTAAATCATAAACGTGTTGGCGCCGTAGGAAATCGCTTCTTCAACGGAACCCTGAAACATTTTCTTTCCACTCATTCCAACATGTGAGCCTAACTTAATCATAGGTACCTCCTTGTGACTACTTTGTTTTATGCTTTGATTTTGTGGCTAGTTTACCTGCACGAATTTCTTGACGCTTATGTGTGCGCGACTCTTTCTCTTTCGCTTTTCTGACTTCAAGCGCATGTTTCTTCTTATAACCTGGTTTCACTATTTTTGATTTCGAGACATTCGTTTGGACTGCACGCTTTGGCATGTCCCTTTTTTTGCGGCGATCACGGTCTTTAATGTCAACTAGTTCGCCTTTGATGAGATCTTTATTGCTAAACTGGATACCCATTTTCTCGAGCTTCGCAATCGACTCTTCTTCATGCTCCTCATAAAGGGCAATTGCAATACCAGACATATTTGCACGCCCAGTACGACCTGAACGGTGAATGTAGAAGGATAGGTCTTTGGGAATCTCGGCATTAATGACATGGCTAACGCCATCAATATCAATCCCGCGTGCAGCAAGATCAGATGCAACGACATACTGATATTTTAACTCATTAATGTCCTTCATGACACGTTTTCGCTCACGTGCATGAAGATCACCATGCATCAGGCCTACTTTCAGCCCTTGCGATAGTAACGCACCATGCAGTTCATCAGCACTTTTCTTTGAATTAACAAAAATTAATGCTAGATAAGGATTGACACTGTGCAGGATATTTTTGATTAAAACAGCCTTTTCTCTGTGCTTCACTGGCACGAGCATATGAGCAATTTGCTTGGCTGATGTTTGCAAAGGATCGACTTCAATATGCTTAGGGTTTTGCATGTATTTTTTCAAAAATGGTTGCAGTTTCTCAGGAATTGTTGCTGAGAAAACAAGCATTTGTAGTTCTTTGGCCATCCGCGTAGCGATTTTGTCGACGTCTTCCATGAAACCTAGGTCAATCATGAGATCCGCTTCATCAATGACGAGCGTTGTCGCTGTGTAGACGTTCAGTGCCTGTGCATCGACTAAATCGTAGATACGCCCTGGTGTACCAATGACTAGTTGCGGTTGTTGTTTCAATTTATCAATCGAACGCTGCTTGTCTGTTCCTCCAATGTAGGAACGGATTTCGAGTCTTTTCTCATCCGGAAATAAACGATTGAGCGCTTCAGCTGCATCGAAAATTTGTTTCGCTAGCTCTCTTGTTGGTGCGGTAACAACTGCTTGTACTTTTGGTGACGCAGCATCCAGTTTCGCCATGATTGGCAGTAGAAAAGCATGTGTCTTTCCTGTACCTGTTTGTGATTGACCAATGATACTCTTTCCACTAAATACAGATGGAATCACCCGCTCCTGAATGATCGTTGGGCTTTTGAATCCAATTGTATTAACAGCCTCTTCAATATGGGCTGGTAATTTAAACATTGTAAATGTGCTCACTCTATGACCTCTTTCTATTTTGACCTCTTAATTATAGCATGAATTCGGTCATTGGCATCATTTTGACGAATGGAAAATATTCTTGTCATGATTAGGGGGATTTAGGTTTGGAAATGCTTATTCGGCAAGGTGGTGGTTGCTAAAACCACTGCTGAGTATGGCGGTCCAAAGGTTTTCCAATTGCTGGTTTCGTGCTTGCCCCAGAAAGATGTTGCACTTGCCTGCGCTACTCAGCGGCTGCCCCGTCTAAATAAGGGTGAAATAGTGGTTCACCATATTCTGCTACACCGAAATCTTTGATGATTGTTTGTGCTTGATCAGACACCATGAATTCAACAAAATCTGCGGCAGTTTCTGCGTTAATTTGGTCGTTTTTGTCAGGACTAACTTGCATTACATGATAGATGTTACGTAATATTTCCTCGCCTTCTACGAGGATAGCATAGTCATCTATATTCTTTTCATAGGCTAAGAATGTACCGCGGTCTACCAAGCAGTACGCTTGTTTCTCATTTGCTACTTGCAATGTTTGTCCTTGGCCTTGGCCTGTTTCGATGTAACCTGAATTGTCTAGCGGATCAATTGCTGCAGCTTTCCAAAGTTCTAACTCCTTTTTATGCGTACCCGAATCATCCCCGCGCGAAACAAAGGCGGCATTTTCTGCTTCAATTTGGGTGAATGCAGAAACAATGTCCATTCCTTGTACACCTGCTGGGTCGTCTTTCGGACCGACAAGGACAAAATCATTGTACATGACTTGCTTGTAGTTGATCACGTCACCATTGTCCACTAGCGGCTTTTCTGAGGATGGTGAGTGAACGAGTAAGGCGTCTGCTTCGCCGTTTTCTGCCATTGTTAAGGCTTCTCCGGTTCCGGCCACGATCAGTTTCGTTTTCACATTGTATTCCTCTTCAAATACGGGAATGAGTTCGTCTAGTAACCCTGTGTCGCGCGTTGTTGTCGTTGTTGCTAGGAGTAGTTCGGCTGGCTTTTCTTTTGGTGTGCTGGTATCATCACTAGTTTGACCGCAGCCTGTCAGCACTGTACCTATTAAAATGATTATGACGAGTAACGAATTAAGCTGTTTCATCTCGGAGATTCCTTTCTATTATCAAACTTTTTAATAACGCTCCTAAATTATCGTTCATACAACTGTAAAAACTACATCAATACAAAACTTATGACACTTAACTTGCTAAATGATCTCAGAGCACTTTAAAACTTTTTGAACAAATTTCGGACACTGCTACATTTAAGGAACATTTGAACACTATTTTGAAAAGCTGTGCTAATCCTCAAGTTTAACTCCATCATTCCATCAATTTCTTTATTCAAATGCTTCCGTTTTTCATTTTACATTATTTCACCCTTAGTAAAATAATTAACATATGATACAAGCAATATTACGCTAATAATGACTGTAGCAAAATAAATAGCTATACCAAAAATAATGTAAAGAATTCTTTCTGTAATTGTTCTTCCGATAAACAAACTGAGTATCAACATGACTATAAATAAAGGGATACTATATTCTAAATCTGACGGAGCATCTTTAATCCATTACTATAAAAAAAGATTTCTGGATAGAAAGCTGTACAAATTATAGTTAGGATACTCATGAAAACGATTAAAATAAAGAAAATTAAATTTTTATTAAATCTGGAATGTTCCTTACCCAATCCACTACCACCCCACTTTTTGTGGTTTCTCACTTATTCTTTATAATATCTAGCACAATCAACATGAAACTGCATCTGGAATTTCAATTTCAAGGGCAATCAAGGATAAATTCTATAATAAAGCTAACCTTTATGAGCTTCCTCTTGCTCAAGATAATATTCTCCCTCATTCGATTTGTACCCATCCTCTTTAAGATGATAAGAAGGGATATTTTTCCCTGCATTTGTTGATTCACCAACAAACATATCTGCCACAATAGCATGCTCTCGTACTGGTGCAAGTGCAGTATCAGCATGAAACTGAATTTCTGTTGCAAAGCTAGTAGAATCAATATTTTCCGTGTGAATTAACAATAATGCATTGTACTCATTTGGCGTTAAGCTATTTTTATCTTTAACCATAACTTCCCCCGTGCTCTAACTGATTGCTCCATCTTTTTAATTGATTTTGCCAAACAAGTTCAAAATATTTCGGATAAAGCCGTATTCAGGGGGGTTAAAACCTTTAAACCCCTGATAAACACTGCATTATCCAATACTGACCACCATTTCGACCTGATAACGGCGAAAATAGATACTTAAAGTTACAGAAACAACAGTTTTACGCTGTTTTTGGAGTAACTATTTTTGCGAATTGTATTGGTTTTCGTGGATTTTGTTATCGCAAATAATTTCACGACAGCCTTTTATACGCACCCGACAGGATTTGAACTGAGGTTTAGAAGTGCTTTTACGGCACGGGATTTGATTATTAATTCATAATGTTAGGGGGCAACTAGGGGGCAAAATTTAATTCGACAATTGCTAATCTCTATTCGGTATATTGTCTAAACAATTGTCACAAAATACTGGATTGTTTTCCTCTTCATCTTTTTCATAAACTGTGGCCCGAACAAGATTGCCACAATTCTGACAAGAGTCAATTTCTACAGCATCGTAACTAATACCGCAAGAAAAACAAACATATTTACGCAACTCCTCATTGAATACAAAATTATCTTGTCCGCACTCAGGACATTCTTGTGCTGGTTCACCACCTTGTGCAATTGCACGGTATCCACCTAAATAATTCAATGCGGCACTACTACTGTCCTCAGTATAATCACAGAAGTGGCAATGTACTATTGCGTTCTCGCATTGTAAAAATGGTTCTTCACACTCTGGACAAGGAATAACATATTCCCCTATCCCTTTACTCTCTATTTCATTTGTAACTAATTTAATTATGTCATCATAATGCTCTACTAGTTTTGCAATACTATACTTAATACTTTCAAACAGTATTTGCTCCTCATCTAGAAATTTGTTTCTTTGTAGATGGTCAGTAATAAAGCATACAAAAATGGAAAGACATTTATTTACAACACTTTCGACAGCATATAAATTTTCATCAGCTACCTCATAATGTTCAATTTTATTTCTTCTTTGGCGTAATTTTTCTAGGTATCTCTTATCCTTATCACTAAAGTAAATATCACAGAAGTTATCCAATCTTCTTATCAAAGTCTTACTGTCAACACTTTTAAAATCTCCTTTTTCTAAATTTTTCTTTTCTGCGCTATTCATATCAGAAAAAATAAATGTCCAGTTTTCTTGTAATAGACGATACTTGAAAACGAGCTCTATGCCTGAGGAAAGGTGAAGTATTGAATATTTCATAAGTTTTTGCTTTTCAACAGCACTTAATTTATCATCATTTTCCACTTCCAAAAGATGTTCTACAGCTGACAGAACAAAATCAAATCCATTCTCCAGCATTGTAAATTTCATTTCCACAAAATCCCCCTCTGAAAATTATTATTTTGTACCGATCATTATAGTGTATGTAATAATTCATTATCAATATAAACAGACCATATAAAAACAATTTGCACGAATAAATCAAAAATGTTATGATTACAATATAAACAGGAGCACTGCGTTAACAATGCTCCCTAACAACAGCCCGCATAAGAGCGGTCAGCTAGCAGAATAAGTCATAAAAAATAGACCCTGTTCTACGAGGAACGGTCTATTTTTTATCGTTATGTCGAATTATTAAAAGTATCAAAGTTGCAAAAACTACTGCAAACATTAGGCTTTCATAAACTGACATAACACCACCCCCTTTCGAGGGCTGGCTGACCGTTCTTAGCACTGTTATCTGTGCTCATTATACATTCTACGTATAGGTGTGTCTAGTTCTTTTTTGTTACTGGCTACCTTTGCCGTATACTTTTTCAAATGCCCAAACGGTATCATCAAGAACCCACGGATTCTATGAGGAGCTTTTTTTATACAATCAAAAAAAGTTCTCAAAATTGCCGTTTTGAGAACTTAGGGTCTGAAGCGAAATAAACCCAAAACTTTTAAATTGGATGAACGAAGAGGATCAATATAATGCAGAAAGCGTTTTATATTGTTTTCTCTTCTTAGTAATTCTTACACACGATAATGAATATGTCAAATCCTCAATAATACATTGGGTATGTCAGATTCATTCTCAATTAGTCCCTACTATTTCAATCATTATTATTGATAAGCTGTTTCACATATGAATCAAAAAATTTACCATTTTGATACTTTCTCTACAGGCATCATGTATCTGGTGTCCTGCTTGCAACATTTTATTTGTATCCCCCCCTATACAAGTTATAGAAAGCAATCTTTCTGAAATCTCCAGTACCGCTTTCGTTTTGAACTGTCAACTATTGGTTGACAGTTGCTTTTTCATCTAATTCACCTATGGCTAGGAAAAAAGAATATGCTAACGCCAATTCTGTTTAGTTGTTTGAAAAAGTACTGTAATCCCTATCTGAGTTAACCAAACTAATAAAACCCCTTATATCTTATATCACGTTAATAACGCACGTAAAATAAAGTCTTTAGCAGATTCGGGATCTGGCATCCTCATACGTCCATCCACCAAGCACTAGCATCACAACCGCCCGCCTATTACAAGAAAAAAATATAATATCCCAACCGCGCCTAATATAGGCACTAGTCAAAATATTGCATGCTAAAATCACTAACAACTTGCATCGACTTATCTCGGTTACTACTCACTGTCCTCATCATCCAAGTAACTATAGAAAAGCGGCTCACCGTATTCCTCCACGCCAAACTCAGTAATCATCTTCTGTGCCTCATCAGAAACCATAAACGCAACAAAAGCTTCTGCTGGTTCTGCATTCACATCAGGGTGTTTTTCTGGGTTCACTTGCATCACATGGTAAACATTTTGAAGTCCAGGGTCACCTTCGACTATAATCTCGAAGTCAGGCATATTCTTTTCTTGTGCTAGGTAGGTTGCTCTATCTGTCAATGTGTAATAGCCCTTTTCTGTCGCAATCTGGAGTGTTGCCCCCATACCTTGTCCCGATGAAATGTAATTCGGGTTTGCTGCTGGTTGGGCACCAGTTTCTGCCCAAACATCTTTCTCTTTCTTATGAGTACCAGAGTCGTCTCCTCTTGAAACAAAACCAGCATTTTCAGCGGTAATCTTCTTGAATGCCTCGTTAATTGGCATTCCTTTGATACCTGCTGGATCAGCTTTTGGTCCAACTATTATGTAGTCGTTGTACATGACGCGCTTGTAGTTCGTGACATCACCGCTATCAACAAGTGGTTGCTCAGACTTTGGTGCGTGTACGAGTAGTGCATCCGCTTCGCCTCTTTCGCCAAGTTCTAACGCCTCTCCAGTGCCTACTGCAACTGTTTTCACCTCCACGTTATTCTCTTCCTCAAATACTGGAAGTAACGCATCAAGTAGCCCGCTGTCCTGTGTACTTGTCGTTGTTGCTAAAATCATTTCCTGTGGTTTTTCTTTTTTAGGCGCTGCTTCTTTCTTTTCCGCTGGTTCACTACCACATCCTGTTAGCATCAACATGAAAACGGATAATGTTAGTAACAACGATAACCATTTTTTATGTTTATGCATCATTAAATCTCCTTTTTCTCTCACTGTTTTTTTCAAATCTGTAGTAGTTTAAATGTAACTGGCTGCTTGGCCCGAGACCACTTCGTAACCACCTAAACGTTCGATTTCCTGTTTCAATTGCTCAGAGCGCAGTAGTTGCAATAACGTTTGCCCTACTTCACTATCAAAAAATTCGCGCGTCATCAGTAAATCATATGATTCATCTGCCACAGGAATAAAGTCTACGCCAAGAATCCGTGCCGCAGCATAGATCCCAAGCCCAACCGTATTTCGGTTCGCCTCCACTTCAGCAGCAACGCTTAGGTGTGAGAAAAATTCCCGGTGAAAGCCATTGATTGTGCCGCTATCAATCGCTTCATCCCTCAACATGTGGTCCAATAGAATCCGCGTACCAGCACCTTTTTGCCGATTGACAAACTGGACATCAGATCCCAGTAAATCACGCACAGTTTGAATCTGTAACGGATTTCCCTTTGCGACAATCCAGCCCTGTTTCCTGCGCAAAAACGGCTGCAACACAAGCGCTTTCCCGCCTGCAAAACGTGTAACATAAGAACGGTTATATTCGTTCGTATCAGGGTCTAGCAGATGAATGCCTGCCACATGCGCTTCGCCTTTTTGCACTGCAAGAATGCCCGCCATGCTACCTGTATGTGCTGAAATCGCCCGCCCGCCGTGCTGCTTCCACTTGGAAGCAATCAGGTCAAGCGTCATATCATGACTACCACTGAAAAACAGGGTACTCGCCAATTCGCTTACCGGTTTGAGTAGTTCTACAGAGACAACCTCACCCGTCTCATAGCCGGCGATTGATGGCGGAATAATCAACAGTGCATCAGCACGCACTAAACTCATCGTAATTCCGGCAGCTCGCGGCAATGGGACAGCGACACATTCACCACTGACTTTCGCTACAGTCATTCTGATGAAATCCTCAGCGCCAAGCGTAGAAACCACACGCCTGCCGAGCTTAACATCCAGTTTATCTCGTACCGGCTCATGAATGCCCAAGTAACGACAAATCAGTGGACGAAGAAACCATTCTAATGACAAATAAGCAGAGACTGGGTAGCCAGGAATCCCAATGACTATTTTCCCTTGTACTTTCCCGATGATCACAGGTTTACCTGGCCGGCAGGCCACACCATGTGTCAATACTTCACCAATGCCTGCGAGAACTTCCTGCGTATAATCTCGTCTACCAGCAGATGAACCTGCATTAACGATGACAATATCAGACAGCTTCACAGCCGCTAAAATCGCCTGTTTAATTTTTTCCTGATCATCTGTGACAACTGAAAATAGTTTGGCATCCCCGCCCCACTCACTGACATAGTTCGCAAAAACGGTGCCGTTAAATTCAATCAGTTTCCCTTTCGTCGCCGCTTCCTCTGCTGAAACGAGTTCATGTCCTGTTGGAATAATCGTTACGAGTGGTTTTTTAACAACAGTGACGCTTGTCAGGCCACTAGCAAGCATCGCGCCTAAATCAACAGGCCGAAACGTATGCCCTTCGGTAAAGAGCATTTCCTCTGCCGTTATATCCTCGCCAATTGGTCTGATATGCTGCCAAGGTGTTGCTGGGCTAATAATCTCGACCTCACCCGCCGCCAGTTCCTGCACATGCTCAATCATAATGACAGCGTTAAATGGTGAAGGGACCGGGTTTCCTGTATCCACATAGACAAAGCTGTCTGTCGCGATCATCAGCGGATTTCTTTCATGCGCTGCATAGGTTTCCTCTGCAACAACGGCGATGCCATCCATCGCCGAGGCATGAAAATGTGGCATAGACCGCTTCGCAAACACCGGTTTGAATGAAACACGCCCAAGTGCGTTTGCAACATCAATCGTTTCGGCCGTTCGCTCAAATTGAAATGCCTCTAGCAATTCTGCCTGTGCAACAAGCCGTGGTTTATCTTCTAAATAGACGTTTCGTTTGTTTCTACCTGTCATTCCCGTTCACCTCACTGCCTAAAGCGGGTATTCATGAAACTTTTTTACCAGTCGGCGAATAGCACGGGGCTAAATGAATAGCACCTCAGCGATATCGCCCTGATCAATGCCTTCCAATGCTTCCCTGATCAACAGCAACCCATCACAATCGACAAGCGTCGAAATCAGGCCAGACTTCCCGTGCACAGGTTCTGCGATGTAGCCATCCGGACCATGCACTAACCGAACCCGGATAAAATCAGTACGACCAACGGCTGATGCAACGCGGCAGGCTGATTTTGCGTAGGTACTCGTTCTAGTCCGTGCCCCCAGACCAAGCAAACGATCAATCACTTGCCTAGCAACAACATGTAGGACAATCAGGGCGGCTGCTGGATGTCCAGGTAAACCAATCACTGGTTTCCCGGCAGCATTCGCAAGAATCGTCGGTTTCCCCGGCTTCATCGCAATCCCATGAACATAGACACCAGGTGCCCCTAAATCATTGATCATTTCTGCCGCATAGTCTTTCTCACCAACAGAACTGCCGCCAGAAATCACCAAACAATCAGACGCAGCGACCGCGTACCGGCAAGCCTCTTCAAGCGCTTGCTGGTTATCAGGCAGTATACCGCCATCACGCACTTCACAGCCAAATCCCCGAAGCACAGTCGCCACTGTCAGATTATTGATTGAGCGGACTTTTCCGAGTGGCAACGTTTCAGCACCAAAATCAACAATCTCATCACCAGTGGAAAAATAAGTAATCACCGGCATTGCGTACACCTGAACATCCGTCACGCCATTCGCTGCCAAAGCACCTAGTTCCTGTGCGCGCAAGCTTGTTCCTTTTGAAATCAGCAAACTTCCCTCGCGATAATCTTCACCAACACTTATCACATTCTCGCCAGGAGCCACTTGCCGATAAACACAAAGAAGGTCCTGATTCTTTTCAACATGTTCAATCATCACCATCGCATCTGCATCCTTGGGTAACATGCCGCCAGTTGGCACATAAACAGCATCCCCCGTAGCAAGCGGCAAAAGGCATGCTTCTCCCATATTCACCTCGCCAGTAATCGAGAGAAAACCAGGCATACTCTCGCTAACACCAAATGTATCAGCAGCCTTAACCGCATAACCATCCACCGAAGACCTTGCAAATGCCGGAACCGGCTCCTGTGCAACAATATCACAACTAGCCACTCTTCCAAGTGCCTCCTGTAATGAGACATGCTGAAAACGCTCTAAGGGAGAAACATTAGTAGTGATTAGCTGACTCGTTTCTAAGAGCGTTTTAACATGAAAAAAATCCATTGGCATTCACCTTTTTCTCTACTTTCCAGCATCACTTGAAACTGTCCACTACACATCAGTAAAGACATACGAGTGACGCTCATCAATTAACCAAGCAATATCAACCAATAACCGCATAGGCTCTGTCAACATGGATGGGTAGATTGATTCTTGTTACGTCAAATCAACAGCATCAGTCAGCAAAAACGGCTGCTCAATCTGCACAATATAATCTAATTGCAATGTTTTCAAA
Source organism: Caryophanales bacterium (assembly GCA_031554215.1). GTDB lineage: Bacteria > Bacillota > Bacilli > JARBTR01 > JARBTR01 > JAVBKE01. Next base: position 14,227 of record JAVBKF010000225.1, read on the forward strand.
TCGAGTAACGCTGGATCAATATTCGTCAATCTCGAATCCTTGACCACTTTCGTGTAATTCCCGCACTGCAAGCAGCCATGAATTTGCTGCGTTTCTGACCCATCAATCGTCACAACACGAATCGTGCTATGATCCTGATTTCCGCAATATGCACAACCGATTTTCTTGTCATCCCACTTAGTATGACAACGCGGACAGTGCAAGAACTTGCGTCCATTCTTGCCAATTCTCGCGAGCCGCGGCGGTTCACCGCAACAAGGACAGGCACCGATTGGGCTTATTCCAGTAAGCGTATCAGCCATTTTCTCTGACACCACTTGCAGAATCGGTCGCAACGTATTTTCGGCAATAAAATGCGGCATCCACAGAGCGACTTCATGCTGCTTCGCAAAATCAGCAAAATACCCTTCATTGAAAGCAGCTGCCTGCTTAACCCACTCTAGTGCAGTCCTGCAATCAACAAGCGACATGATGCGCTGAACATCAGTCTCTGTATCAGGCTGTACACGCACAAGTAACTCTAGCATTTCTACTAAACAGAGGTGCAAATCAAATTCATCAATCTCGTAAGTAATTTGATGAATCAGTGGTGTTTCTGGGCTAGGTGCCACCATCGTAATCATCAAATCATCCAGCTTGCTCTTTTGTGCTTGTTGCTGTGAAATGAAGGCCTCCTGCAACTTTGTATATTCGTCAGATACGACGTCAATGTTGTTCAAACCAGCTACCTCCGGGCCATTTCAGGCAGTTTTTTTTAGTACTCAATCATACCTGCATCCGGTCCGCCTTTTCTACTAGCAAAGGAGACAGACTGCTAGAAGGCTTCCTCCCATGCATGACAGTAGTAAACGAACGCGCCATTGTCGCCATGAGCAAAACCACTCAGCTATTTCGCGTCAGATTGCTGTTCTTTCTCTCTTTGATCCTTCGGGACATACTGACCCGTAGCAACCATCTCATCATACCAAGCGCCATGATGAACCTTGGCATATTCTTCAGAAACATCACCTTTGATCATGCCATGAAGGCCACCTTTTGCGTTTGGATGAAGCGCAGCTAGGAAAATATGGCCAATAACGACTGCTGTTGCAACACTAATGGTTACTGTGTGAACCGGATAGCCCCATTGAACAACATTTGTTGGAAAGAACTGCGGGAACCAAATAATGAACCCCGAAATCACAAACCCAGCACAGCAAAGTATTTGTAGAATCGAATTAATCTTCGTCCCACCATTGAGGAAACCTTGTTTCGGAAACTTCGCATGTAGGCCGAAGAACTCCTTCGGAAATACCTTGATGAACTCCCAATCACGTTTCCCCCATGTCACGCATTGCTTTAACCAATAGAAGAAACTTTTCCGGTCAACAATCAACATGAAAACAATTGTACTAGTTAAAATCACTGCGAAAATACGGTGAACTAGATGCGTATTTTCCGGACCACCAAATAGTGAATAAATGAAATTCAGTTTATCCCAGTTATAGAGCATCGGCATCCCGGTAATATAAAGCATCAGGAAGCAGACAACATAGGTCCAGTGCGCAACCCGCGGTGCCCAACCAAAGCGAGGAACCATTTTCTCATTCTTGTTCATGGTCTTCCCCTCCGTGTGCTCCGTCTTTTTTGTTAAAAATTTTATTCGTGACAATCGCACTCGCAACCGCCATCGTTGTTGCACCGAGCATCATCTTTCCAAGCGGTTGTGCATAGTCCTTCCAGACAACTTGCGACATCGTCAGTGATGGATTCAGAGGCAAATCATATACTGCTGGCTTATTTGCCAGCAAAAATACCATCGCCGTCCCGTGTAGTCCTTCTGGATTGTAAATGTTCGCAAGTGGATATCGCTCTTTAACAACAGCCAGTCTTTCCTTGGCAATCGCCAGCATTTCCCCCCGGGGGCCGATTGTCAGTGAACCTGTATGGCAAGCCGTCACACAAGCCGGATCGAGCCCATTATTAAGGCGACCCGTGCACAGAGTACACTTCCGCGAAACCTTCTTGTCTTTACCGTTCTTATCTTTAATCGTTCCAAGCCGAATTACATCAAAAGTACAGTTGGTCACGCAGTAACCACAAGCAACACATTTCTCAGCGTCAAGAACAACTGAGCCCCACTCCGAATGAGATAGTGCACCTTCTGGGCACACTTTTTCACAGGCTGCATCAACACAATGAAGGCATGATTTATGGGCAAAAAGCCAATCAAGTCCCTCGTTGCGAGATGGATTTTCTATTTCTTTATAGGTAATGTTATTCCACGTCACATCACTGAGCTCCGTATGAGACGCATAACCCGTAAAACCTTCAATATCCGCAGGCAGGTCATTCCAGTTCTTACAAGCAACCATGCAAGCACGGCAGCCATCACATTTTGTAACATCGACAAATTTCACTAATTCTTGTGCCATAGTCTACACCTTCCTGACATCGCATAGGAATGCTTTGAATTCGGGAATGGATGTATTTGCATCACCGATATGCGGTGTTAATGTGTTGGCAATTCCGCCCTTGATAAAGCCTTTGAAGCCAAATTGCCATGGCATGCCGATTTGATGAACTGTTTCACCATTAATCTTTCTTGGTTTAAACCGCTTTGTCACAAGTGCATAGGCTTCGATTTCGCCGCGAGCAGAGGATACTTTGACCTTATCCTTGTGAGAAATGCCCTTCTCATGAGCCAGCTCCTCACTGATTTCAATGTAGAGGTTACTCACAAGCTCAGAAAGCCATTCTTGATTACGGGTCATTGAACCAGACTGCCAGTGCTCAGATACCCGGTAAGTTGTCGCAATAATTGGATACTTGCTGAACTCGCCTTTTTGATCAAATGCTTTCGAGGGCATCTGTACAGCTGGATTAAAGGCAACTGATGAGAAATTATTTTTAGCTGGTGTCTCATATGGCTCGTAATGCTCTGGAAATGGTCCCTCATTCATTACTGCAAATAGATTACCAACCCCACCAGTCGTCATGATAAACGGTCTCTTTCCACTACCATCAGGCGTGTCCGGGCTTAACGTCTTCGTAAAGTCTGGTACATCATTGCCAATCCAGGCCATCGTGCCATCCTTATCAACGCCCCACTCAATCTCTACTTTCTCAGGATTCCATGGTTTACCGTTTAAATCACACGAGGCACGATTATAAAGAACACGGCGATTTGCCGGCCATGCATAAGACCAGTTCAGGAAGTTACTCATGCCCTCATTCGTGTTGTCGCGTTTCTTCGATTTATTGCCCTCTGATTCAGTGTAGAAACCTGTGTAAATCCAGTTTCCAGCACTTGTTGTCCCGTCATCAAGCAGGCTTGCAAACTTTTCAACGAGTCGCCCTGTTTTCAGATCATAGCCATTAATTTCGCGGGCAACCAGATCAATATCAGGATGTCCTTTCCCGCCAAAATCCCATGCTAACGCATTGATGGAAGCTGCACTTTCTGCGGTGCTATTTTTATAAGCATCCTTAAAATGCAAGGCTAGGTTGTGGACAATCTCTAAGTCTGCCTTAGAATCGCCTTTCGGTTCAATCGCTTCCCAGCGGTACTGCATCCAGCGGCCCGAATTCGACACAGAACCTTCTTTTTCATAAGAGCTACAAGCCGGCAAAAGGAAGACTTCTGTCTCAATGTCAGCTGGCGTGCTGCCAGCATCCTCTTGCCAGAATGAAGCCGTCTCCGTTTCCCAAAGGTCCACAGCTACCATCCATTTGAGCTTTGATAAAGCGGCCTTTTCCTTTGTCGAATTCGGTCCACCAACGACTGGGTTTGCGCCCCAAAGGAATGCACCCTCAATCCCGCCCTCAGCCATGTCCTCGAACACGCGCATATGCGAATAGTCCTTACCAGGCGTCAATTTAGGCAGGTAATGATAGCCCCATTCATTCTCAGCCGTTGCACGATCACCATAATAGGCTTTCTGCAAACTAGTGTAGAACTTTGGCTTATTGGCAAAGTACCCTGTTTTCGGTGTAATCCGCGCCATAAAGCCAGACCACGTTGTATCCGTTTCAACAGGTGTTTCCATATAACCAGTTGTATTGTGATAGAGCAGACCAAAGTCAGTCGACCCTTGTACATTGGATTCACCGCGTAGCGCATTAACACCGCCGCCAGCAATCCCGATATTCCCGAGTAACAATTGAACCATCGCCATAATCCGGACATTTTGCGAACCGACTGTGTGCTGGGTAATCCCCATCGCATAGAGAATCGTTCCAGCCTTATTCGGTTTCCCGGTGGCAGCAAACGCCTCATAAATTTGGAGCAATTGCTCTTTTGGTGTACCCGTTGTTCTCACAACGGTATCAAGATCATAACGCGCATAATGCTTCTTCAATAACTGAAAGACAGAATTTGGTGCTTGTAATGTCGGATCTTGCATCGTCTTTCCTGCTGCATCCGTGACAAACGCCCACTGACTCTTATCGTAATTTCTTTTTTCCTCGTTGTAACCGCTGAATAAACCATCATCAAATGTAAACCCATCGGTTACAAGGTACGATGCATTGGTGTAAGCAGCGACATATTCCTTGAAGTATAGTTCCTTTTCAAGAATGTAGTGTATCATCCCGCCAAGGAAGGCAATATCTGTTCCCGAGCGAAGCGGTGCATAAATATCTGATTGGACAGAAGTCCGAGAAAATCTTGGGTCTACTGACAGTAGCTTCCCGCCTTTTTCTTTCGCTTTTAAAATCCATTTAAAAGAGATTGGATGATTTTCAGCTGGGTTTGCACCCATCACTAAAATACAATCCGAATGCTGAAGATCGTTCCAATGATTTGTCATTGCTCCACGACCAAATGAAGGCGCCAGACCGGCGACCGTTGAAGAGTGTCATATCCGGGCCTGATGCTCAATCCAGGTCATTCCAAGACCTGCACGAAGTAATTTACTGACAAGGTACGTTTCTTCATTATCAAGCGCTGCACCACCGAAGCTCGCAATCGCCTCCGTTTTATTGACTGGCACGCCATTTTCATTTGCGATAAAGGTGCGATCTCGCGTCTCCTTCACCCGATCAGTAATGGTGCGGTACATCCAGTCCCATTCTTTTTCTTCCCACTGACTACTACCAGCTGCACGATACAGCGGCTTCGTCACTCGTTTATCGGTTGTATATAGCTGACGAATCGTTGTTCCCTTTGAACAAAGCGATCCCTCATTAATTGGATGATCAGGATCTCCCTCAGTATAAATCACGTCATGTTCAGTAGCATAAACCAGAATCCCGCACCCAACTGCGCAATAAGGACAGATCGTTGGTGTTGGTTTCAAGCTTGCTGTCTTTAGCTGCATCGACGCAGCCTTAGCAGAATGATCGTCAAATCCAAGTTCAAGTACCGCAAGTGTAACACCAGCAGCACCAGAAAGTTTCAAGAACTGACGTCTAGTAACATTTTTCCCCATGTCATCTTCCCCTCCAACATTTATTTAAAATGACACCAAAAAAACGAGCATTGATACGAATCGCTAGAATGCTACTGACAACGAACCTTAAATAAGGTCGTTGACAACACGACCAACCTGCGTATAAATCAATGCATCTTTATTTCTCAAATACCCAACAACCTCAATATTTAAAAACTTTGCGAGTTGCAAAGCTTGCTTTGTCGCAGCTGTTCTCGACGCCACAACGGGAAACCCGAATTTTGCCGCTTTAGACAGCATTTCATAAGAAATACGTCCAGTCGTCAGGAGGACAAGCCCCCCAGCAACAAGGTCATTTCTAACCGCATAACCGATTACCTTGTCAACTGCATTATGCCGACCAATATCTTCGCGCACAACAAGACAGCCATCCGGAAATAAGAGGCAAGCGCCATGCATCCCTCCCGAGGCAATATACATCGGGGAATGACTAGCAAAACTCGCTCGCTTCTTGAGTAGATAGCTAAGGTGATATGTATTTGAAGACTCAATTCGGCTAAACGTCTTCACATCTGTCATCGAAAAAAATGTCACACCTCTACCACAACCAGAAGTATAATGCTTTTTCTTATCCATCAGCAACTGCTCGAAGTCACCTACAATCGTCACGCGAATCGCGAGGCTATCGCTCAGAACATCGAGTGTTTCGACTTCTTGTTTTGAAGAAATAAATCCCTCAGAATACAAATAGCCGTACACCCAATCTTCCAAATCAGTATTGGAAAGTTGAAATATAGCCACTTCTTGTTGGTTGATATAGAGTGAAATCGGATATTCATCCGGACAACTTTTCTTCACAGAAATGCTCCTTTTTAAATAATAAAGGTTATCATAAATAGTAAAAGAAAATGGGAGAAATTGCAATGGATTTTGTCGAAATTTAGACGCAATTTGGTTACATTTTCGCCAAAATCACTATTTCAAGTGATAAAACCATTAAATCCATATCGTTTTGAAGATTTGCAAAACCGATTTCTACACTAGTTTTCATTTTATTTAACAAACTAGACACATTTTCGACACTGTTTCTGGATCGTGAATAACGATTGATCGCAATTACTTATGACACCTTCTATACCTGTTAATTAAAACGAATTTATGTGGACATGAAATACTTGCACTAGTATACTGTTCCTAGCAATAGTGGAAAAGAGATGGGAGGCTAGCCCTTGAATGGGGGTGATGCCCGTGAGCGTATATGAATCATTAATGTTTGCAGTTGCATTTGCGACTTTATGCATTTTGATCGTCCGCAATAACGATAAATAGACCATCCCTCTAGTTAGGGTAAGATGGTCTATACATTGACGTATCTATCTTAGCTAGCCGACCGCTCTTTACGCGGTGTTGCTAACTGGAGTAGTGTTGTAGCACTGCTCCTTTTATATTGTAATCATATCAAGATTTGATTATGCTTTTAAAGGCTAAATCCATGTCATTTATTATTAACTGATGTAATTTAATAGCCAA
>JAVBKF010000180.1:0-7157 GCA_031554215.1 Caryophanales bacterium
CTCGTAGAATAGCGAATGTGACGAAGTCACACCGAGATATTATACGAAAGAGCGTAGTTTCTGCTTGCGGAGGCCCGATAACAAACTAGGTGCTATAGCAAGCGCTTAGAAACGAAGCGTCTCGTAGAATAGCGAATGTGACGAAGTCACACCGAGGTATTATACGAAAGAGCGTAGTTACTGCTTGCGGAGGCCCGATAACAAACTAGGTGCTATAGCAAGCGCTTAGAAACGAAGCGTCTCGTAGAACAGCGAATGTGACGAAGTCACACCGAGGTGTTATACGAAAGAGCGTAGTTTCTGCTTGCTAAAGCCCGATAACAAAGCACAAGAACAACCATCCAAGGAAAGGCTTGAATGCACTCCGCAACGTGCCGTGAGAATATGTGCCAATAAACCAAGTAAACAACCATTATCATACGCCCACACCCAAAATCACAGTTATCGATTCCCATTTTGCAAAAGTAAATAACACAGTGTTCACCTGAATGACAATTTTTCAGGCAGTATTTATGGTATGATTCACTGTAAATAGTTAATATCTGGAGGTTCTTCAGTGGTTAATGAGGCACGCTTATTAAATACATTTCTAGAATTAGTAAAAGTTGATTCTGAAACCAAAAACGAACGATCGATTGCTGATGTGCTAAAAAGAAAATTTACGGCTCTCGGGCTCGAGGTGTTTGAAGATGACTCAGCAACGCGTACAGGCCACGGTGCTGGAAATTTGATATGTCATTTAAAAGGAAATAAAACAGGTGTTGATCCGGTTCTGTTTAATTGTCATATGGATACGGTAAAACCGGGAAACGGCATTAAACCCGTTGTTAAGAATGGCTACATTCAATCAGACGGAACAACGATACTTGGTGCAGATTGTAAAGCAGGCGTGGCTGCCTTACTAGAAACAGTCTCTATATTACAAGAAAATCAAGTTGGACATGGTGATATTCAATTTGTGATTACAGCTGGAGAGGAAATGGGGCTTGTTGGTGCTAAGGCGCTCGACCCAACGCTACTGAGGGCAAAGTATGGCTTTGCACTGGATGCAGATTGCGCGGTTGGCAGCATGAATGTTGCCGCGCCAACTCGGGTGAAGCTAACCGTTGAGATACACGGGAAATCAGCCCATGCAGGGCTGTTTCCTGAGAAGGGTGTTTCGGCAGCAATGATTGCTGGAAAGGCGATTGCGACAATGCCACATGGTCGAATTGATTTTGAGACAACGGCTAATATTGGTACGCTTGAGGGGAAGTCTTCGCTCAATGTTGTCTGTGACTATGTGTTGGTTGAGGCGGAGGTACGGTCGCTAGAAATGAGTAAGATGGAAGCGGCTGTAGCTGAAATAAAGCAGACTTTTGAAAGTGCTGCGGCTGAATTCGGTGGCCGAATAGTGTTTGAAAAAGAAGTACTATATGTTAGCTTTAAATTTACCGAGGCAGATGAGATAGTTCAAATTGCTCAACGAGCAGCAACACGGATTGGCCGGAAAAGCGCGTTATTTGAGGTAGGTGGCGGTAGTGATGCCAACGCTTTTAATGGATACGGAGTCCCTACAGTCATTCTTGGTGTTGGTTTTGATGATGTGCACACAAAAGTGGAGAAAATTGCGGTTGCTGAACTTAATAAAATGGCAGAAATGACGCTGGCGGTTGTGTCGGAAGTTGCAGGGGAGTAATGGAGAAAGATTGATATAGAACCTGTCTTTGGCCAGATCAAGGCTAATTTAGGTTTTACAAGATTTCATTTACGAGGGATTTCCAAGGTTCTCATTGAGAGTAACTTGGCTTTCATGGCCAATAACTTAAGAAAATTAGCACTGATTGCCCAACCTTTCCCCCTTCAATTAGAAACACCATGAAAAATCTGCACAATGCGATTTTTTTCATGATTTTTTTGTTTGGCGGGCTAGTTTTTTCCCAGCCTCTTGTCTTCAATACTAAATGGCGAAGAGCTGTAAAAAATGAAAAATTAAGATTAAAAGAACAAGATTGATTTTTTTATCAGAAATTTCCAAAAAAAATGATTTTAGTTCGCGTATTATTATTAAATTTGGCGGGAAAAAAATAAAAAAGTAAAGATTGGGATGATGAGCTTCACCCATGCTAATTTCTACTGTGAATATAGCAAAGCAAATGATAAAAAATAGAAACTATTACAACCAAAGTAAAAAACATGATTTGTGAGAATAATTTAGACATTTAGTTTTCTTTTTGAGTTTTTTCTTCTGATTCTATTTCAGCTACTGATTTTATTTTTCTGGTTTTCTCATTTCAGCTAGTTCTGGTGACGAACTGTGTCCTCCTTGAAAACCTTCAGGAGGGTATGTTGTTGCTGAGAAATTAAGGTTTTTATCGTCATTTACATAGCCCTTAATGTCTAGGCTTCCCATTGGGGTTTTAAAGGGTTTTTCGTAATATGTAATGGTTTCAATTCCGTTATAGTTATATTTTAAATATTTCTCAATTATCGGTTTTTGAGTTTCTATAAAATTGGTTTCTGCTTTTTTATCTAACATCCATTTAAATCCTCCAATGCTTAGTTATGATGATAACGAGTGTAATTATTATTTTTTTCTTGTTTTTCATAGATGGGTATAAGTCAATATCTTGGACACGAAATGGGATAAAATTTATCGAAACCAATCCACTTTTCAGGATCACATTGTTTCATTTAGCCCTCAAGCCAAAACCGCTTGACCGCTAAATGAAACAATGGAGTAGAAAATCGTGGATTTGTCTCTCGAAAAATATTAGTGGGAGTAATCACGAAGCACATTGCGAGCGTTTCTCCATTTCGTGAGGTGTTAAGTAGTTGATGCTTCCGTAAATTCGTTTGCGATTATAGAAGCCCTCAATGTACTTAAATAACTCAATATTTGCGTGATTATAATCACTGTAGCTTTGATTTACTTGCTGATAAATTTCTTCCTTCTTAAGCGTGGCATGGAATCATTCAATCGCAGCGTTATCAGAGGGGCAACCCTTCTTACTAAAGGAATGCTTGATTTTTAGTTCCTGTAATCGTTTCTCGTATTCACGGCTTGTATATTGAGCGCCTAAATCAAAATGAAGAATCAGCTCATCATTTTCTGGATGATAAGTTACAGCGGTCTCTAGTGTTTTCATCACTAAATCAGTGGTCATCCGTTTCCTGAATTTCCATGCAATAATTTTCTTTGAATGGAGATCTTGAATCGTAGAAAGATAGCACCATCCGCCTTTTATCGTGTGAATATAAGTAATGTCCGTTACCCATTTTTGATTGATTCCTGTTGTAGCAAAATCTTGATTTAAAAGGTTTTTACGATTTTCAATTTTGCGTTTTGAGGAGCTTACCGGCTTCCAATTCCTCACGATTTTTGAACGAAGACCCATCTTACGCATCAACTTTTGAACTCGCTTCAAAGACAATGATTCTTGTCGTTGTTTCAAGATAGCATGAATCTTGGGTGCACCAAATACACCTCGAAATTCTTCGTAAATGGATTGGATGAGACTAGACAGCCGACAGTTTTCCTTTTCACGATTCGTTTAGGTATGATTGATATGTTCATAATAAGTGGATCTTGGGATATCTAAGACCTCACACATTGTCTTGACGTTACATTCTTCAGATGATTGTTGAATGGCTTCAATGATTGCGTTTTTGCTTACTTTTGGGCGAATATGGTCAAGGCCTTTTTTAGGATAGCATTTTCCTCCTGCAGCTTTGCCATATCTTTCTTCATTTGATTCATCTCTGCTTCCGTCACACCTGTTTCTTTACCTGGCGTATAGAGATTTATCCAACGATATATTGTTTGTGATGCCAGACCATATTTACTTGCTAGCTGCTCGACTGTAGTTCCAGTTCTATACAACTCAACAATCATTCTCTTGAAGTCTTCATCAATTTTTTTCTCTTGCCATGTTCGACACGTCCTTTTCTTCTTAGTAGAAATTCTACCAGATCGTGTCCATGGTTTCATCCTAACATCACTCATGTAAAAAGTTGTTTGAAAGGAAGAAAGTGAAAACAGCAATAAAAGGCTATATCCGTAAGTTAGAAATGACTTACAACGAAGAAAGAAATGATTATAATCCGCATTTTCATATGATTTTGGCTGTGAATAAATCCTATTTCACTGATAAGGACTATTATATCAGTCATGGAGAGTGGCTTACTATGTGGCGTGAAGTTACTGGAATGACAGAGATTACGCAAGTGAATGTTAAAAAAATAAACATGATGCGTGGATCAGCCGTTGAAGCGGTTGCAAAATACTCTGCGAAAGATTCAGAAATGTTACATAGTGAAGATGTCTTTGATGCGTTTTATAAAGCGCTCAGAGGAAAAAGATTGCTAGTTTATTCAGGTCTTTTCAAGGAATACAATAAGAAATTTGAGAATGATGAACTAGAAGAATATATTAAACGTGATCAAACAGATTATTTTTATTTGCTAACTGCAAGTTGGGATTGGGCTACAGGGAGATACGTTCAAGCATATAGAGAATTAACTTTAGAAGAAAAAGAGAAATTTCAAAAGCCATTTAAAGAATATTCGGGGAGTGATTGACCCATGAAAACAATTTTAGAAATCGCAAAATCTGCAAATGTTTCAAAAATGAAAGTGAGAAGATATATTGAAAAGTGAAACATTGTTCCGGAACAGACTGGAACAGTGTTGCGGTTTAGTGATACAGTTTCAGAGCAGATAATATCAGCACTTTTGGAAAAAGAAGTGGAACATGTTCCGCAACAAACTAGAACAAAGTCGAAACAAACTCTTGCAGAATCGGAACAGAATGATACACTTGTTATAGTCATTGAAATGCTTAAAAAGGAATTAGAATCCAAAGGAAATCAACTTTTTAAAAAGGATAAGCAAATTGATGATTTGAATGATCGACTTGCTCATGAGAAAAAATTAAATGAACACAATCAAATTTTATTAAAGCAAGAAAAAAACAAAAACATACTTCTAGACTTACCGAGTAAGAAAAAGACGTTTTTGCAAAGGATTATTCAAAGGTCTTAATTCTCATTGAGAATTGACATAAATTTAAAATAGAAAAGTAAGAAAGCCGAGTGCTCTAACACCCTGCTTTCCCGATGACTAGCAATTTGCCCTTGCTAATCGTTATTAATGCTATCATTTTTTCATCTGAAAATATAAATGAGAAAAATATTCAGAGGTGAAATATAGTTTAGGAGTTGTACTTATGTTTGAATTTCAAAATGAACTATACTATTATTCACCTGATAGAGAAAAAAATCCATTTTATATAAAAACAATATCTTTAAAAACTCGAATTCAGTTTTATTTTTTTCCGTATATTACAACTATCACTGCTATGTTTATATATGGAATCGAAAATTCTGCTAATTTTATTGGTGGTATTGTGTTGGGAACGATTTATACATTTGGATCACTTTTGTTATTGGTATTAACTCCGTATATAGCCTATTTTTTTTTAGTTAATAAATTTATTTTTAAAGAATGGTGTAGTACTAAATTATATCAGGATTTTAATTTAGCTTTATTAACTTTCATAGCGATTTATGTTACCAGTATGGGTTTATTCTGTCTTTTTGAACCTTTGGAGAATATGGGGAATAAAGTGACTTTTGAAATGTTAGGAGCGTTAATCATTAACTATTTGTGTTTGCAGACTCAAATTTTTGATGCTAGCCATTTTAGAGAATAAATAAGAGTTGGATGACAAAAACGTATCATTTTGATACGTTTTTTTGCTAGGAGATAAATGAATAAATTAACTTAAATCTATTTTTTTTGAGTTTTTTCTTCTGCTTCAATTTCTGAGACAAGTTTAGTTTGATATTTATATTCTTCTTTTTTCATTTTATCTAAGTCTTTAGATGGACTTGCTCCTGCTTCAAAATTTTCAGGAGGGAACATTGTTGCAGAGAAATAAAGATTTTTATCATTGTTTACATATCCCTGAATATGTAGACCACCCATAGGAGTAGTTGTAGTTTCTTTTTCGTATGTTACTGTTTGAATACCGTTATAGTTGTATTTTAGGTATTTTTCAATTCTTGGTTTTTGAGCTTGGATGTATTCAGTTTCTTCTTTTTTATTTGACATACATTTTAACCCTCCGATGCTTAATGTTATTATAATAAATATAATTATAATTTTTTTCTTATTTTTCATAAAATCACCTTAAAAATTACTATAACATAAGAAAATTAAAAGCGGGGGTAGAGTATGGGAAAAACATTAGGAATTACAGATCAACAGTATTTTTGGTTTTCGGAAAAGGTTTATGAAGACGGAGTATTAAATACAGGGGAACCAATTGAATTACCAGATGGAAGTCAGTGGGTAGTAATAGATTATGCAGATACATCAAATGGAAATCATAGATCAAATGGATATCAAGGAATAGCGGTAGTTCCCAAGGATGATTATGAAGCGTACAAGGCTGGAGAAATTAAAGAGTATGAAAATGTAGTGATCGCATCGAGAGGAACAGATATCAGAGCATTAGATGGAGATGTAGGAGAGGATGTTGATCAAATAGCCACAGGAGGGAAGATAGAAGGAGCGAGTATCAATCCAACTGGACTGTGGAAAGAGGATAAAAAACTAATAGAAGCAGACAATCAGTTTATAGATGCACAGAATTTTCATGAGGATGTGATGAAAAAGTATTCACCTGAAAATGTGTATGTAACAGGTCATAGTCTAGGCGGAGCGTTGTCACAATATTTAGTAGTGAAGAATGAAAATACTTCAGGCGTAACGTATGCAGCACCTAATATATATAGATCGCTTAACAGAGAAGATAAAAAGCGAGTTAGAAATGGGGAGTTTAATGACCAAATCATAGACTATGCACATGATGGTGAGCCTATCGGATTATATGGACAATTCAAAGGGACGCCAATAGGTCGAGAAGTGCTCACAAAGACGAATAAAAAACGTTTTTCAGCACATTTCACATCTACATATAGTTCGTTTTTTAATAAAGATGGAACAGTAATGATGCAGGTAGATGCAGATGAAGTGGAACAAATCGTGAACAACATGCGGGAAATATATATAAATGAATTAGATGGAGCAATGCAAAAGTTAAGAGAAGTGAAGGATTATGAGGAGTATCAGATAGCACAAATTAAAAGCAAATGGAAAGGGAAAGCAGGATT
>JAVBKF010000020.1:0-19282 GCA_031554215.1 Caryophanales bacterium
AAAGCACGATATCAAGAGAGTTGAAACGTGGCACAACGACCCAAATGAAATCAAAGGGAGTCACGTATGAAGCTTATTTTCCTGAGACAGGACAAGCGGTATATGAAAAGCATAGGAAAGCATCTGGGAAGCAACTTAAACTAGTTCAGGTAAATGATTTCATTTCCTAAATTGCAAATACAAATGCAACAAACAAGCCAAAAAATCAAGAATGACAAAGTGAGTTAATTTCTTTGGTGAAACACTCCAAAGGAGTCCTATAACCAAGAATCTTCCTAGGCAAATTGTTACACCAGTCGGTGATAAATTTGATCATCTTGTTTGAAACGGAAGAGATAGGTTTTCCTTTAGGAATAAACATGCGAATCAGGTTATTGTGTTTCTCATTTGTTCCTCTTTCAAAAGCACTATAGGGATGGGAGAAATAGACCTAGGTTGTGGTGCTGCCCTTAAGCATCCACAAGGCTAGAAAACTCAGAACCGTTATCAGAAGTAATCGTTTTGAATACCTGGGAGAAGTGAGTTCCCAATCTGTTTTTCAAGGTAGTGATGGATTCGCGTACACTCGCATCAACTTTTGCATTGATTTTGAAAATTAAGTCGTTCTCGTTTTACGCTTAGTGATAGTTAGAAGGGCTTCATCACCTGACTTTTTCCCAATGACAGTATCAATTTCCCAGTGACCAAATTCATCTCTTAACTCAATTTCAGGTGGTCGTTCAGATATGCTCTTCCCAAGCACCTTCTTATTTTTGCAGACATGATTTTTCTTTGTATTTATCGCAACTTTTAACGTCAGGTCAATATTTTTTACAGCGATCAAACCTTGGTCAATATAGTTGTACAACGTTTTTGCACAAACAACCCTTTTTTTGAACAGCCCTTGTTTTTTTACATGACCGACCACCGCATCTGGCGACCATTTATGGTCAATAATCTGCCTCACGGCATATTCGATGAAATCGCTGACTTGAAGTAGTTTTAGCTGCTTTCCACTCGATTTTCGGCGTTGTTCATAAACTGCTTGTCCAGTCTCTGGGAAATAAGCTTCGTGCATTATTTTCTTTGATTTCATTTGCGTTGTTGTGCCACGTTTCAACTCTCTTTATATCGTGCTTTTGTGCTTGCCTACTTGATTCGCAATTTCTTGCATCGACTTTCCCATCGCTCTGAGTGCTTCGATTTTTCCTCGTTCAGCCAATGTTAGGTGTTTAAAATTTCGTTTGTTAGTGGTAATATGTGTATGAGCCATTGATAAACCTCGTATGTTTGATTTGTTTTAGTCGAATTAATCATACACGATTTATCTTGGCTTTTCTTGTTGCATTTCATTTTACAACTAAGCATTCATTAATTAATTAAAAGCTGTGTATTTCATGAAGAATTTGAGTCCTTTCATCCCTTCTCAGACGGAAATGGGGATGTGGCAGGCACTGAATATTAATTATTGGAAACCAATTTTTGCATGGTGATTACTATAGAGCCTTGGCGTGTTCCGATAAAGTAGCTGATTCATTCACATTGATTGATTGTCATCTTCAAAGGATTAAAGACATGTTGAAGGAGATTTCCGATACCGAACAAGTTACAAAACTAGTTAAGCGACTTTTTAGAAGGAATAGATGATAATTCTGATTCTTTCCTTAGTTGAAAATCCACAGGCGGCAAAATTAACTAGCTATAAACAAATGAAGATAATTGGTCTTTCAGTGGATATTTTTGACACAGATGCTGTTCAGAAATTGACTAGATAATGGCTCAATTTTCAATAATGGTAGTTGATACCAGTGTAGGGTTCAGTAAAGGAAGAAGTGTCCGCCAATTTGGTTGTAATCGTAAACATCAAAGGTAGCTAGCAAGTATCAGAAATATTGACGATGAATCTGGTTCAAGTACGCCGTAAATCCATTGTAGAAATCATCACGCTTCAAAATCGTGACATGTGTGCCTAGATTTAATAGAAAACGATAACCGACCTCATGATTTGGTAAAGTGACGCGTGCTAAGAAATGCGCTTCGTCTATTTGTTTAACGATGGCGGAATCATAGCGCTCAGCAATTTGTTCATAACCAATATTATCAGCGGCTAATTCGACTTCGTGCATGTGAAAGTGCGTATTGTTCGGTGCAGAAACAAACGGTTTCATTTTGAATGGACGTGCGGTAAATGTTTCAGACGAAACATCTAGCTTAATCATTCGCAACAGTTTAAATGTGCGAAAATCTTGTCGTTCTAGGCTATACCCTTGCAAGTACCAGGAGCGGTTGCGAAACAATAAGTGATAAGGCTCCACTTTCCTTGATGTATGATTTCCATCACGGTCAATATATTGCAAGTTCACATAGTGTTGCTTCTTAATCGCTAGGTGGATCATTTCAACCTTTTCGTTCAGTTCATTTTTTGTTGTCCAATTAGATAGATCCAATGAAATTGAATGGTCAATTGTTTGGTTGGACTGACCTAGCATATTTTTCAGCTTTAATACTGTTTTTTTGATTTCCACAGAAGTAAGAAGTTGCTCAAATCCATCTAGACTGGTGACAATTGCTGCTAAATCGTCAGCCGTCAGTAATTTCTTATCCACCTTATAGGTGGGCATAATACCAATACCGCCATTAGACCCTCTAAGTGAATAGACTGGAATATTTGCCATGGTGAGTGTGTCGATGTCTCGATATATTGTTCTTTTTGAAACCTCAAACATGGTAGCCATCTCAGATGCGCTGACAAGCTCTCGTTGAAGTAACAACATGACGATACTAATCAATCGTTCTATCTTCATTTTTTCCCCTTTTAATCTGAATGATGACATAATGTTGTCATCATTCAAGTGTTATAGTTAATATCTTAACAAAATAAAATTGCTTTGGAGGAAAAATTAATGGCATTTGAAATAGTGGTATTAGAGGAAGAAATGTTTTCAGGAGATAAAGTGGTGATTCCTAATTTCAATCCTGAAGAAGGTTTTGCCCGTATGAGTGAAGTTAAGTCAGGCGCAATAACTGCATTCAAAAAGGATCATCGTGTGTATGTGGGTATTAACACAGCAATAAATGGTGAGCAATGCTACATCACAGCAAGTGCAGGAGCAGGGCATGGCGATACAAGTTTTGTGGTTTCTGCAGGGAAGTATGCAAAATTCGTTTCTAGTGAAACAGAACGGATAGCCATCGACCAGTTTATTGGTCAATGCTACGGAGAGCTTGGTCAGAATGAGCAATATGCGTTTGGTGGACCATTTAATCTAGAGGATTTAAGAGAGTCATTATTTACTATTTATCTTCCTGTTGTCGAAAAGTAAGCGTGATACGTGCTTGATCAATGGGTCATGCTACTTGTTTTGTGATTTTGAATTATCGGCTGCTGATGAACTGTATCAGCAGCCTAAATTAATAATGACATATTGAGTTGTTGTTATGTATGATCATTTACTGTTGGCGTGTGTACAAGTGTAACCGCCTTTCTAAGGCTATCATCATTTCCTTTGGTATTTCCTGCGCGGTGATATCATCACCCATGAAAAGCAACCAATTGACCATCTCTGTTACTTCCTCATGATGATGTACATTGATAAAAGTTTTCAAAATGGCAGTGGTTTGGTATGGATTCGTATAGGAAATTGACATACTGAAGGGGTGGTACTTTTTGAATTGAACAATTGCTTTTGGACCAAGTTCAATGACTAGGTTGAACCGTTCTTGTTGTCCACTGAGTATGTTGACAATTCTTTTCTTACTGAGTCTTTTCTTAATTGGATAGGGTGTGACTTCGGTGAGATGATTAACAGGGAAGACCTTTTTCTGTTCTGTCGCTAAGTCGAAAGCCTCGATTAACCAAAGTCCTTTCTCGTGATATAGGTGCAAGAGGTAAATGTTATATTCCCTTAGTTGCGCACCTTCTTTACTAGTAATCAATAAATAACGATCCAACAGGAGCGTTTGAATCAATTTTTCTAATATGGGATGCGGAAGGTCCGAAAGTTCTAATAGATCAGGGTTGTTAGGGTTGGTTCCTTCAAAAAGGAAGACTTGATTCAAGAGAACAAGGTCATCCTGCTGTTGGTCTGATGTGAGACCAAGCAGTTTCTCAGCCAATGATTGTCGACTTTTGAGGTAAGGTAATTGCTGATTCCTAGTAGCCATAAAGGCGATGAAAAGTGCTTTGACTTCATCCGCCCTGAAACGGATCTCAGGGAGCACGCTATTGCGCATCACGAAATAGCCACCATCTCTCCCGACCTCAGCAACAAGTGGCATGCCCATTGCTTCAACTTCTCTAATATCTCTAATCGCTGTTGAGCGGGAGACGTTAAATTCCTTCATGATTTCTGAGATGGTAAACTGTGCGCGGTTGTTGATGTACCGCATTATCGTATTGATCCGTTCAACTTTTTTCATAAGGGCTCCTAAATAGGTTCATTTTTTGACATGATTTAAGGTTATCATATACCTATCGAATGAAACAACAAAACATTTGGTAAATTAAAAAAAGAGGATGGTTTTAAATATGACAAATTTCACACTAGAAGAAAAAGATGGCTTTACGGTTCTTGGTTTTGGAACGGAACTGACAAGTGATTATACAGATTTTGCTGGACTAAATAAGGAAAAAGCAGACTTCTGGCAAGCTGTTAGCGAAGATGGAAGACTAGATGCTTTAAAGAAAATGGCCACAAATAGCTACATTTTTGCAGTCAATGAAGCAGTGAATCACAAAATGATGCATTATGCTGGTGTAATCACAGATACTGAAGGCAAAGAGGAAGCACGAATGATTCAATTTCCGAAGGGTGAGTATTTGGTTGTTAAAGGTGAAGCTGGGACTGCTGAGGAGCTCAGTAATCAACTTGCTGGTATTGCCTTTGGTCAAGTGCTGCCAGAAGCAAAGGATGTTGCTTATGTAGGTGGTCCTAACGCGACTGTAGAAATGGGACAGCGAAACGGTCAAGTTTATGGTGAGATGTGGATTCCGGTTGTCAGAAAATAAATTGGTCACATAAGGAGAGAAAAGAATGTCATACGTAGTGGATTTTAAAAATGTCTCAACCGTTGGTTTAGAATCGTCCCCAGTAGCTGATGCTTTGGCTGGACTCCGTGCCAATGAAGCGCGCTATTTTATGAATAAATACAAGCATGAATTCACGGTTGTTCCTGCTAGCGAAAGTGGGGAAACGCTGGATTATGTGAACCATATTCTGAAAGAGGAGCGCGCGATTGAGTTCGCGGCGAAGCCCCTCGAAACGGCGCGATTTCAAGTGGAAAATCTTAAAGTCGCTTACGTCTTTTATGAAGATGGACTCAGTATCAATGTTGCCTATATGGTGGATGACCCTAAGAAGCGAGCTGTTGGGATTAAGCTATCTGAAGGAATGGAAATTCCTGTGGAATTGGTTGATAAGTTTAAGTTTGCGCGGCAGAAGTCTGCAATAGCCGGAATGATTCGGGGTTCCTATTTTATAATTAAGGGCGAATATGAAGGCTAAATGAAGGATTGGGCAGGTCTAGCTGATACCACTGACCTGTCTAGTACGATCGCTCGCCTATATTTGAGAAGGTTTGTTTCAAATATGGGTGAGTTGATGTTGCTGGGGTATGGTGTCCTTTTAGTGCGTTGCAGCTCTACTAGCAATGATGTAAGAGAAAGGGTCGCTGTTTCAATAGACGTGAAGTATTTAATCATGACAACTGATTCCGGGAAGCGCTTCCAATGTCCGCCTCTTTTTCATCCATCAAACAATCGAAACTTACATATCTTGTCACATCCCCCTGTTGCCGAAGCATTTCTCCATCCCTTATCGCCTAGATAAACCGCAATCACCCAATATCCCCCTAAATAAATCAAGCATAAAAAACCATCAAAACATCATATAATAATAAAAATATATTGTTTCACGATAAATGTTATGGTAAAATTAAATAGAAAAACAAAAGTGAGGTGTATTTTTTTGAAACGAGGAACAACGCTCTTTTTGAAGGTGACCATCATAGTGATTGGAATTCCATTCATCGTCTTGTGTTTTTATCTACCGTGGATCTTGAGTGATATTGCAGA
Source organism: Caryophanales bacterium (assembly GCA_031554215.1). GTDB lineage: Bacteria > Bacillota > Bacilli > JARBTR01 > JARBTR01 > JAVBKE01. Next base: position 6,053 of record JAVBKF010000020.1, read on the forward strand.
CTATTGGCCAAAAGTTGCATTCTTGCAATACCCATCATTGTTCGCATTGTACGGTGCGATTGCTGCCTATTTTATCGCGCTTTACCAGTCATTCAAACTGTTAACGTACATTGAAAAGGACACAGCGTTCTCTATTCTTTCGGTCAACGCACTAAAGAATATCAAATTCTGTGCAGTTGTGATTGCAATTCTATTTATACTAGGAATGCCAATGATCTTTTTTATGGGCGAGACAGACGATGCACCGGGTCTCATATTAATGGGGCTAGTCGTTATTTTCGCCTCAACAGTGATTGCCGTCTTTGCTGCTGTTCTTCAAGGACTATTGAAAAATGCAGTCGATATCAAATCTGAAAATGATTTAACGGTTTGAGGTGAATAATATGACAATTATTATTAATATTGACGTGATGCTGGCGAAACGGAAAATGAGCGTTACTGAACTGTCGGAACGGGTAGGTATTACAATGGCAAACCTTTCTATATTGAAAAACGGAAAGGCGAAGGCAGTTCGGTTATCGACACTTGAAGCGGTGTGTGAAGCCTTGGGTTGCCAGCCAGGCGATATACTAGAGTATAGAAAAGACACCGATGTTGATGCGTAGACAAGATTAAAACACGCTCCTCCGCCTCTAAGGCATTTACCTTCGGACGTGTGGAGCATGTTTTCGCAGTTATTTCCACCAAGTAGAAGTAGTATCGTCCATCGCGTTAATGGCAACAGATTCTCCGATTCTCGGGGTAAGAATCTGAACCCCTTTTGCTTTACTGGCTTTGATGGCCCTCTCGACTGGGTCTGTCCAGCTATGAAAAGACAGTGTAAAGGCGCCCCAGTGTATTGGAATCATCTTCTTTCCTTTTAAATCAACATGCGCTTGCACTGATTGCTCGGGTAGCATGTGAATTGACGCCCAGCGCTCATCGTATTGTCCACATTCGATCAATGTTAGATCGAAAGGACCAAACTTGGCGCCAATTTCATTAAAGTGCGTGCCATAACCACCGTCTCCGCTGAAGAAAATACGGGTAGATTGATTCATAATCACCCAAGAGCACCAAAGGGTCGCATCTCGATCATGCAGATTTCTTCCAGAGAAATGCCTTGCTGGAGTTGCAGCTAGGGTGATTCCCTCAAAGTCGACTGTATCCCACCAATCAAGCTCCTGTATTCGGTCCTGACGAATGCCCCAACGTTCAAGATGTGCGCCCACGCCGAGTGGCACGAAGAACTGTTTCACCTTATCTTTCAGTTTGACAATTGTATTGTAGTCGAGATGATCATAGTGATCATGCGATAGAATCACCACATCAATCAGTGCGAGCTTTTCAAGATCAACCGGTATATCATCGCTATATCGCTTATTTGTCGCCATTTTCGGGAATGGGGAGGGGGTTTTGCCGAGCATAGGATCCAGTAACAGTAGTTTCCCGTCAAGTTCTAAAATGGATGAAGAATGTCCTAGCCATGTCACTTGGGCAGAATTTGTTCCTAACGATTCAGTGTCCAGTGTAACCATTGGCATCTTGATCTTCGGTCTACGATCTGGGTTCGCTTTGATAAAATCTCTGAGCATCGAGAACATATTTTGGAGGATTTTATCCTCATTAGCCGCTTGATTAACAAATTTGCCACCACTATAGTTTGGCGATTGGGTAAATTTCTGTCGCTGCGATTTCGTCAATTTCTTTCCGAAATGAGGGTATGAATTCATAAAAATAATCGCAAATCCAATGATTGCGATGCTTACAATAATAAATAGTGTCATTGTCTCTCCTAGGAATAGACTTCAATGATCTGACTGGAATAGGCTCCAGCTTCTAGAGCCATTGAAGTCCTGTATTTATGCTTATTTATTGTATAGGTTAATTGTTATAAAAGTCAATGCGTGCTGTTCCCTTATTCCAAAAAGTCTTGGCGGTTCATCTTTTCTAATTCTTTTTTTTCCTTAGTGACAACTGCGTGCCTTCCTTCAGCCCAGAGCGCTAGCAATAATGAAATTCTCAAAGTGGTAATGATGACAAATTTCCAGTGTAACGTCAAATCTCCTTGCACAAGGTCGATCAATCGGTAGGAGAGATAGATAATGGGTATAATCGCACCCAAAAACCAATACTTGATATGACTAACTGCTATTTGTGCGACAATAATTGCGATCCATATGAATAAATGAACCATTTATGTCAACTCCTTTTTTTCATGCTGATAACAGGTGATAATTTGTTTAGCAACATCAATATCAATTTTTGAATCAATTGCCAAGTTCTTGACAAAGACAACAAAGGGCTCCTGTTCCTCGTTGCTTTGTAGCTCAATTTTTTGAATGAGCTTGTCGAGGCGTAGGCGAACAGTGGGGTAGGAGACGTTATACAGGGTAGCAATCTCTTTTAAAGAGCCGGAAGCCATTACAAAATTCTTCATAAAGGCAATGTCTTCGTCTGATAAAGCCAATAACCACTGCGGGAAATTCCGATCCATTACAACACCTTCTTTCATGAAAACTTATCTAAATTTAAAATATATTATCAATATTATTTATTATAACATTAACTTTATTGAAATGAAAAGCTTTATATACAAAAAACTGCTCACCAATGCGTCTCAGTGGAGATAAGTTGGTGAGCAGTTGAGATGATTCGGCAGTATGGTATAGGTGTATACAGGTCGATCTGCTATGCAGTTTTATTATTTAATTGTTAGTTCCTTTTGAATCGCTGCGACATGTTTCTTCGGCGAATGGCTTATAATCGTGGATATCTTGGCAATAATCCGTTCGAGGCTTTCCGCATCCTCCATCAAGTCATAGTCGCTGATATTTAAACGTAAAACAGGGCACATCGTAAACCCATCAATCCAAGTTTGATAGCGTGTATTCATTTCTTCCCAATAAGTTAAAGGGGTCCCCGTTTCCATCTCACGTCCGCGCACCCTGATCCGGTTGACAACATCAGTGAAACTGCCTTCGAGATAGATGAGTAGGTCCGGTGCTGGGAAATAAGGAGACATGACCATTGCCTGAAACAGATTGGTATAGGTCTGATAATCGACCTCGTTCATCGTCCCGTTTTCATAATGCATTTTCGCAAAAATACCGGTATCCTCGTAGATAGAGCGGTCTTGCACAAACCCACCACCGTATTCAAATATTTTCTTCTGCTCTTTAAATCTTTCTGCTAAAAAGTAAACTTGTAAGTGAAAAGACCAACGTGCAAAGTCTTGGTAGAAATCTGATAAATAAGGATTATTGTCTACCTTCTCGAGCGATTGCCGAAACCCTAGCGCAGTTGCTAGTTGATTGGTCATGGTAGATTTACCGACCCCAACAGTACCAGCAATGGAAATGACGATGTTACTTGGGATGGCATATTTCTTAGCTAAATTCACAATGGACGAGCTCCTTTAAATAAAATATTTTCTAACGCACCAATAATATTGTTTAAATCCTCAGGGTTGTTGACGAAATCTATTCGGTCACTATCAACTCGAAGAATGGGAATGTCAGGATGGCTTAATTCAAATTCCTTCATGAAAATCTCATAGTCCGCGCAGAGCTGGATTAAGTATTGATCTTCAATTTGCGTTTCAAAAGAGCGACCGCGCATGGAAATCCGTTGTTGTAGCGTGTCAAGACTTGCAGACAGATAAATAATCACATTCGGATGGATCATATCCTCTGTAAGAATTTGATAGATTTTCATATACTTATCATGTTGACGACGACTCAGCGTTCTCGTCGCAAAGATCAAATTTTTTAAAATATGGTAATCTGCTACGACTGGTTTTGAATGTTGTAAACAGCGTTCCTGGGTGGTCTCTAGCTGTTTGAAGCGGTTGCAGAGAAAGAACATTTCTGTTTGAAAGCTCCAGCCTTCAATATCTTGGTAAAACTGACTTAAAAATGGATTTTCATCGACAATTTCTTTTAGCAATTCAAATTGATAGTGCTTAGAAATGGCCTGAGCTAAACTTGTTTTGCCGACACCAATAGGGCCTTCGACAGCAATGAATGGGGTCTCTGTCATGTCCTTCTCCTAACGTGTTCAAAGTGCTGATGAGAATAAGAAAGATACCTCTCATCTGATGCCAGTAGAGAGGTATCTAAAGAAACAAAATATAGGAACAAACCAAAGTCTGCTAATTTCGTTCGTTTAATCACCACTCTATAATCCGTAGAGCTACAATGATTGATTCATATGGTGGGTAATCTGGCTGAAGTATGTACGAAAATACATGCTAACACAGTGGCGGTACCGCACAGGAATTCACCTGTTTCCCCACACCTATACGAAAAAATTCATGAAGTTATTTTACTCAGCAATTATATAATAGATAGAGGTAAAAGTAAAAATAAAATATTACCTATTCTGTCAGTTCCTATTTTGGCAGCTGACGAGCGTACTTCAACTGATTATCGGTGGTAGGGCACAATGCATCACCTCATCTTAGGAAACTCAAACCAAAATGTACTACCTTTCTCGACTTCACTGATAATGCCGAAATCAAGCGTGTGTTGATCGAGAATATTCTTGACAATTGATAGACCAATACCGTTACTAACAACTGAACGCTTATGCGTTTTCGCCTTATAATAACGATCCCAAATCAGTTCTATTTCCTCTTGCGGAATCCCTTTTCCAGAATCAACGACTTCAAAGCGAATCCTATCACCAAGATCAAGTAAATTGACGCGCACCAAGCGGTCGTCACCGACATAGTTAATCGCATTGCCAATCAAGTTGTATAGGACACGTTCAATCTTGGCAGGGTCGGCCATGACGCTCAAGTGAGGTGTGACATTCAGCTCAATCTTGATTTGTTCTTGTAGAACTAGTGCTGAGAACCGTTCATTAATGCTATAAATCGTTTCGCTGAGATTGACTGCCTGCAAGCGAATCGCGTCGTTATCTGCCTGCATTTTCGATAGTTCGAGGATATCGTTTACAAGTGCTGAGAGCCGGTCAGCTTCCTTGATAATCACCTCAATATTTTTTTCGCGTTTCTCTTTATGATCACCAGAGATATCCCGAATGAGTTCTGCATAAGCTTTGATCATTGTTAGCGGTGTTCGTAAATCATGCGAAATATTGGCAACCAGCTCACGGCGTAAGGTTTCAACCTTTGAAAGCTCTTTAGTCGTATAATTGAGTGTGGCAGCTAGTTGGTCTATTTCTTCGTAATCACCCGGATCGAATTGCACGTCATAGTTACCCTTTGCTAGTTTTTCAGCTGATGTTGTAATCTTTGTAATCGGTCTTGCAAGTTTTCTGGCAATGAAATAAGAAATCAGAATGCCAAGCAATAACGCAATAATGGTCACATAAATAAGCTGTGTTTTGAGAATATCGGTTGTTGCATCGACAGGGTTCAGTGGTGTTGAAATCAGTAAGATTTCCTCAGCCATTTTGGCACCATATACCAGTGTTTCCCCGTTAAATCCGTCCTCCTCATAGGTGTAAGAAAGCGTATCTTCAGAGCTCGTCAAGAGTTTATGCAGCATTTCATTGAAGTGGATTGGTGTAGGTAAACTCTTTGTAATTTGAATGGACTGACCGCCTTCAGGTTCCCCGTTCGTACCTGTACCTGTTTTGGTTTGGAACACGGCACCTGGTCCGTGTCCATCTGACTGGTACAAAATTTCTCCGTTTTCATCAACGACCATAATGAGACTAGAATTGTCGTAAGCCAGCTGATCAATCGTATCCTCGAAGTCATCTGCATCTTGCTTTTGTATAATCGTCTCCGCCATATCACTGACATCGTTTTCCTTCATAATATGGTAGAAATTACCTAGAAAAACGGTCTGCACAAGCCATAAGATCACTAAAATAATGGCAGCAAACATCATAAAATAAATCCAAAGTTTAAAACCAAGGCTATGTGGGTTAATTTTTTTCATATTGGTGAGTCCCTCTTTTCGTAAAGCCAGAAGTGCCGAGCACTATTTGGTTATCAATGATCAAAGTTCAAACTTATACCCAATCCCTCGAACAGTAACGATTTTGTCGCGCATACGCCCAAGGTTATTGCGTAGAACTTTAATGTGCGTATCGACTGTTCGGTCATCACCAAAGAAGTCATAGCCCCAGACTGCACTGAGAATTTTGTCGCGGGTTAAGGCGATATTTTGGTTCGTAACAAGGTAAATGAGTAAGTCGAACTCTTTCGGTGTTAAATCAATTTTGCTTCCAGCAATAAAAACGTTTCTTCCAAGTGTATCAATTTTCAGTTCATCAATTTCAATTGGTTTAGCTTGTGGTTCTACTGCTGAATGAGCGTTTCGCTTCAATACGGCATGGATTCTTGCCATCAGTTCTTTCGGTGAGAATGGTTTGACAAGATAGTCATCAACACCCATTTCAAAGCCGAATAATTTGTCATACTCTTCTCCGCGTGCTGATAGCATAATCGTTGGGATATCCTTCAATTTCTTGATTTCCTTACAGGTCGAAAAGCCGTCGAGCTTTGGCATCATCACGTCGAGCACGATCAAATCGAAATCTTCTTCACGGCAGATGTGGACAGCCTCCATGCCGTCACCAGCTTCAACAACCTCAAGTCCTTCAAATTCTGCATACTCTCTAATCACTTCACGGATTTGCTTCTCGTCATCAACTACTAATAATTTCGTCATCGTCTTCATCCTTTTCTCTAGGGGCATATCTGTTGTTGTGCACCACTTCTCCAGACATGCCGTGCGATATTCCGCTTCCTACTATAGCAGATTTTTCACCCTTTGCCCTGATTGTGTCAAATTATTCGTGTGAAAATCAGTCTTTAAGATCATTGTAACGGGTTCCATTGATGGTCATGTGAAAAGTTTGTGATCATTTAGCGCTTTGTTGCTTGATCGATATTTTTTTCGAGCTGGTAGTAAAAAAATCCTCTCTACATGTGTAGAGAGGAAGCGTAGCTGTCAACCTTTTATCATCTGTGGATCAATCAAATCGTAATGCCTGGATAGGATGTAATCTTGCCGCTTTGTTGGCAGGGAAGACACCGAAGACAATCCCGACGAGAATGGAGAATCCGAATGAAATCGCGATCACTGGCATTGAGACGACTATAGCAGTTGTGGTGAAACTACTGATGATTGCGCAGATGCTTACTCCGATTATGACCCCGAGAATGCCGCCAAATGCACTAAGCATGATGGCCTCAATCAGAAATTGGTAAAGGATATGACTATGTTTGGCACCAATTGCTTTTCGGATTCCGATTTCCTTTGTGCGCTCAGTAACGGATACGAGGAGGATGTTCATAATCCCAATCCCGCCGACGAGTAGTGAAATACTGGCGATTCCAGCAAGCATTTTTGTCATTGTACTCGATACTGAACCGAACGTCGTAATTAAGTCTTTTTGACTGGTGACACTGTAATAATCAGCCTGTCCTGGGAACAAACGACTAAATACCATTTCGACCGCTGCAACCCCTTGATCGATCGTGTCTTCACTAGTTGATTGAAGGTAGACGTTTTGGATTTCTGTGCTTTGCAGTGCACGCTGAGCGGTGGTGAGGGGGACAATAATTAGTTCATCTCCTGTGTCACCGCTAGATGAGCCCTTGGGTTCAAGTACGCCAATGACCTCGTAGGTGATACCATCAATTTGCATTTCTTCTCCGACTGGGTCGCTCATTCCAAATAAGGTCGTTGCTGTGTCTGAACCAATCACAGCGACTCGGTTACGGGCATCAACGTCAATATCGGAAATGAACCTGCCGGAAGCTATCTCTGTATCTTTTACAGTAGCGTAGCTGCTTGTTGCACCAATCATTTGTACGGAGGTGTTTTTGGCACCGTTTTTAGCTGTAATAAATCCTTGTACGTAGGGTGCAGCCGCTTCGATTGAGTCCAAATCATTCAGGGTATCAATATCCTCTTCAGTGAGGGAGAGATCCTCGCTACGGATGTTCACGGTAATTAAATTGGTTCCAAGGGACGCAATCTCATTGGTAACGGATTCAGATGAACCTTGCCCGATGGAGACGAGAACAATGACCGATGCGACACCGATAATAATGCCAAGCATCGTGAGAAAGGAACGCAGTTTGTTGCCAATAATGCTACGAAAAGCCATTTTAAATGGTTGAAAATGATTCATGTGGCTGTCGCTCCTTCCTCGGTTAATTGTCCATCATGGATGTGAAGGATGCGCCTTGCTGCATGGGCAATGTCAAGATCATGTGTAATCATGATAATGGTTATGCCTTGCTTGTTGAGTGACTCCATAATGCGGATGATTTCCTGCCCTGTCTTACTATCGAGTGCACCAGTTGGTTCATCAGCTAGTAAGAGTTTCGGCTGCCCAACAAGTGCGCGCGCAATGGCGACCCGTTGTTGTTGTCCACCCGACAGCTGTGAAGGGAGGTGTTTTCCACGTCCCCGGAGTCCGACTTTCTTTAACGCCTCTGCGACTGCCAGTTTTCTTTCCTTTGTTTTGATGCCGCGATAAATGAGTGGTAATTCAACATTTTCTTCAGCAGTTAATGTTGCGATTAAATTGAAATTCTGAAAGATGAATCCGATTTTTTCATTGCGAACAGTTGCTAGTTCTGCATCGTATAGATCGCTCACGTCTTCGCCATCAATATAGTAAGTTCCGAAATCCGGCTGATCCAAGCAACCAATCATATTCATTAGTGTGGATTTTCCGGAACCAGAAGGTCCAATAATTGAAATGAAGTCACCGCTCTGAACAGTTAATGAAACTTTATTCAGCGCATTGATGATTTCACCACCAAGCGTATATTGTTGGGACATGTTGGCGATTTGAATAACCGGGATCGTCATTTACTTTGCACCACCTTGTCCGCCAGCTGGACCACCGACTTTCGCCTCTGGACCGTCGCCGTTAATCACCATATTACCACCGCCAGGTGCCATCATATTGCCGCTACTTGAAGAGGATGTTGCTACTGTATATTGAACAGTATCTCCTTCACTGACGCCTGTTGTAATCTCCACATTATTCGTGTTCACAAGGCCTGTTGTGACTTCAACTACTTGGTCACCGATCATGACATAGTCTTTGTCATCACTTGATTGAACTGCTTCAATTGGCAAATAGAGTGCATCTTCCTTGCTAGCTGTGAGAATGTTTGCCTCAGCGGACATACCTGCTTTTAGTTGCTCATTTGTGGTAAAGGTAACCGAGACATCAAAGCTGGCAACCCCTTTATTATTTGTCCCTACAGCCGCGATATCTGTTACAGTGCCTTGATAAGCTTCGTCGCTAGCAGCTGTGACATCAATGGTTGCAGCCTGTCCAACTTGGATTTTGTTAATATCCAGTTCGTCAATCGCGACAACAGTTTTAAATGTTGAATAATCGGTTATATGCATCAATACTTGGTGGTTGTTCACCATATCATCGGCACTTGCCGATATTACTGTGATGGTACCTGCAAATGGGGCGTAAATCGGGTCCCCGTTGTCTAATGTGACAAGTTTCTGACCTGCGGTAACAGTGTCACCGGTTGCTACATCAATCGACGCAATTGTATCAGAGGTAGTCGCCTCAACATCGCTGTCATTAATGGTCGTGACTGTTCCAGAGCCACCAACCTCGACATCTAGTTGTCCTTTTTCAACGGTAGCTGTTTGAAGATTACTGGCACTTGTTGTTTCCGTGTCCGTGTCCTTGATAAATAGTAGCCAGACAACAGCGGCTAAGGCAATGGCTAACACGACGATTAAGAGTATCCATTTCTTCATTGTTTACCTCCAGAATGGTTGTGATTTATTGCTTGATATAAGGGCTAAGTAGCTGATTAAAATGGCGTTGTTTTAAAAGTAGGGCCACTATCGCTAGAGCCGCCTTGTTGTGTACTTGGGGCATTTTCTGGCGAGATGAACATCTGTCCATTTTCTGGGCCCGCGTTTTTTTGTTGCACAATGTCATAGACGACACCGATACCGACGAGCATAGTCAATGCGAGGTTGGCAATCAGTAGAATCATCAGTACCTTTTCCTTCGTTGCTGCTTTTCGTTTGTTCTTGCTATTCTGGACAATTGGTTGAAAAGTTGGTTGTGATTGCTCAGAATGGTCATTAATGACTTGCCCTTCCTGTGATTGTTGCGCCATTTCCTGGTCTTGATGATGTTGCTTTTCCATGTTTGTATCCTCCGGATCATTTTATAGTGGCTACTAAAAGTAGTCGTGCTTACTTGGTGATGAATAGCGGCAATGTCTACCAACTGCTTCAAAATCTATTGTCGCAGGTCTGTTTGATTATCGAATGAGTGGAATGTGATGGCAATGTGAAAGATTGTTGAAAACTGCCATGTGTTGATATTGGAAAGGAGACGGCAGATGTGGGGCGGGCTTCCTGTATATTTAGAACGACGGGTCGTGGTTAGCTAAATGAGGCGTAAATAAATCCAAAATGTGATGAGATTGTGAATTTTTACGAAAAATAGCAACTGTCATTTTCTCACTGGTATAATAGGATTATGTCAGTGATGCAAGCATAGTTGCTGCAAGTAAACACATAGAATAGACTTTGATGAAACTGCTGAGTAAAGCAGAAAATGAGGAGGTAAATATTGAATATGAACAAATTATCCGATAGCTACACATTGTCTAATGGTGTCAGTGTACCTTGTGTTGGGTTTGGTACATGGAAAATGGCAGATGGAGAAGAGACAGCGAGTGCTGTGAAAGAGGCAATTACGATGGGATACCGTCATATTGATACGGCGACTATTTATAAAAACGAGGAAAGTGTTGGACGTGGGATTTTTAATAGTGGTGTTGACCGAAATGAGCTATTTGTTACTACGAAATTGTGGAACGATGATCATGGATACGATCTGGCACTGAGAGCATTTGAAGCTTCACTAGCAAAACTAGGACTGAGTACGCTTGACCTTTACCTCATCCACTGGCCAAATCCTGAGAAGCTACGCGACAATTGGGAAGAAAGCAATGCTGAAACCTGGAGAGCAATGGAAGATCTCTATCGCGCTGGGAAAATTCGTGCCATTGGTGTTAGTAACTTTATGCCGCATCACCTAGAAGCGCTAATGAAAACTGCCAATATTGCACCAATGGTCAATCAAATTCGACTTTTTCCTGGATTTATGTGGGCAGAAACGGTTACCTATTGCCAGCAGAAAAATATTTGTATAGAAGCCTATAGCCCACTTGGAAAAGGTGTCGTTCTCGCATCGCCCATTGTTGTGGAGATTGCGGAGAAATATGGCAAAACACCTGCACAAGTTTGCGTGCGTTGGAGTTTGCAGATGGGATTCTTGCCGCTACCGAAAACAGTGACACCTGAGCGGATCAGAGAAAATGCACAAATTTTTGATTTCAGTTTGTCAGCTTCCGAAATGACGCAATTGACGCGGATGGAAAACCTTTGTGGTGATGGTAAACACCCGGATGAGGCACCTTTTTAGGCAATAGACGATTTGCTGTATACGAAAGAACCTCATGAGGGTGGGAGTTGTAACTATTAAGGGCTTTATTTCATCAGGAAGCGGCTAAATGTTAGGCTTGTCTACTCTGCCTATCAGATAATCTATGGACACGTTGAAACAATCAGCTATCTTGATAATCATTTTGAGACTAGGCTTTTTATTCATGTTTTCAAAGTTACCTATGGTTGATTTGGTTGAATTAGTACAATTCCCTACTTGTTGCAGAGTCATACCTTTAGAAGTTCTCAATGCTTTAAGACGTTCAGCAAATATTTTTTCGTTAAACACGAAATCACCTCCTAATAGTATTCTAAATGAACACTAAAATATAGTCAAGTCCTCTTCGTAAATGACGTTGATAGAAGCTAAGGCGGCCGGGTTAAGCCTCATTACGAGGTGATGCCGATGAACACTTTTCAAGTGATTTCATTGCTTTTTGGTTTTGGAATGTTTTTGACGCATTGCTGACTTTCATCCATATAACTAATAGTAGCAGACCGCCCAAGCAAGGTTTAAAGTGGTACCCATGTTAAGGACAATTTAAAAAAGAGAGTTAAATAGCTAAAAGCTGAATCCTGAATTGTATAGGAGTCAGCTTTTTTAGCCCTCAATGAAAATACAGCAGAGAGTGGAGAAGCGAGAGGCTTGAGGATCTTGGTTATACTCTTGATGGAATTGCTGACACCATGAAAGTCTTTGAAGACGATAGAGCAAAAATCCGGTTAGCTGGGGAGCATGATGGCAATGAAGGGAAACGATACTTCTCTGCCATCATTGATGGATATAATAACGAAATTATTTCAACCGCTATTAGCACTTCACCTAATTTAGATCTCGCATATGAGACTGTTGATAAAGCATTGGAGAAACGGAAAATTGAAACTGTTATTTTGCATTCAGATCAAGGTAGCATTTATACATCACCGAGATTTCAGACGTATGTAAAGGAAAAGAACATCGTTCAAAGCATGTCAGCCAAAGGCGTGTGCTATGGCAATGTTCTCATTGAGTCTTTTTTCTCTCACTTGAAAACTGAAGTTTTCTACTCTCAAGATTTTAACGCTACCAACGAACAAATCATTGAGTTAGTGGACGAATACATCTATTATTAGTACAACGAACGCTTTCAATTAAAACTAAATAAATTGCCCCCAGGTTCTTACCGAGAGCAATCCTGTGCAGCATAAGTGTTTTTTGTCTGCTGTCCCATTTCTTGGTGTCAGACTACAAATACTTGTTCAACTTATGGCTTTTATTTTTTGCTTTGGATTATTAAAATTAAACGCATTACTTTATGTTTTTGCTAGACTTCTTACGACAGAAATGATTGTCTCATTCTCTAGTAAATAATCCAAACAATCGCTGGCCACAATGAAATCTGGAGACATGTTTTCTTCCCAGTTTTGATCAATGAACTTTTTAATATCTTCCCTTGTCATTGTGCCACTCGCTATACGCAACGACATATCAAAAAGCATGTCTTTTGTCGCTGAACATTCATATCCTGAAAGTTTCAAATGTACCAGTGTTGAGAGTAGGGCTGTTCGCTTATTCCCATTGTAGAAGCAGTGGAAATTACATAGTGCCTCCCACAAGTAAGCACTCTTATCAAAAACTGATGGATATATTTCTTGCCCAAAAATAGTTTGGTAAATAGAATTCGGGATGGACTGTAATAAATGCTCATCTCGAATCCCATAACAGGGTGTTACCTCATGAGCAATTTGTTGTCCACGTTCATTTACAGTAACAAGATCAAAATAGTTTATCACATCTCATTCCTCAATTTCATATTTAATTATGGAT
>JAVBKF010000142.1:0-2723 GCA_031554215.1 Caryophanales bacterium
ATAGCTTGCTAGATGAAGCAGGTGCACTAGTAGAAAACGTAGACATTGCATCGGTAGAAAAACTAGCAACTGAGTTAGAAAAAGAAAAGCCTGACTTCGTAACAATGCAAAAAGTAAAAATTGATGATGCAAAGGCACAAGCAACTGTAATTGCAGATGCGACAAATGCAGTAAATACGTTGTTCACAACGCCAGAACGAACAGAAGTTGCAACCACTGCTTCAAGAGATGCCTATAATAGTGCAAAAACACTAACGGATAGCATTAAGCAAGTTGCAGCTAAACAGGTTCTTACCACATCGCTAGATCAGGTGAATGTAAATTTATCCGAACAGGAACAAGTTGTTGCGGTTGCTCAACAAGAAACAGAAACAGAGGCACAGGCGCAAGAACAAGGTGAACAGGAATCAGGTAATGCTAGTTCAAGCAGTTCAAGTAGTTCAAATGCAGGCCATTCAAATAGCGATTCAAATGGTTCTGGAAGTTCAAGCTCGAGTAGCTCAAGTAGCTCGAGTTCAAGTAGTGCCAATTCGGGTACTTCAAGTGGTTCAAGTGAGTCGGAAGTAGATTCGAGTGATTCCGACGATGGATATACAACTACTAATCCCAACAATGGAGGTACTGTAATTATTGGTGATACCGCTGATGATATCGATGATATTCCTGGTCTTGAAGTAGGTGGTGCACCTTGGGAATAATGGTTGTGAACTTAATTTAAAATAGTTTAATCTAAGACTTCTCACTTGAGAGGTCTTTTTTTATTAAGAATTTTTAAACGAAAGGGAATTTAAAAATGTCGATACGTTCACCACCTAGGGTTAAAGATATTTTAAATGTGGTTTACAAGTCCTGTTAAGGGCTTTTTTTAATACAAAAAAAGAAAAGAGGATATAAAAATGTTGAAGAAAAAAACTTTAAAAATCTCGAAAGCTATAAAAATTATGTTAGCAGCTGTCTTATTGGTTTCTTCGTTCTTACCAACTGGAAGTGCCTTTGCTGCGAATCCGAATGATGATCAAAACAGTATGGATGCCAATTATGCAGTTGGAGTGACTAACACAGGAAAAACAATTATGTCAAGTATGAATTTTACTAAAGCAACTGGGAATAGTAGTGGTTCAGCGAGTGCCAATTATGGAGGGTATACAACTTCAACTTCGTTTATTACGATTGATGGAGAGCCAGCGTTTTGTATCAACCCAGAAAAAGATTTCCCATTAAATGCTGAGTATATTGAGGAAGTATATACTGATGAAGGCGTATATAATATTTTGTACTACGGTTACCCGAACAATGGAGTTTCGGAAAAGAATTATATGGACACTTACGTAGCACTTAATTACTATCTTGGACATTTTGATAGTCCAACTATGGCTGCTGATCCTGGTGTCGCATATCTACTAGATAAAGCAAATAATCCTTCAGCACCACACGGAAGTTTCGATATCGGAAATAAAGTTCAAACTGCTGCGTGGGATAGCTCAATTGGATTTCAAGCAACTGATTGGTATACAACTACTAATGTTGCGAACGGAACTTTCACGTTGAACTTGCCGGCTGGCGTATCTGTTTTGACTGATGCTGGTCAACTTGGCAGTGGTTCAGTTACTTTAAGTGCTGGAACAAGTTTTAAATTACTTGCAGAAGCTAGTTATGATGGGACTGTTACTTTAGATGTTCCGACAAATATTGCTGCACAATCGGCATTACTTTTTCAACCTAACAATCCGAATAATCAACAGCTTGTTTCTATGCGACCAGCAAGTGATCCAATCACGGTTCATGGAATCCAAGCTACATTCCATGAAGTCTTCGGTGAATTAATTGTCAATAAAATTAATGAAGACATGAATACAGTTGTCCCAGGCGCAACGTTTTCATTAACAAGCAACGCAACAGGTGAAGTGAAAACTGGCACAACAGACGAATATGGAAACTACTTATTTTCTGATTTGCTCCCTGGCACCTATACATTAGTTGAAACTAGTGTACCAGCTCCACTATTGGTAGATAGTACGCCAGCAACAATCGAAATAAAAGCTGGTGAAAGATCGGTATATTATAAGAAAAATAAACAGCCACTTGGTAAAGTAAAGATTATTAAAACTGATTCTGAGACTGGGGCAAAACCACAAGGTGATGCTAGTCTCAATGGTGCTGAGTTTGATATTGTAAATTCAGGCGGTCAGGTTGTTGATCACGCAGTGCTTACTGGCACTACATGGGAGTCTGAACCAAACTTACCGCTAGGTGATTATATTGCAATTGAAACTAAAGCGCCTCATGGTTATGTTTTAGACCCAACACCATTTCCTTTTAAAATTGAATATGTTGATCAGAATACGCCTGTTGTTAGCGTAACGGCTAATATTACGAATGATGTAATCAAGGGCAATATCGACCTTCAAAAATTTTATTCAGAAGCTGATGGTGAGTCTGCAATGCTCCATCCAGAACAAGGAGCTGAGTTCACGGCGTATAGCAAAACAACAGGTAAACAAGTCGGTGAGCCAGTGGTCACGGATGAAAATGGACACGCATCATTTAATAACATGCCGTTTGGTTGGTATATCATCAAGCAGACAAAAACACCAGCTGGCATGATTAAAGTTGGCGATTTTGAAGTAAATGTTAGTGAAGATGGCAAAACCTATTACTATAACATGGTCAATGCCAAATTCAAATCACTTGTTAAGATCGTGAAGATTGACGAAGAGACAGGA
>JAVBKF010000069.1:0-8660 GCA_031554215.1 Caryophanales bacterium
TTTATCGGTAATGCCTTTAAGATGTGCTAAGAAGTTCGGATCAATCAGTCTTCTGCTTAGTTCTGATAATAGTTTCAAATGCATGCTACCAGCCTCAGCGTCAGGCACTGCCAAAAGGAAAATAAAGTCGACTTGATTAGACGGATCAATACTCTCCCAGCCACTAATCGGTTTCGTCAGTTTAGCAACAGCAAATGTCGCCTTATTTACAGTAGCAGACTTGCCGTGAGGAATTGCGAGCCCGGCTTCAAGTCCCGTAGCAGATATCTTTTCACGATCTAGCACAGCTTGAAGGAACGTCTCTTCTGAAGCAACGTAACCATTCTTGAAAAGTGCTTTAACCAGATGCGTAATCACCTGCTCCTTCGATGTCCATTCTTCATCTAAGAACAATAAACTTTCATCTGTAACATTTCTTAAATCCAAAACAACCACTCCTTTATTTGGTGTAGAATCTTACTTATAAAAAAATATAATGCAGAGGCATGTAAGATTTCCTGCAAATTAATTGTAAGCGTAGAAGCTATCTAATAGGTATACAGTCGATGTACAATTGTACAGAATGAGATGTAAATATACCTTGAGGACTTTTTCTATAGTAAACTATTTTCATACCAAACAGTTTTGTCAGAGCAACAATAGCACCGAAAAATCTTGCTATTACTGAAATCTTTCTCATTCCAGTGGGATATACGCCTACTGCAAAACAGTTCAAAGCGCATCAGTCCCTATTTTATACAGAAGCGAAGAGACCTATACGCTCACAATTTCCATTACCAGCAATTGAGTGCGATCAGTTTAGGACCAGATTATTGTACTTTTGATTCATAAAGGAGAAACGAACCATGGGGAAGGTCATTGAACGATTTGCCGGCAGTGTTCAATCATTAAGCCATTCAGAAAAACATGTGCTGTACTTTATTGAAAACCAGTTAGAAGTTGCCAAACAACAATCGCTTACTAAGATGGCTGAACAAAATAATGTCAGCACGACGACCATTGTTCGTATGTGCCATAAACTTGGTCTCGATGGATTTTCTGAACTGAAATATATTTTAAAGACACTTGACAACGACTTGATTCCAAGTGACAAAAATATTATAGACCGCCATAAACAAAATCTCGAATTGACGTTTAACCAACTTGAGTTACACGATATTAAAGAATTGACAGAACAAATGCTGCATTCTGAAAAAATTGTCATTGTTGCTGTTGGCTTATCAAAGATGTTCGGAGAATATTTTGGTAAATTGCTGATGCAGGTGAACAAACCGACCATTTATGTGTATGAATCGCATATCATAGACCTATTACCGAATATGGTCGGGCATCATGACCTTGTCATGTTTATCTCTTCAAGCGGGGAGACAAAGACAATTGTGAATATTGCGGAGAAATTACGTTATCATCAGGTGTCAACCGCTGCCATCACCAATAATGTTGATTGTAGCCTGTCGAAAATTGTAACGACTTCACTGAATGCGAATGTGAAACATGTGAAATATGCAGGATACGACCTTACCCCACGCTCTACACTTGTTGAGCTCATTGATATTCTTTTTGAATCTTACTTTATTCTTTCGCAAACAGCGCAAAAGAAATGAACATAGTCACCAAATAGTAAAGTTGAAAACAGAGATAAGCAAATGCTGCTTATCTCTGTTTTTTGAGAGAAAATCATTTTTCAACTGCCTTAACGTACTGGCATTTTACAAGGGGTAATCATCAGATTGTACTAGGCTACTGGCCCTAGCAACAAAAATGAAAATTTGTCGCAGTGCGTTTTTGAAGCACAACTTCAAATCATTATTTTAAATAGCAAGTGGGATTAATCTTTCCCCACAAGCCAACGCTCTTTCAGCGCAACTGTTGCAGCAGTGATATCTGGCTGTGATAGAATAGCAGATACGATCGCCACACCGGCAATGCCGCTTCCGGAAAGTAGCGGTAGCGTCTCTTGATTAATTCCGCCGATTGCTACGACCGGGATAGGCAGCAATGTGCAAATTCTGTTCAGTTCCTCAATTGAAGTAAATGTAGCATCCTGCTTCGTCCTTGTAACAAACATTGCCCCCACGCCAAGATAATCTGCCCCATTCTCTACTGCAGCTAACGCTTCTGTCAGGTTTGAAGCGGAAACACCTAGAAGCTTATTTGGTCCGATTATTTTCCTCACAACACTTGCCGGAAGGTCAGTTTGCCCTACATGAACCCCATGTGCATCAATGGCAACCGCAATATCGACACGGTCATTGATGATTAGCGGAACATTGTATGAATCGGTGACCTTTTTGACCCGTTTTGCTGTATTGTAAAATGCTAGAGAAGTTGCTGTTTTTTCGCGAAGCTGAACGATTGTAGCACCACCATTAATGGCAGATTCAACGGCTTCTTCCAGCGTTTCAGTAGATTTCAAATCACTGTCAGTGACGAGGTAAAGTGTATAATCGAGTTCAGTATTCATTGACGATTCCCCTCTTTTCTACTGTCGCTCCGCTCATTTGAGAGATGGCATCCATCATCGCAATGCGAAAATGCCCATTTCCCAGTTGACCAGCTTTCTCATGGGCGATTTCACCAGCAATCCCCATAGAGAGTAATGCAGCTACTGTACCTGCAAATTGTGCTGTCGGGACTGCACCACAAAAAGAACCAATCAGCGAAGAACACATACAGCCGGTTCCCGTTATGCTTGACAGAGCCTGATGCCCATTAGCAATTGTCACAGTCCGTTCACCATCTGAGACTGTATCTGCCTTTCCAGTGATTGCGACAACGCACTCGAGCTTCTTCGCCAGTGATGCTGCAATTTGTTTGGACTCACTATCGGCATCAACTGCGGCGGCATCAACCCCTTTTGTATGTGCCGATAGCCCACTGATAAAGCGTATCTCTGAAATATTGCCGCGAATGACAGACAACCGGACTTGGTCTAGCAGTAGCAATGCGGTGTCATTTCTAAATGTAGATGCACCTGCGCCAACAGGATCAAACACTACAGGTATCCCGTGCTGGTTAGCACTTTTCCCTGCCTCAATCATCGAGTGCGCAGTTCGACTATTTAGCGTCCCCATATTTAGCACAACGGCGGAAGAAATCGCAGCAATTTCTCGAGCCTCTTCAATTGCATCTGCCATAATCGGCGATGCGCCAATGGCTAGCGTAATATTGGCACAATCATTGACGGTCACATAGTTTGTGATGTGATGCACCAGCGGTTTCTTTGCACGAACAACCTCGAATAGTCTTGTGAATTGATTATCCATCAACGTTCACATCCCCTTGCGCAGACCATTTTGATAAAGGTCGTAGAAATGATGTGTAGGTCCATGTCCTTTACCAATTTCGAGTGCATGCCTAATAGCGGTGGTCACATATTGTTTCCCTCGCTCTACTGACTGATTGATTGGGTAACCCAGCGCAAGATTAGAGGCGATCGCAGAGGAATAGGTACAGCCAGTGCCATGGGTGTTTTTTGTTTCGATTCGTTTTGCAGCATAGTAATGAAATTCTTTTCCATCAAACAAGACATCTACTGCATCACCTTCTGCATGACCACCCTTGATCAGAACGTGAGCGCAGCCCATTCGGTGAATGATCTTCGCTGCCGCTTCCATATCTGCAATTGTTGCTATTTCTATATTGGCGATCTTCTCGGCTTCCGGTATGTTGGGCGTGAGTACGTCTGATAGCGGAACAATCACCTCAATCAGCGTATCAATTGAATCAGGCGCCATTAAGGCACATCCATTTTTTGCGTACATGACCGGATCAACAACAACATTTTTCGGTTTCCATTCACGCAATTTCTCCGCTACTGCAAGCATACTCTCCACACCTGACAGCATCCCAATTTTGACAGCATCTACTTCAATATCTTCAAAAACAGCATCAATTTGCTTCTGAATCATGTCAGGTGTAACATCTTCGATATCAATCACCCGGCTTGTATTCTCCGCTACCACTGATACAATCGCACTCATTCCAAATACACCATGCGCCGAAAACGTCTTCAAATCCGCCTGAATCCCCGCTCCCCCACTACAATCTGATCCCGCTATACTAAGTACCTTTTTCATGAAATTTTCCTCCCTTTTTGTGTATTCAATCTTTATGCAATTAGAAAGTAGCCAATCGAAAAAAGCCTAGGTTACAAAATAAGAAAGCAAATTGTGAATGGTTATCGCTCGTTGATCAACTGTTCTAACCGCATGATTCTACTTTTCTGTGATGGCGACATACTAATGGAACGCTCCTCTAGAACACTTATGAACTGCGCTTGGTTTTGTTCATTGATACAAACGGACAGTCGTTCAGCATGTTGTGGCACTTCCTTTATGCGGCACGTCGTCAAATGCTCCATCAAGAAAGGGAAAATCTCCTCCATATAAGTAGGGTTCGCTTTACATAGTTCAGCAAGCACGCTCACACTATTATCAATCGTGATCACGCTACCATTTCGGTAAGCATCTATAATTTGGTTTAACCCTTTGTGCACTGCATCAGCATTTGTTTGCGCGACAAAACGAAGCGCTGTCATACTGCCCCACACCAGTCGATTGTTTTTTGAGGATAGTAAATTGATAAAATCTGTTGAATAATCCTTAATTAATAGAGGTTCCCGTTGCCCAATTTCGTATAATACTTTAATGCAATCATTGGCAATCGCTTTGTCTTTTGAATACAAACCACCTACAATTTCCTTGATAGCAACTTTGTCATTTGTTGTACAGAGGAAAATAGCAAGCGCAATATTGGGGTCTTCATCGTTCCGCCCTAGTTTTGATGCTAATTTATCTATCATTTGACTCATCTCCAGTCTATGGTCAATCAATTTTATGAATATCACAATGACTGCTTAACATTTCTTTAACGTCTCACCCATTATACCTTATTGCGTGTGAAATATTGGCTATTTTATACAATTATCCTTCTTTTTAGAAAATACTTTAAAACGATTTCTTTCATACCAACAATAATTGGATTAATAGAAATATACGACACGCATTCTTACCTATCTTTGGAAAGAACGATAGGCGCAAATTCCTGTTCGCCAGAGTCCAAAAAGAAGCTTGTTTCCGGCACTATTTGTGACACGCCAGAAACAAGCTCATAATGGTCGATTTAAGCCACTCACCTACATTGAACAGTAGAAATGAATTCAACTTTCAGCTAGAGAATCCATCATGATAAGACCTTATTGACGAATCAACTTAGACTATTACGATGAGTAGTTCGTAATGCGATACAACGCTTACAAGTTGCATCAATTTCAATCGTCAACGATATCCAAATGGCGTTAAAAACTGAAACGCCTAAATAGCCGCCTCTAAATCATTCTCTTTCTTCACTATCACTTGATTAAAAACATCCATATCTAATGTTTTTAAGGAATGATCAACAATCGTTGAAACTGTCATGGCACCATTGACATTAACCATCGTTCGTCCCATATCAAGAATCGGATCAATTGGCCAAATAATAGCCACTGGTGCAAGCGGAAGCCCTAATCCACCTAGAACGACTGTCGCTGCAATCGAAGCGGTTCCTGGAATACCAGCAATTCCAAATGAGCCAATCACGATGACGAGAATCATCACCATTACATAAGGTAACGTGATTTCTACACCGACCATGTTTGAAACCATCACTGCGAGTACGCCTGGGAATACCCCTGCACAAGCGTTCATACACATGGTCGATCCAAGACTTGGTGTAAAGTTTGCAACACCATTACTAACGCCCATTCGCTGTTCTAGTGTCTCTATTGTCACTGGCAATGTGCCAAAACTTGAGCTTGAAGTGGCTGCAACAACTAAGGCTGGTGCAGCATTTTTTACGAATCTAATCGGATTAATACCGTTGAAAGTTAAGATCAGCATATGCATTGTAAACACTAGAATGAGTCCTACAACCATTACCAAAAAGTAAGACATAATAGCTTGCAGTGCCTCAAGTCCTTGTGTAGCGGCTAAATTGAACATTAACGCAAATACGCCGTAAGGAATTAATTGAATAATCATCCCAGTTAGCGTCGTGATAATTTTGAAACCTGCTGTAATCAATTTCTTCACTGGTGCAATTAATTCGGGCTGGCTTTGATCGACTTTATTTGTGGCAATCCCGATTAATGCCGCAAAGATAACTACAGCAATGACATTCCCCTCAGCCATCGCAGCAATTGGATTCGTTGGTAATAACCCAATAATCGTTGGGACTATGCCTAAATATTCTGCCCCAGTCCACGCTTCGGTGCCTGGAGGTAATTCCATACCATTTCCTAAATCAACTGCTGTGGCAAGGGTGATACCGATAATGGCTGAAATCGTTACTGTAATCAGAAATAATCCGATCGTACGAACCGTCATTTTCCTTAGATTGGTTCGTTCCTTTTGGTTCACAATCACATTCAAAATCGCAATAAACACAATTGGTACAACAAGCATCTTGAGCAGCGAAACAAATCCACCACCGAGCAGTGTTGTGAATTGTGTCGATTGCGTCGTGATCACATCAGCTACTTCTGTACTATAACCTGCCGCAATTAATTGAAAGATAATTCCAGCAACAAGACCAATGACCGTTGAAATCACTACACGCCATGCAAAAGCAATCTTTGTTTTATACTTTTTATTAAAAATAACAATACCAGTAAACAATAACACAACAACCGCAGTCCAAATAATACTTTCCACTCTCACAGTGTTAAAAAATGTATCCATGATTTTTTCTCCCCTATAAAAATAGTTTATTTCTTATTGTAATCTCATTCCGTTCTTCAACTTCTCGCCCTGACCACCCCGTTTGTTACAGAAATCGCATTCATTACAAGTTGCATTTGACCGTTCTTTCACTACAAAACTAGCTAAGTACCAGTCTGAATTCGCTTCAAATCAACTCACCAATTCAAATTGACCGAGACATATTTTATGTAGACAGTACGCTAGGTAGAACATTATGTGTGGCAAAAATAGGCTACAGGTATAAAACGCCATTTCAACGAAATTTCTGAAGCTACAAAAATGGTGTTTTTTTAAGACAAACAAACCATAAAATACCTTAATGTATCTTTGCTACGTCTGATATTAAGCATTAATCACCTATATGTCAACTTAAATAACGATCCGGGAAACCTGGTTGTACCATTCCAACTTGCATTAATCACCTATATGTCAACTTAAATATTAACACAATTCCCCCCTTGTCTTAAAGCTGAAAAATACTGTGCTATCTTTTCATTCTTATTTTTTAGCTTCTCTGCTTTTTCCATTTTTTCAAGTTCGAGTTCTCGTTGATTGTTAAATAGCCTTTTTTGAAACTGATATGTATAAGACCGCCAACAATGACTCCTACAATAGGCATTATAATGTTTATTATTTCATTCATCGTCCATACCCTCACATTTCCCTTGAAAGCATAATATACTCATGGTATGATTACAATATAAAAGGAGCAGTGCTTGAACACTACTCCAGTTGGCAATACCGCTTAAAGAGCGGTCGGCTAACCAAGATCGATTTTTTCTAAATTTAGACCATCAAACCTTGGCTAGAGGGGGATGGTCTATTTTTCTTTATGGCGGATAATTAGAATGACTAAAGTTGCAAATGCTACTGCAAACATTAACGATTCATATACGCTCACGGGCATCACCCCCATTCAAGGGCTAGCCGACCATCACTTTTCCCACTATTGCATTGACTAGTATACTAACATCAAATCAAACTGTCTACCCTTTTCGCATCCTCATTGCAAATAAATATATCCAACCTTATCTCCGTACTTATCAAGAATTCTCCCAATCAGCCTAACATCTAAAAAATTTTTTCATTTCTCAATACTTGAAAAAAACCTCGCTCAATTCCTTTTGAAAATTTTCCTGTGACGAAAACAACCAATCCGGGTTTACATTCTCCATATTTGGTGGTCAAAAGCAAAATAAAACGCTTGGAAACCTCTATTCAAAAGGTTCCAAGCGTTAATTAATTACGTCCAAGGAGGGTATGAGAATACTCTGTTCGTAGATATACCCTGTTTATTAGCTTCAGAAAGAATTTAAATGACTAAAACTAAATATTAATGATTATAATTATTTACTTTTGGTGGTCAAAATGTGGTCAGTGGTCAAATCTAACTTCCTTCAACAACTTCTCTTAGAATGTGAGTTTATCGTTTTCTTTTGCCAGATACTCCAATAATCGGGTACCCTTTATTGATATTTTTTTTATTTGTTAAATCGTATCTCATGCTTTTGATTAGTTCTGTAATTAGCTCATTATGGACTTGTTGGTGAAAGTCACCTTCATTATCTGGACTTATATAGTAGGTAAATTTTCTTAGTTTATTTATCACATCTGAGCTACCTATTAACAGAATATGATTATGAGCATCAGACAGTCTACTCCTTGAACTTTCTATATCATCTGAGAGTACATTATTGCTTATGGCTGCAATATATTCTAAATACCCTTCCTCCTTTAATCGTCTTTCATCAGCCCGAATCTGTTGTTTTTTTGCGAATATGTATGATAAGCCTGCTGAAACAGCAGCAACAACGATTCCGATTATTGGAACTAATAATTGAACCCAGTTATCAGCACTCAAGTATATCACTCCTTATTAATTATTACTTCTAAGCATTGAATACTTAAAATTACACT
>JAVBKF010000127.1:0-2916 GCA_031554215.1 Caryophanales bacterium
CTAGCTTCGCCTGCATCAGCCTCGTTCACGTATTCTATCAGCGCATTGGAATATGCCATTTCACGATATTTGCCGCCTGGTAGTAACGGATGATCTACTTGCCACGCATCTTTGACAGGGACACCAGCCACGCCGGTATTAGCACCAGTAACAACGACACGGTTATATATAGTATCAATCTGGCTCTCTACGGTAGGAGCGCCTTGTACGAGCAGGTTCTCTCCTTCTTCAAATTGATAGAACCATCCCGCCGTAGGAACTCCTGTCATCTGAACCATTTGTACTATGCCGCCAGCATCCGCAAACAACCAATAGCCGAGTGGTGTAGCAATCTGCAACGCTGCCGCCAGCGGAGACATGCCACGAAACTCTACAGGTGTGAGCGTGCCAAGCACCCAAGGCTCGCCGGGAGCTTGTTCGATGACTGGTATATTGAGCCGCCAACCATCTATGCCCGCTTCATCGCGCAGTAGTTTGATGATGGCTTCTTGTGCCTCTATGTTGTTGCCATAGTTGATAGCTGTACCTTCTCGTTGCGGGAAGTCCGCAAGCCAAAGTACATCACGGCATTGGATACTATGTGTAGCAGGGAACGATCCTCTACTTACATTCGTTACGAACCCTGTAAACGCATAATATCGTAGACCATCGACTAACCACACAATCGTGACAGGATCTTTCAATTGGATAGTAATTGGAGGATCTTTCAAATTGCAAGATCCTCCGCTTACGGGCTGACCGAATTGCTGACTGATGGAAACAGCGCCAGGAGTATTAGCTACAGGCATACGGATGCCACGCACATAAACCTCTGCACCAACTTCGGCCATCGCTCATACTCCTAACTGCTACGGTCAGCTGACCGCTACTCGAATGTAACGTTGACACCGAATAGTGATGGAATGGGACCAATCACTTCGGTTACTGTCTTTAGCATCATTGTTTGAGATTGCCCCGTACTCTTCAGTAATGAGGCAACTCTACCGACTTTATTCTGGAGAGCCGTGACAGTATCACGACTCTCTACCATCCCCTCGAACTGAAATGGCAACACGTTCGTGCCAGCAGTATCGTAGACGGGCGCACCAGTCCCCATAATAATATGTCTCGCTGAAATCGCCTCCTTTTGTACCCATGCGGGACTACCAGTATCGGCAAGCCGATAAATAGTAATCCCGTCGAATACATAAGTGGCTAACGAGTCGTCATCTAAGTAAGGCACTATGTTGTGATCCTCACCTCACGGAATGCTGGTTGTTGCATTCCTATATTATTACTCGCTTGTCGAACCGTCATGCTCACAGCTAGATCCTCTGCCATCGCAGCGGCTACATGTGGAGCAGTCATCGTGCCTACTACCTTGCCGTCTAGCATCACATCGCCCATCTGAATCGTTAGATTGATAGGTGTTTGCGCTGCCGCTGCTCTAGGAGCTGCTGCGCCTATAGGCTCACGCGCACCATCTAAGGCGCTACGTGTCTGTAAACTATCAGCTGCGGGCGTATTGGCTCCGAATCTAGTGAACTGGCCTGTTGACCTGCCTTGTACAACATCGCGTTCGTGTTGGTCCAAAGCGTCTCTAGTTTCCGTTATGCTATCTTCGAGCGCCTTCTGCATTCCTTGCAACCATAAGAGTGCAGCCTGAGCACCTGAGTTGTTAGAGAGTAGTGTGAGCTTCTTGAAAGAATCAGCTACGTTAGTAACCGTGCGGTTCATTGCTACGATTGCTTTCGCTTCCTCTTCCTCCAAGCCAAGACGTTTGAGTCGCTCTATTTCAAGCTGATCCTCTTTCGCCTCGTCCATAATGCGCTTCTGTTCCTTGTAGAAATCATTGAAACGCTGAATAACCTCTGCGTGATGAGTGTTTAGTGCACGGAGCGCTTCGACTCTTGCAGCTGCATCTGTTTGAGCCCCCTCGCGTAATGCAGCATCGAGCTTGGCTAGATCCTCTGCGTGCTTAGCATCGCGTTGTCTACCGGCCTCTGCATAAGCAGTAGCGGCGTCCGCTTGCTGCCTATCGAAGTTGTCTTTGGCTCGTTGCTGTGCAATCCCAAAGGCTTCGTCACTATCTTTTTGCTGCTGATCGAACGACGCCTTAGCATCCGCACGCGATTCCTCATACTCCTTCTTAGCATCTTCTTGTTGCAGATCGAATGCTGCTTGTGCATCCGCACGACTCTGCTCGTAAGCTTCTGCTGCATCTGCTTGGCTCTGAGCAAATGCTTTCTTCGCGTCTGCTTGCTGTTGTGCGAAAGCAGTCGCCGCATCCGCCTGAGACTGTGCAAACGCAGCCTTTGCATCTGCTTGGCTCTGAGCGTATGCTGCCGCTGCATCTGCCATTTGTTGCTGATGTGCTACTTCTGCATCTTGACGTTGCAACTCAAAGTCTTCTAGTCGTTGCGCACGCGCACGCTCGTACTCTTCTTGTTGCTGTGCTAGACGCTCTTCGACACCTGTTCTACGATTCTGTCCTTCCCTTGAGTTAGCATCGGCGCTATCCGATACTCCACGCACGAAATCCTCTTCACGTCGCCGTTGTTCCTTAGCGAACTCACCTTCTAGTAAGCCAGCTTCAAAGATGCGGCCCTCTGCTAAGAGGCGCGTGTGTTCTTCCTCAAAGTCTTCTTGGGCGCGAGCCCGGTCGATATTATAATCACGCTGCATTCGTTGGAGATCGCGCAGATGCTCTTGTTGAGCCTCTCGCTCCTCTCGTATCGCCTGATTACGTGTGTCCTGCTGATTGCGTAAATGTTCTTGCAACGTCCGTGCTTCGCTACGATTGAAGTCACGCGCGCTCTTTTCAACCTGTTGGTTGTAATCACGCAAGGAGCGTGCCATCTGTTGCCCGAAGTCACGTTCAGCCTTAGCCATTTGTTGCCCGAAGTCTCGCACAGAACGCTCACGTTGCTGTGCGTA
>JAVBKF010000036.1:0-54066 GCA_031554215.1 Caryophanales bacterium
AAATTTTTAATTCTTCTGATGAGTTGTTTGTTGCGGTTGAAACAGTATTGCGAGGATGAGGGGAAAATAATGGATACTCAATGAACAGCGCCTGAATAGCGTTAGCAGATGCTGTTCTACGTATTACTTTTTACGTAGTGCTCTTCCAAGTTGTAATCAGATATCCCCCGCTTATCCGTACAAAAAATACCAAAGCCTGGGAGAGGCCTTGGTACCGAGCGTAAGCACAATAATCGAAATGAAACCAGTATGCCTCCGGCTGTTTTGCTAGTGATGGTTCTTTAGCCTAGCCCCATTAATTGAAGTGCCCAAGATTGATCAATCGTCTCAAATTTCTTCACTTGCTCTGGCAGATCCTTCAGCTCAGGGCGATCACAAACTTTCTCGAAAAAAGCTTCATTAAAGTCAATGCTCACAAGCTTTGATGCATCCGTCACGAAAATAAATTGTTTTTTCCCCGCTTGTACATCAAAGTAAGCCTCTGTAATGTCCGCGTTCTCAAGTTGGCTTGTAACATACGATTGAAACAGACATTTACACAGTTCCATTGCTTTGTCATCGAATCCCGCATCTTTAATATGAATCTTTTCAATTAATTGTATTTCGTTTCTTACAATCCGAATCTGGTAATCCCCATCGAAGGTTTTGGCGACCTCGTCAAGTTCAGAGCGTTTTTCTAGTGAAGCCTCGTTCGGTAATACATAAATGAGTAGCTTTTGCTGTGTATCATGATAAAGGCATGGGTAAATGATTTGAAATGAGTGTTCACAGTGAATGCAAACACCATGAAAAAAATCGTGCTGAAGAATGCGGTCCTTGACTTCTGGGTTAATGGTGACATTAATGCTATCCCATTTCTTAAATTGAAAATCCTGCTTGCACTTCGGGCAATTAACAGGGACTGTTTGTGGTCTTGACATAACGGGTTCCTTCCATTTGAAACAATTTGTATCGTTATTTTATCATAATTAGTTGCTATGTTGGAGAGTATTGTGTATCAATAGCTGAAAAAAGCACAATCAATTGACATTTAAAAGCGGTGCCGATTAGCTGTTAGTCGATGTTACTTAGACATTGTTTCACAGAAAGAAAGTTTATGGCTTGCAAACGTAACAGTGTTATGTTACACTATGTTAGAAGTTATTTGGAGGTGAACAAATTGGAAATGGAGCTTATTTCAAAGAAAGATTTGCTGGATGAAAAGGGCATATCATATGGACAATTGTATCGGTGGAAGCGAAAGAATCTGATTCCAGAGGAATGGTTCATTCGCAAGAGTACATTTACAGGGCAGGAAACATTCTTCCCGAGGGAAAAGATACTAGCACGAATTGATAAGATTCAAGATATGAAGGAAAATTTATCACTAGATGATTTAGCTGAGGTGTTTTCACCGAACGTCAATGATGTCGTATTTACACCAGAACAAATGGTGGCAAATGGATTTATCTCTGAGCCAGCATTTAACTTTTTTATTGAACAACGGAAATTCACTGGTCAGTATTCATTCGAGGATGTACTTCAGGTTTACCTCGTGGACCAGTTGCTGGATGCGGGAGATATTAGCCAAGATGAAGCGAAATTGTTACTGCAACTGCTGAAAGGGAAAGAACAACTCTTGAAGTCAAAACCATGTGAGATTATTTTTACAAGAAAATTTGGTGTATCAGGTTGTCTGTTAGTGACCAATCAGGAATCAATATTCTTTGAGGAAACGACAAAAGTGGTCAAGCGAATTGCATTTGGCACGATATCAGAACAATTCAAATCTACATTAATGGGAGGCGAGAAGCATGACTGAACGCAAAGGTGATCTTAGAATCAATGGAAATGGCCGATTCAACGGTGGTGAGTTTAATCAGGTTGAGATTAATGGAAATGGCCGCGTTGTTGGTGGAACAAGTTGTGAGAATTTCACATGCAATGGCAAAGGGAAAATTGAAGGAAATCTTGATGGTGAAATTGTCACTGTCAATGGCCATTGTAGTTTTCTCGGTAACGTGAAGTCAAACCGGGTGCGGGTCGATGGACATGGTGATTTCCAAGGAGATGTTGCTGCGAAACTGCTTGATATTAATGGGCGGACATCCATTGCTGGAAAAGTGAAAGTAGAAGAACTAGAAGCGAATGGCTGGGTGACAATTAGAAACAACGTTGTAGCAGATGAAGTCGATGTTGATGGTAAATGTAAGGTGCTCGGCAGTTTGAAAGCGCGTGAAATTGAAGTCGCGGGACTACTCACTGTAAAAGGTGACTGTGAGTCAGAAACATTTGAAGGAACCGGAAGATTTGAGGTTGATGGGCTTCTCAGCGCAGATAAAATTGAAATCAGTTTGTTTTGGGACTCATTCGCCAAGGAAATTGGTGGACAGTCGGTTACAGTAAAACGTAATAGTGAATTTATATCAAAGCTGATTCAGCCGTTCAAAAATGTACAGCTAAGAGCAGACTCAATTGAAGCAGACAACATTGAGCTATCACATACAAAAGCAAAATTTGTGCGCGGGAAAGATGTTATTATTGGTGAAAATTGTGAAATTGATGTCGTTGAATACAGTGGGAACTTTAGAAGTGACCCATCAGCAAAAATCAATCAAGTAATCGAAACTACGAACTTATAAAATAAGTGAAATCTCTAGTGAGGGTGTTTTTCAAGGAGGAGAACAAATGCGTGACGGAAAATTAGTGATTAATGGCGCGATGGATGCAGCAGGTGGTGAGTACGATAAGGTCAAAGTGAATGGTAGTGCTACCATTACGGGTGATGTAATCACAGAAAAAGTGGGGATAAATGGCCGAGCGACCTTTACTGATCATGTGCAAACAGGTGTATTAAAGGTAAATGGTACTCTTGCCATAGGTGGTAGGCTTTCCGCAGAGAAAATTTCAGTTAATGGCAGCTTGGAAATAAACAAGAAGTCAGCTATCAAGGTGTGCAAAATTCGTGGGCGATTAGAATTGAAGGATGACCTAGAGGGGCAGATTGTCGACAATAATGGTAAACTCGATGTCAGTGGAAATGTCAGTGTTGATCAATTTAAGTCGATAGGCTGCTGTAGAATCGGTGGTTTATTGACAGCAGAGACAATTATGATGAAGCTAGCACAGTCTAATCGCGTGCATGAAATTGGTGGTGATAAAGTGGTTGTGCGTCGTTCAAAGTTCTCCTGGGGCGGGAAGCTGAAAGTCGGTACGATTGAAGCCGATGAAATTTACTTGGAGTATACAACTGCGGATGTGGTGCGAGGGAACGTTGTCAGGATTGGTCCAGGGTGTAAAATTGACCGAGTAGAGTATCGTCAAGATATCACCGTTTCACGGCACGCCACTGTTTATGAACAATGTAAGCAGTGAAATTGCTCAGTTGACCGGAATGTTGATACACTAAAATGGTGCGTTTGGTAAAGATGATGTAGCGTTCCAGATGGTAGCATTCCGGTATCCTGTTACTAAAAGGATACTCGTGGTCAAGTGGACAGCATTGTAATGAAACATTATATAGGATTCGGTGAACAGCCTTTCTCTACTGAGTTTCTTGATAAGTCGATAGCTGATGAAGCAATTTCTATAATTTGTATACGTGTAAACGCGTCTTATTGGTGTAGGGTTGATACATAGGTTTCTAACATACGGACAATCGTAGTCGGTTCATCAGAGTGTTGAATATTAGCCAGCATGCCTTTGATAATTGCAGGGCGGGGGTATGCTGAGCTCAGTTCAGTATGCAAGATTTCGAGAGAGTCTTTTTCATCGCTGGGCAATGTCTTGTTTACCATTAAATTGCTGATTTCTGTCGCCAGCTTTTCTTTAGTTGGTGCGTGTTGCTGGTGAATGGCTGTTACGACATTTTCAGTGAGGCAAGGTGGCTCACTGCTGTTCATTAGTCCCTTGGCAATATCATCAATACGATTCATGATGAAGGTTGCAAGTGCAGCAGTACTGAATTGAAATTGACCTTGGACAATGACGAGAAAGTAGGCAGAGCGGATACCAAATAGTGAACAAGTGATATCGTTGGCATATTGCGTAATGGATTCACCATAAATTTCATTTATCAGTATTTTGAAGTCTCTGAAGGTATGCAATTGCATCTCTGTGACCAAGTGGTCAATCTTGGCGTTGTTTGGAACGCACTCTTCCTTTCTTAGCATCATAATGAAGTCATAGTTATCAAGAATCTCTTGAAATTCAAACGTCAGAATGTCGATGCATTTTTCTCTAGCATCTTTAGGGGAGTTCATTACAGTAGAAAGCGTCCGAAGTCGTGTATCACAATAAAACTGGAAAATATTATCGAGCAGTGACTGTTTTGATTTAAAATGTAGATAGAAAGCACCTTTTGAGATATGGCAAGCGTTTGCAATTTCTTGTACTGATATCGCGTCAAAGTTCTTTTTTGAGAATAGCTTTACTGCGGCCTTAATGATTTCTTGTTTTTTGTCGTCCATGGTTGTTGACTCCTTCAAATAAATCAGATGATGTACAATAGTGGCAATGTTTGTCCCATGTTGCTTTCTTAAAGACAGATGATAGCGTATTACTAAACTGTAGCAAAGCAGGGGAATGCCAAGTGCCTACTATGTTGGGCATAAAACGATTTTCTATTTGGCGGGAACGCCTGCATGTTAGTTTGTTGTAACGATATTCATTTACCTGCTTAGTTGAGAGAAAAAATTTACTTGCCAATTGAAATGGAAGTCTGTATAATCGTCCTTGTCATTTAAACTGACCGGTCAGTCAGTGCCTCTAATTTATTATAATACTGGGTGACTGACCGGTCAATAACAACTTTAGCATCGTTTGACATTGATGCACAAATTGGAAGAGCATCTTGCTCTTTACTACTACTATAACGAAAAGAGGTAATGCAATTGAACGGAATTATTAATTTTGTACTCAAAAATAAGTTCGCTGTTTGGATCATGACACTCATTGTCCTTGTTGCAGGGATTTATGCGAGTATGACGATGAAAATGGAACAGATGCCAAGCATTAAGATCCCATTTCTTATGGTGACAACACCGTACATTGGTGCAACACCAGAACAAGTGGAAGAAAAAATTACGATTCCAGTTGAATTGGCTGTTCAAAACTTAAACGGTGTTGAACTCGTGACTTCAACTTCATACCAAGGTGCATCATCAGTTGAGATTCAGTATGAGTATGATGTTGATTTAGATAAAGCTGAGAAAGAAGTAAACGATGCATTAGCGAAAGTTGATTTCCCAGAGGGAATCGAAACACCGAAGGCATCTACATTTGATTTTGACCAGATTCCGATCATGGCATACGGGATTGATAGTAAATCAATGGATTTAGCAGAGCTAACAAAAGTCGTTGAAGAAACAGTAGTTCCATCACTTGCTGGGATCGATGGCGTTCAGTCAGTTGACGTTTCTGGGCAACAGTTAGAAGAAGTGGAAGTTGTCCTAGACCCTGTCAAAATGGGCATGAATGGGTTGACTGAGGAATCAATCACACAAATGGTTAAAGCCTCAACAATCAAGTTTCCATTGGGCGTTGTGCCACTGGATGGCGAAGAAACATCTGTCGTAATAGATGGCAGAATAGCAACAATTGAAGATTTGAAAGCCGTTAAAATTCCAGTTGTTAGTGCTGCTGGTGTGCCGTCATTAATTTCACTTTCAGATATTGCGACAGTGGAAAAAATTAGTGAACCACAATCAATTTCACGAACAAACGGGAAAGAGGCTATTGGGATTGCGATTACAAAGTCTCAAAGTGCCAACACTGTTGATGTAGCAAATGCAGTAACAGATGAAGTAAAAGAATTGAAAAAAGACAATGAAGATTTAAACTTCACAATTGTAATGGATCAAGCAACACCAATTGAAGAGTCCATTTCAACGATGGTCGGTAAAGCTGTACTTGGTGCACTTTTCGCCGTACTGATCATTTGGTTGTTCTTACGGAGTTTCAAGACGACACTCATTTCAGTCGTGTCTATTCCGCTATCATTATTGATTGCAATGTTCTTCCTGAATCAAATGGACATTTCACTTAATTTAATGACGCTTGGCGCAATGACAGTAGCGATTGGCCGGGTAATAGATGACTCAATTGTTGTCATTGAAAATATTTTCCGCCGAATGGCTGATAGTAGTGAAAAACTAAGTGGTGGCGATTTGATTCGCGAGGCAACAAAAGAAGTATTCAAGCCGATCCTATCATCGACACTTGTTACGATTGCCGTATTTTTACCACTTGGATTTGTTGGTGGAATGGTTGGGGAAGTGTTCATGCCGTTTGCACTGGCAATCGTCTTTGCGCTCCTTGCCTCTCTATTCGTTTCAATTACGATTGTTCCAATGCTAACGCATAGCTTATTCCGCAAGGGATTGTCAAAGAAACACCTTCATGAAGAAGGCCGCGAGCATGGCAAAATGGCACTTAAATACCGCAGTATTTTAAACTGGTCATTGAATAAGAAATGGATTCCGCTCCTAGGGGCATTCCTTTTATTCATCTCAGCACTAGCGCTTCCTGCAAGTGGTTTACTAGGAACAGGATTCGCGAACACTGATGAGCAGAAAATGCTGTATCTGACTTTTAGACCGAATCCATCTAGTAGTCCTGCAGATGTCGATAAAGAAGTAACAGAAGCAGAAGAAATGTTCCTTGCAAAAGACGATGTCGTTGCGGTGCAATCTTCATCTGGTGGTACGAATCCATTTATGCCAGGTGATGATAAGAGCGCAATTATGACGGTTCAATATGATAAGGAAACAAAAGATTTCGGCGAGGAAAGAAAGAAAGTAACCGAAGAACTGCAAAAAGACCGTTCTGTTGGTAAATGGATTGAAGCGACAGAAGCTGGTGTGAGTAATAATATTACTTACTACATCTATGGCGATTCAACAGAAGACTTAACTGAAACAGTCGCAGATGTAGAAAAGGTGATGAAAGACAACAAGGATTTAGAGAAAGTTGAAACTTCAATTCAACAGTCTTATAACGAGTATACCTTGGTTGTTGATCAGCAAAAGGCAGCAATGGTTGGCCTAACAGCAGCTCAAATTGGTCAGGCATTGTATCCTAAATCAACACTTGAAACGCCAGTCGTCACGACTGTCATAGATGGCGACAAAGAGCTTGATGTTCATGTAAGTGTGAAGGAAGTACCGATGACAACGATTGAAGAAGTTCAAAACACGATGATTCCTTCACCGCTTGGCGTTCCTGTCAAGGTCAGTGATGTAGCCACAGTTGAAGAAGGCACAACTTCTGACACAATCGGCCGTAGAGACGGAAAAGTATTTGCTTCTGTAACAGCTGCACCGAAAACGGACGATGTAGGCGGCGTGTCAAAAGACGTGCAAGCGAAAATTGATAAAATCGACACTCCGAAAAATGTATCAATTGATCAGGGCGGAGTAGCAGCAGACATGCAAGAAGCCTTCACGCAGCTTGGGCTTGCAATGCTAGCAGCTATAGCGATTGTTTACTTGATTCTAGTGATCACGTTCGGTGGTGCAAAGGCACCGTTTGCTATCCTATTCACATTACCACTTACGGTCATTGGTGCGATGTATGGTCTCTGGATTTCAGGAGAGATACTCGAAGTGACTTGTATGATTGGCTTGCTGATGTTAATTGGAATCGTTGTCACCAACGCAATTGTACTCGTTGACCGGATTATTCATAAGCAAAAAGAGGGACTTGATGTTCGTGAAGCGATTCTCGAAGCAGGTGCAACAAGATTGCGTCCAATTCTAATGACAGCGATTGCTACTGTAGGCGCAATGCTTCCACTAGCACTTGGCTTTGAAAACAGTGGACTGATTTCAAGAGGACTTGCTGTAACCGTCATTGGCGGACTAGTTAGTTCGACATTACTGACATTAATCGTGGTACCAATTATTTATGAATTGCTATCAGGTAAGAAAAAGAACAAGAAAAAAGTCTCTGAAGCGTAAAACCTGTTTTCTATTGTGTAAACGGTGATTGTACAGCAAATTCTTTGTAGATATGAAGAATGAGCGGTCAATCGCCGTTTTTTTATCTACGTGGAAGTTCGACTGAGGGTAAGCGTAGTGGGGTCATCATGCTATTTTAGTGGCTTGAAAAAAACTTAGATTTCATTAGGACAGTGAAGAACCCCTATATCTGGGTTGGAAATAATAATACAATTCATCGATCAGCTGGAAGCTTGTTGTTTTACTTCAGGAGAGAGGGTGTCCATATAGCTAATGGAATTTTAGCACCAAATTATTCGTAGCAGGAGCTGCTTTTGACATGCCATAAGCTAGAGTGATGGCATAAAGGAGTCGGCGATATTTTTAGTTAATCGTCGTTTTTGAAAACGCTCTAAAACAGCCAATTTTTTATAGACGTCTATTTTTTGCCACTCTATAATGCGGATAGTAATTGTTTGACTCAAGGCGCGGGATGGCTGAACCTAGACGAATAGAGGTAAAAATCTTTTGGAAAGGGAGAATGCCAATTGACAGTTTATAAAGCGCTAGCTGTAATGTTTCAGTTTGGAATATTTATTTAACGCTTTGTTCACTGATTGTAGTCGTTTTAAAACCATAACAAAAAAGTAAAAACGCTCCTGCACGTGGAACCGTTTTCACCCTAGGTAAGAAATATCTATATAGCTAAATCCCGCTTAGAGTGGACTTTTGCTGAATCTGGAGCGATGTTGACGCATCGTTCCTTTTCAATGTAATCACAACACGTTGATTTTATTCGTCAAGTGAAAGTTGCTAGCATTCAACTATCCTTATGTGCGCGCTATAATACTTTAGCCAATAAATAAAGACAGTGACAGGATTACAACTGTTTGCAGAGAAGAAAAAAATGATAATGAACGAAAAGAAAAAAGCAGTGAAGCGCTGCTTTTTTCTGGGAGTTTGAATTAAAGGATTAACCACCAAACAAAAATCGCTAGTACGAAGCGGTAGATGGCGAATGGTGTTAGCTTGAGCTTCTTCAATATTTTCAGGAATGTCACGATTGAAAATAGGGCAACAATAAATGAAACAATGAAGCCGACAGCATACATCTGAAGGTCCTGAGAGTCGAGCGTGCCTGCCACGCCAAGTAAATCGACACCACTTGCGCCCACCATCATTGGAATGGCGATAATGAAAGTGAAGTCAGCTGCCGTTTTGTGATCGGTACCAGCAAGAATACCACCAGACATCGTAGAACCTGACCGTGAAAATCCTGGAATTAATGCGAAACATTGAAATAAGCCAATGGTTAGTGCCTGTTTATAGGTAACCTGGTCGAGAGTCGTTGCTGTTGTTTTGATTTGTGGTTTTCTTGATTCTGCAAAAATCATTAAAATACCGCCCAGTATTAGTGATATTGCAACGGTTTGGACACTAAATAGTGATTTGATGAGGTCATGAAAAATGAGCCCGACAATACTTGCTGGCAAACAGGCGATGAAGATATGTACAAAATTAAACTTGTCCATTCTGAACTTGAAAAGTGAGAATAGCACGCGCCAATAGTAAACGGCTGCTGCCAAAATGGCTCCTAGCTGAATAAAGATTTCAAATGTATCCGCCTTTGGTCCTTCAAAATTTAATAGATGTCCGGCTAAGATGAGGTGACCAGTCGATGAAACGGGAATAAATTCTGTTAAACCCTCAACGATTCCCATGATAATTGCAATAATAATTGGATCCATAATTCTCTCCCGTTCAAATAGATAGATTTTTATAAGGGTATCTTAGAATAGTACCATTAATGCTACATTAAAAAACAAATGGTTAATCATTCGCTGATGACAGAATACGATTGATTAAGATAAAGCTTTCGGCAACCAAAACTACTTGTTACTAAAACAACACCTTAATCAATCATACAAAAAAAAAAAGAAAAAGCAATGAAATTTTTGCAAAATTGATTTAGAATGATAGTAGCGCCCTTTTCATATAATTTGTGGAGTTAGCATATCAAGACCACAAAGTATATGTGAAGGAGTAATACAATTTGCTGAAAAAATGGATTTTTGTAGGCGTTATTGCACTATTGATTGTATGCTTGATCCCACATAGTTTACCATTTGTATTTGCTTTTATGACAGCAATTGTGTTTGAGGGTATTGTTAAGCGGTTAATGGGAAAATTTAAGGTGAACCGGTTATCGGCTATTTGTATCATCATGACCATCTATATGGCGATTATTGGTGGTGCAACCTATTATCTGATAACAGTAGCAGCAGAGCAGATCATGCTATTTTCTGCGAATGTCCCATCGCTTGCGAGTCAGTTTTATGATACAGTAGTTTTACCGCTATTAAAACAGTGGCAGGAATACACAAAGGATTTGCCACCAACGGTACAAACGGCTTTTCTTCAAGTGACAAATAGTCTTCCAGCAACAATTAACGGAGCTACTAGGAATTTCGGCGTTGCGCTGTTTAATATAGTCGCAAACGTTCCGGCTTTTCTGTTAAAGTTATTGATCTATTTAATCGCTGTATTCTTTGTTTGTATGGAATTACCGCAAATTAAGCGTGGATTTGAGTCACTCCTTTCAGATAAGACGAAAGAACGTTTGCATCTTGTCATGAAACAGTTGAAAATTGCAACGATTGGCTATCTCAAAACACAGACTATCTTAAGTACAATGACATTTCTACTCGTCTTTGCTACCTTATATGTGGTTGATGCGCCGTTTAAGCTGTTTCTAGCTTGTCTTATCACGTTCTTTGATATATTGCCCGTAGTAGGGATTGGTTCGATATTCGTGCCATGGGGCGTTGTCTCTTATATGCTGGGTGACGAGCGAACTGCGGTTATTTTGTTGTTTATGTTCGTGTTCGTTACGATTGTCCGGCGCATTGTTGAGCCGAAGTTGCTGTCGTTGAACATTGGTATTTCACCACTTGCAGCACTCGTTAGTCTCTACATTGGATTTGAAATTGTCGGGTTTATCGGTGTGTTTATTGGACCAGGGCTTATTATTATTTTTAATACGCTAGTACGAACAAAAGTGATACGCTTTAATTGGAAGTTCTAAATAAGCAGTTAGATTACTTATGAATATATTTTGTTGAAACGGTACGCGGCTTAGGCTGATTTTTAGTGCCTCATCCTATTCTTTTTCGGAATTCCTAAAGAGAACCCAGTAAGATATACATATTGGTTGTCATGAGGTTTAAAGAAAGTTGCAGCACTTCTATAGATAGGAATTATTGGTGAAGTAAATGAGTGAAAATAAAGTAATTTCCAGAATTGATTACGGGCAATTATTTATCGTGTCGTTGCTCGGTTTTATCGGACTAGCAGCCATTTTTAGTGCACAACAAAATTCAGTTTATGATATGAACTTTTTTAAAAAACAGGCAGTTTTCTATATTATTGGCTTCTTCATTGCCTTTGTGGTAATGCAGTTTGATGCCGACCAATTACTAAAGGCATCCTGGTATTTGTATGGCATTGGTGTGGCCTCATTGGCGTTATTAATTGTTGCGCCGGAAAGTCTGGCGCCAGAGAAGAATGGCGCGCATCTGTGGTTTGATCTCGGACCCGTCTCGCTACAGCCCTCGGAATTTATGAAGATATTCCTCATTATTGGACTGGCGGCTGTGATTCATAGGCACCATCTTCAATACGAGTTGAAAACGATGCGCACGGATTTGGCTTTACTTGGTAAGTTGCTCCTTGTGACTGGTGCCCCACTCCTCCTTGTGATTCGTGAGGACCTTGGGACATCGCTTGTATTTATGGCAATTTTCGCTGGAATGGTACTCGTTTCAGGTATCACATGGCGCTTGCTACTGCCGCTATTCTCAAGTGTGATATTTCTGATTGCTGGCATTCTCTTTTTGGTGCTGGAGCATCCAGAGGTGATAGAAAAGTATACAAACGTGAAGCAATACCAATTAGAGCGGATATATTCATGGCGCGATCCATATAATACACCATCAAATTCAAGCTACCAATTGATTCGTTCAATTGAAGCAATTGGTTCGGGTGAAGTGACAGGAAAGGGATTTCAGAATAAAGAAGTATTCATTCCCGAAGCGCATTCTGATTTTATCTTTGCTGTCATTGGTGAGGAATTTGGTTTCTTAGGTGGTAGTTTTGTCATCATGCTTTACTTTAGCTTGATTTTCACATGGACAAGGATAGCACTGGAGACAACATTCGATTTTAACTCCTATATATGTGCTGGCGTGATCAGTATGTTCACTTTTCATGTATTCCAAAATATCGGTATGTGCATTGGTCTGATGCCGATTACTGGGATTCCGCTACCATTCCTCAGCTATGGGGGGAGTTCATTGTGGGGGAGCATGATGGCGCTTGGACTCATTTTTAGTATTCGCTACCATCATAAGGTCTATATGTTCTCGAACCTGTAAATGAGGGCTGCTAGCCGCTTTCTAGGCGATATTGAATAAAACAAATACAGATGCGGTTACTTGTGAATCGTATCTTTTTTTATAAAAGGAGTAATCAATGACAATTTATCAACATTTTCGGAAAGATGAGCAAAGCTTTATTGATAAAATCCTCGGGTTTAATGATTGGGTAATAACGAGTTCTCGTCCTAAATTACTCGATTTTCTAACACCAAGAGAGCAAATGATTGTTCAGTCTCTTGTTGCTAGGGAAGAGCTACTTGTGGCAGTGTTTTATCCAGATAATGACCATGTGGAACGGAAGCGGTGTATCATTGCGCCAAACGTTTATCAACAGTCGGAGCAGGATTTTGCGGTTGTTGCCTTCCGGTTGGAATATGCAGCGAAGTTTGCTAATTTAACGCATAAGCATGTTCTCGGAACACTGATGTCTCTTGGTGTAGACCGTGGTAAGTTTGGGGATATTTATGTCCATGATGGAACGATTGATATCATTGCCGTCAAAGAATTTTCTGATTTTGTTGCCGCGAATGTAGACAGGGTAGGGCCGGCTGCTGTTCGGGTTAGTCCAATTGATTTGGCAGCAGTAAAAGTGGTGGTTGAAGCTTGGCAGGAGCGTGTAATCTTGGTGAGCTCACTCAGACTTGATGCTTTGATTGCAGAGATACTGAGGGTTTCTCGCCAGAAAAGCCAGCAGATAATTGACAAGGAGAAAGTGAAAGTGAATTGGCAATCCGCCCTCGATAATTCGTTTGAGGTTGGTGTGGATGATATCCTGTCTATCAGGGGATTCGGCCGCGTCAAGATTTTGCAGATTGATGGTCAAACAAAGAAATTAAAGTGGCGCGTTGTGATTGGTGAACTGAAAGCCTAATATGTGTTCTAGAAAATCAGACTGAATGATTGGGTAAGTGGAAATAAGAAAAACTCGAAGAATTGCGTAGCAATTTTCCGAGTTTTTCTGTTTATTAACGTGAGTAGAATTCAACGATTAACGATTCGTTAATTTCAAGTGGCATTTCAGAACGTTCAGGTAGTCGGTTGAAAGTACCTTCTAGCTTATTCGCATCGAAAGTAAGAAACTCTGGTACGAAAACAGCTAGTTCTAAAGATTCCTTCACAATTGACAAGTTAAGTGATTTCTCACGGATACCGATCACTTGTCCATTTGCTAAACGGTATGAAGGAATATCAACACGACGGCCATTTACAGTGATGTGTCCATGGTTGACTAGCTGACGTGCTTGGCGGCGCGTACGAGCAAGACCTAAACGATAAACAACGTTGTCGAGTCTTGACTCAAGTAGTGCCATGAAGTTTTCACCGTGCTTGCCAGCCATTTTAGCTGATTTAGTAAATGTGTTCTTGAATTGACGCTCACTCACACCAAACATGTGGCGAAGCTTTTGCTTTTCATTTAATTGTAGTCCGTACTCAGACATTTTCTTACGCTGAGTAGGTCCGTGTTGTCCTGGGATGTAAGGACGTCTTGACAATTCTTTTCCTGTGCCGCTAAGAGATAATCCTACTCGGCGGGACAGTTTCCAACTTGGTCCAGTATAACGAGACATATAGTGTCTCCTCCTTAGAGTTTTTATTTTTTGCCAGCGACCTATTTTAGAAAATAAGCAACTAAGCGCCACTTTTTGTATACCAATAAGGCAGACAAAAAGTGTTGGTAAAATAAAAACGAACGTAACTAGCAGACATCACCATTTCGTTTCATGTATCTTCGCCTTCGCAGCAGCGGGTTACAGGATACACCATTAGGGACCCCCCTAAGGAACGAACTAGCCAATATTGCCATCACATAGGCTGCGTTATTTTACACAATCTCCATTTTATAATAGTTTGCATACTAAAGTCAATAGGTATTTGTCGAGGGAAAATAGTTCGAGTGCGTGTGTGAGACCTGTTAATAAAGTTGCGTATGGCGCTAACATTTCCACCTATTTCAAGAGACCTGGTTAAAAACGATTAGCACATTACTCTAGCTACTTCAGATGTTTCCTGGTTTTTAGGACTGGTAATTGTCACTTTATCTGGTTGCAAGTATGCTTTAACTGGTATATGCAGACTGTTGTTTTTAAAATTGTAAAAACGTGATGGAAGTCAATTGGGAATAGTGATACAATATCTATGTCCAAATTCAGCATCAGTAAATCGGTGAATTGAAGCAGTGCAAATAGGTGGTTTCAAAAGTAAAAGATGTTCGGGACGCTTCTTTTAGGCGTAATATAAAAGTGGGGTTTTCTGGAATAATGAGCAATCTTTGTTGCAGTATAAAGGGGGGGTTAAACTGTTTGGTTATTTTAAAAAGTGTTTAAAAAATTATGCGAATTTCGGTGGTAGGGCTAGAAGAAAAGAGTTTTGGATGTACAGCCTAATAATGTTTATCATCTATTCTATACTAATAACAATTATGTTACTTTCTCTAGGTTTTGCCTTGGTAGAAAAATCGACTGGTGCGCTTGTAGTGTCTGGCATATTTAGTCTTCTTACGACTATTGTTTTTTTGGCGACGCTTGTTCCTACTTTAGCAGTTACATGGAGACGATTTCAGGATCAAGACAGACATGGAGCCCTAACAGTCCTTTTTCTTGTTCCGTATATTGGCATTATCATAGTCCTAGTATTTGCTTGCTTGGAAGGAACTGCAGGCGAAAATAGTTATGGAGAAGATCCAAAAAAAGTAGCAATCACTAGCTGATAGACCTTCGGATAGCCTTTGTCGTATCCCTAGTAAAGTTTCATCTATATTTGGGTTATTTTTTGAAAAAAGACGAATTTAAAAGATGCATTTGGTCATAAAATGTATGGAAAATCAAGAATGGATCATCTGTGGGAATAAACAGGTAAAAATGATAAAACAGGTTGAGAGCATTTCGGGATATTGAAAATTATTTATGTCGCAGTTAAAATCTATGGACAGATAGTTGGTATCATATTTACTAGCAAATACTTGCTGGTTATTGTTGCTCACAGC
The DNA here is from genome assembly GCA_031554215.1 of Caryophanales bacterium. Taxonomy (GTDB): domain Bacteria; phylum Bacillota; class Bacilli; order JARBTR01; family JARBTR01; genus JAVBKE01. Next base: position 15,336 of record JAVBKF010000036.1, read on the forward strand.
GTTATTTGTAGGTAGTAGATGACTGCAATAGGAAAAGGAGGGGGTTAGAAGTGTTTTGGTTTAAAAAATGTTTGAAAAATTATGCGAACTTCAAGGGAAGAGCAAGAAGAAAAGAATATTGGGTGTTTCACCTAGTCGCTACTATTATCATTTTAGCCTTGCTTTTGTTGACGTCCATATTTACCTTGCTTAACGCACTTGTGGCACAATTACTATTTTTACTTTTGACAATTGCTTTCATTCTAGCGATGGTCATTCCAGGGTTGGCAGTCAATTGGAGGAGAATGCATGATATAGATAAGTCTGGATTTTATTTTTTCCTGATCTTTATTCCATTTGTTGGAGGTATGATTAAAGCAATTCTTGCCGGGATTGAAGGTACTACAGGTGACAATAGGTTTGGTGAAGATCCAATACCTGATTCATTAGCAAGATTTGATTGCTAGTTAGTAATGGCGGCTCGATATTTTAAATGTTACAGTTGCTTTTTTTGCTAATCGTATTTGAAATAGCTATGTTTATTCCCGGTTTAGCGATTACGCAGAGACGAATGCATAATGTGGGTAAACATGTGTATCCCTTAGTCTCTTTGGGGTTATCCCTTTTATTGGTTGGATCAAAGCATTATTTTTACTTGTAAAGAAGGCCTGTAGGTGAAAATAAATATGGAGAAGACCCGAAACAAGGGAAATTGCTTGATTATACTATTTTCCAACGAAAAAATTGAAAAATAGTAATACCTGGTCTCGTAAGCTAGAGAGAAGTTCCAAGATATGTAGCGCTAAAGTTGTAATAAAAAGTTAAAAGGAGGCGTTTAAAAGATGTTTAAGCATTTTAAAAGGGGCATAGCAAACTATGCAAATTTCTACGGTAGGGCGAGTAGAAAAGAATTCTGGATGTTCGCTTTGACGTATTTCCTACTTTCGTTTGGGATTCTTATTTTAGCCGGACTGGTTTGGGGACTTGGTGCTCAAATCTTAGGAGGACTAGTTGCTTTTATCGGTATCATTTTTTTACTAGCATTTATGGTTCCCATGTTTACAATTACCTGGAGACGTGTACAAGATGTGGGTCAGCCTGGATCCTATTGTTTTCTCGCTGCCACCCCATTTGTTGGAGGGATCATCATTATCGTTTATGGTTGTCTTAAAGGGGACGAAGGTAGAAACAAATATGGACATGATCCGAAACAAAGACTGGCATCTAGCTAATGGTACTTTTTGAAAAAAATGAATGAATTTCTTTGATAAAGTTTACATGAATGTTATGCCAAGCAATGCAGCGGTCAGTTGACATATTAGTATCAAGATAATAATATTGATAAAAAAATAGCGATATCATAATTGATAGGGTTATTTTTTTTGCATTCATAGTGTTCTTGTGTTTGGTTCACACACATTTTTTCGTAACGTACATTTCGCAAAATCTATTGGGTCAGTCCTTCTCCCCCCCGCATACAATATAAGGATGCAAGGAGCCAAGTCGTTTGGCATTGGAAATAGTTCCATGTTTATGAGCGAGAGGAAGATGGGTTTGTGCGGTATTACAGGTTGGGTTGAATTTGATGCTAATATCGAGCGTGATATTGATTTATTGTATAAAATGACCACGACTTTATCAAAGCGTGGGCCAGATGCGACAAATTATTGGTCTAATCGCCATGTAGGCTTTGGTCACAAGCGATTATCCGTAGTTGACCCAGTTGGCGGGAAGCAGCCAATGGTGCGAATGAAAGACAATCATCGTTATGTACTTAGTTACAATGGTGAATTGTACAATACAGACGAGATCAGACATGAGCTTGCGCTAAAAGGGTATCAGTTTGAAGGGCATTCGGATACGGAGGTCTTGCTCACAGCTTATATCGAATGGCAAGAAAATTGTTTAGCGCGTTTTAATGGCATATTTGCTTTTTCCATTTGGGATGAGAAGCGTAAACGCGTTTTTATAGCACGGGATCGGCTTGGTGTGAAGCCTCTTTTCTACTCGCATCAGGGGAACCGGTTCTTATTTGGTTCTGAAATGAAAGCGATTTTGGCACATCCCGAAGCAAAAGCAGTCATCACGATGACGGGGCTCGCTGAACTGCTCGGGCTAGGGCCTTCAAGAATTCCAGGTAGCGGTGTGTTTAAACAGATGGAGGAACTTCGCCCGGGGCATTATTGTACATTTTCGCGAAAAGGTTTTACTGTAAAGCGGTATTGGAATGTGGTGAGTAAACCACATACAGAAAATTATGCTGAAACGGTTGAACATGTTCGGTTTCTGGTAGAAGATGCTGTTAAAAGGCAACTGGTTTCGGATGTTCCGCTTTGTACTTTCTTATCTGGTGGAATTGACTCTAGCGCAATTACCGCGATAGCTGCAAAGGAATATCATGCAACAGGGAAAAGGCGTTTGCATACGTATTCGGTTGATTATGAGGGAAACAATCAACATTTTGTCGCCAACGACTTTCAGCCAAATGCTGATGCTGATTATATTAACTTGGTGAGAAAATCCTACAACACGGAGCATCATAATATCATTGTTGGCCAAGATGCATTGCTTGAGGCATTGAAAGAGGCGACACTTGTACGTGATCTTCCTGGGATGGCTGATATTGATGCCTCATTATTGTTATTTTGCAAGGAGATTCGCAAGGACTTTGTCGTTGGCTTGTCTGGTGAGTGTGCTGATGAGGTGTTTGGTGGTTACCCTTGGTTTTATCGTGATGTTGATTTGTCTGCAAAGCACACATTTCCTTGGATTCGCTCGACGGATTTGCGGAGTGATTTACTGCAAGATGATCTCAGTGCCAAACTAGATATTGAATCATTTGTATCGAGTCGGTATCTGGATATGGTCAGCGAGACACCGCTGTTAGACGGTGAAAGTAAACTGGAATCAGAACGGCGTCAATTATTTTATATGTGTATGAACTGGTTTATGGCAACATTACTGGATCGTAAGGACCGCATGAGCATGGCAGCAAGCATTGAGGTGAGGGTACCATTTTCGGATCACCGTATTGTCGAATATGCGTGGAATATTCCTTGGGAAATGAAAATGTCGAATGGACGTGAAAAAGGGATTTTGCGGGATGCTGTGTCACATTTATTACCACAACAAATTGTCCAGAGAAAGAAAAGCCCCTATCCGAAAACACATCATCCACGTTACACGGAAATAGTGAAAGCGGAAATACAAGCGATTTTAAGACAGCGAGATTCCGTGCTACACACACTTTTTGCGAAAGAAAAGCTAAACGCGCTTGTAGAATCTGGTGGTGCGGCGTTATCGAAACCTTGGTTTGGTCAACTAATGACTGGTCCTCAATTATTGGCGTATTTTATTCAGATTCATTACTGGTTTGAACAAAAGCGGATTCATATTGAAGGCTGAAATACGTATGTACACAGGCAATTCATGTACTTTTGAAATGAAAATACTAGGGCTTAATGCCCTTTTTTGTTGTGAAAAAACAGGAGGACTGTGTTCTACATTGTCAGTAGTGGAACAGTAACTGATTTTCTGACAATTGCACAGCAATAAGCAAGATGCGTGTTTTTTGGGGGCGACGCTGGTATGATATAGCCATCGTTCTATAGAAATCAAATACAACCTTACGCCGAAAGGACAAACAATGCTGAAAAAAACTGTAATCATGGTCTTTCTTGTCGTTTTTCTAGGAAATATATCGATGTCAGTGGAAGCGAGCGGTGTTCGCGCAGAGGACAGGGTGTATTACATTGATGTTGATCGCTTTGTTGATGGGCGTAATGAGAATAACCCTGCGGTTGATCCTTATAATGACTCGGAGATTCGGGGCGGGGATCTAGTGGGTGTGTATCAGAAATTAGATGTGATTCAAAGTATGGGTTTCACAACGATTTGTCTTAGCCCCTTGCTAAATGTGAGTGGGGAGATTTACCCGTACTTTGGGACGGAGCAGGACCTCAAACAGTTGGTTCGTAAAGTGCACGAAATGAAAATGACAGTGAAGATTGCTTACAGTTCCGAAACGAGTCGCACCCAGGTAAAGGATTTTGCGCAAATGCATCAAGTGGATGGAATACTAGATGCTAGTCAATTAGAGACAGCACAATCAGCTATAATGAGATCTGTTTTCTCGAAACCGAATACACCGATTTCTGAACTCAGCGAAGTGAGGTATCAGCAAGGTACGATGATTGCGATTGATGGTCCGACATCTGAGCGGTTTACCCATACCATTGTCGAAGCGAAACAATTTCCTGCGACAAGATGGAAGCTAGCTTTAACCTATCTTTATACGACGCCACAAATACCGATTATTTACTATGGGTCGGAAGCTAGTCTAAACGGTGGGGCACCGCCGGATAATCGTCCAATGATGTCACTAGTTGACAGAGATATTGCTGACTTAATGACGAAATTAGCCAATATCAGGGATACGTATCCTGTGTTGACGAAAGGCAATATCACATTTTTGAAAAGCCCTAGTGGCGTCCTAGTATATGAACGGCGTTACCAAGGTAAACAAGCGGTGATTGTCATCAACAACAGTATGAAAACGAAGACAATTCATCTTGATCATCGTGCGTTTGGACAAGACAAAGAATTACGCGGGATGCTGCACGGCTACCGGGTGCAAAATGAGACGGATGGTTATGCGATTACGCTTGATCCAGAAACGAGCGAGATTTATATTGCCGGTGATAAGACCGGTTTTAACTATGCAATTGCAGTTGCACCGATTGTGGCTTTCATGGTTTTTGGTAATTTGTTTATCTTTATGAAGAAGCGAAAGCACTAGCTCTGTGTGCTAAACAAAAAACAAGCATGTGCGACTGCGGTACTCCCGAGAGAACATGCTTGTTTTGGGCTCAGCAATTAGCGATAATTCACAAATTGCATTTCTACCGTTAAATTTTTTGCTTCTCTTACGAGTGAGATGATTTTTTGGAGGTCATCTTTGTTCTTTCCTGTTACGCGCATTTGATCATCTTGAATCTGTGTTTTTACTTTGACTCCACTATTTTTGATTAATGTGTTCAAAATTTTTGCGTTATCACGATCAATACCTTGCATTAGTTTCACACGCTGCCTGACTGTGGCACTTGCTGCGCCTTCTACTTTTCCGTAATCGAGATTACCAATTGGTACACCGCGTTTAATCAGTTTTGTCAGCAAAACATCTTTCAGTTGATCCAATTTATACTCATCATCTGAGACAAGCACCAATTCTTCCTTTTCTTTCTCCAGCTTGATTTCGCTCTTACTTCCTTTGAAGTCATAGCGTGTTGCAATTTCCTTTGTAGCTGCTGTTACCGCGTTGACGACTTCAGGTATCTCAACCTTTGAGACGATATCAAATGAACATTCTTTTGCCAATAAAATCTCCTCCAGATCCTTTTTCTTTATTATAAAATTTTTTGTGAAATAAGGAAAGCACGTCCTTAGTTTATTATCCTTGTGACCAATGTAGTATGACCTCGTTCGATGCGAGTGCCGAGTAGTTCTAAAGTAACAGGTTAAAATCTTATTAAAGCACCATGAAATAAGGAACTGCATTATCGCCAGTCCCTCGTTTTCTGCTCTATTATTGCAGTTTATTTAAGAATGTAATGCACAGTGCGCCAGGACCCGCATGCGCTGTGATCGAAGCACCGATTTCAGTGATTTCAAATTGCTTCACATCGAATCTTTCTTCAATCTGTGCTTTGACATTCAGTGCCTCATCAAGACAATCAGCATGACAAATACCAACGGTTTGCTTCGATAATTGATCGCCCATGGCAGCCATTTTTTGAAAAAGAGCTTCGTATAATTTTTTTTTGCCACGAAATTTATCAATTGGCTCAATTTTTCCGTCAACTATGGTTAGTAAAGGTTTGATATTGAGCATACCACCGACAAAAGCAGCTCTTCGGGTCATCCGGCCACCACGTGCAATGTAATCTAGATTATCGACCGTAAATAAGTGCTCCGTATGCCGGGCCATGGACTCAGCAAACGCAATCAATTCTTCATAACTGTACGCATGCTGCTTGTGTACGCATGCTTTTACAACTAGTCCAAGCCCAATTGAAGCACATTTTGAGTCGATGACTTTCATTTGAAAATCAGGATAATCTTCTTTGACGAGATCGCGGAGCATGAGTGCTGTCGCAAATGTACCGCTGAGTTCTGAAGAAAAGACGAGATAGATCCCTTGCTGTTTTTCCTCGGCAATCTTTCTGAAGGCAGCTTCGATCATCGCTGGTGAACCGTGTGATGTTTTCGGTGATCCTCCAGCCCGCATGAAGTCATTTACTTCTTTCGGCGATATAGAGACCTTGTCTAGGTAGTCGATTCCATTGATATGAACACCATGAGGGATACTAATTAAATTATTTTCCTCGAAATACGACAGTGGTAAGTCACTAGGACCATCCGCAATGATTTGAATTGTCACTGATTCATCTCCTTTATTGTTAAAAATGTTCTATCATTCGTCTACAAGTGAGACGACTTTGAGTTATCAGTATCATCGGTCAGTTTAAATGAAACGAATTTAAAATTATCAGTGCAGTGAAGAAAGTTAATGTCCAAACGACGTAATGTCCTTTCCTAACTTATCACTTTCTCCTTATATTTTCAATATACCCTGTTTTGTTTTAACTTTTTTTTCGCCTACAGACCTATAGGTCATTGACTTCTTCATTAAATATTTATTTTTAACTTCTGTGCTCTCTGCTCATTAACCTGCACATCATCACAGTTTTTTCTGCTCATCTTGAACAAGGGAGATGCCTATATTTAGGCTGTTACCAGTGATAGATGTTCCTAATGGGTTCATGTGTTTACCCAACAAATAGGTCGTTGGCAGGTAGAATGGAGATGTCCATTGCTCATCATAATAGTGATGTATTTAACTGATGTGACATGATTGTCACATTGAAAGAGGATACTGCGATGGATGGACGTGCGCCCGGCCAGTATAGTTAGGGTACCCGAATAAATTGAAAGCTACATGTTTAGCATGAAGGAGTGAATGAGATGAATATCATCGAAACGAAGAATTTAGTGAAACAATATGGAAAGGTAACTGTGCTCAAGGGGATTGATTTAACGATTCAGTCAGGTGAACTAACTGCTATTATGGGGCCGTCTGGTTCTGGGAAGTCAACACTGATGAACGTGTTGTCATCAATTGATCAGATATCCGGTGGTGAAATCTGGCTTGAAGGTCAATCTGTTTTAGATGTAACCAAAAAGAAGTTGCGTCTATTTCGTCAAGAGAAAATGGGCTTTATTTTCCAAGATTATAATCTTTTAGATACACTGACTGTAAAGGAAAATATCCTTTTGCCACTATCACTTAAGCGGGTTACAGCAAGTGAAATGGAGAAGCGACTTGCACCGATTATCAAAGCACTGAATTTAGAAGACCTATTAGATAAGTACCCAACAGAAATTTCAGGTGGACAAAAACAACGGACTGCTTCTGCAAGAGCGATTATCACAAGCCCTGCAATTGTCTTTGCTGATGAACCAACGGGTGCACTTGATTCGCGCTCAGCGACGCATTTATTGGAACAACTTGTTTTGCTCAATGAGGTGTTTAAGACGACACTCCTGATGGTGACACATGATGTCTTTGCTGCGAGCTATTGCAAACGAATTATTTTTCTTCGTGATGGTGCGATTGTCAATGAAATTTATCGTGGTGATCTCGATCAGAAGCAATTCTATCAGCAAATTTTGAATACACAAAGCTGGATTGGGGGGGGACACGGATGAGCCTCCTCGCGCTAACTAAACGAAATTTCCAGCGGAACTTTCAATTGTATGGCATCTATTTGGTTTCAATGATTCTAGGTGTGGTCATTTATTTCACCTTTTCTGCGCTGACGTATAACGAAGACATCTTGAATTCCGTTGATGGGAAGGAATATTTTCAGTTAGGGATCCAGCTAGGTTCCGCTGTGATGTTCATCTTCATTGTTTTCTTTATCCTCTACGCAAATACTTTCTTTATGAAACAACGAACAAAAGAGTTTGGTATGTATTTGCTGTTTGGGATGAATGAGCGTCAAATTGCGTTTATGGTATTCTATGAAACGGTATTTATTGTCGCCGTTTCACTTGTAATAGGGCTTGTTACTGGCGGGATTTTGTCAAAGTTCTTTGGCACCATTTTGATGAATTTAATGCATTATGAGGGAACAGTGTCAGTGTCTTTCCCGATTGAATCGATTCTTTCAACGACCGTTCTTTTTTTATTGCTCGCTGTTATGATTACGCTGCAAAGCTATTGGATGGTTAAACGTGTACAATTGGTTGATTTATTTCACGCCAAAGAGAAATTGGAGAAGCCGATTCGGCCATCTGTTTGGGTTGCATTACTGTCTATCCTATTACTCGCTACTTCACTGTACATGATAAGCTTAGGAACTGAGGCTGATATCTGGCGTGATCATACAAAGGTTAGTATGATTTCTGTTGTCGTAGGTATGATTGTTGGTACGTACTTATTTTTCCGGCAATTTACTGGGTGGCTACTGAGTACTGTGACAAAACGGAAACGTTACCATGAAGGTGATACTGCACTCTGGACAGGTTCGCTGCGTTTTCAGGCAAAGGGTAATGCGTTGACATTAACTTTCATTTCACTTTTCAGTGTTGTGCTAATCTTCTTAGTAGGATTTGTCCTTATTAACTATCAGGTACAGTTTTCAGCAAGCCGTATTAACTTGCCAAATGATATTGCCTTTCAGTCAATGGACAAAGAGACAAATGCAGAAATTGACGCGATGATTGAGCAGTCAGATCATGATATCCAGTACCACTACACTTTGAACAGTGTGCAAGCGAAACCGTTGTCGGATATCGAGCCAGCCTTTGAAAACGCTGGCATGTACACGAAGGACGTGTATCTGGTTTCTGAAACGGCGTACAATGATCTGAGAGTATTACGCAGCGACGGGGACGCGATTGACCTAAACGGAAAAGAAGCCATTTCAATGTCACAAGGAACGGATAAAGAAAAGAAATATACTGCTGGTACGGGCGAGGCGCCAGAGATCGTTCTTGCTACAAGTGATCAGGAAGTGACCTTTGAATTAGTTGAAAAACAAAATTATGCACTGCTTGGTTGGGCGACTGATCCTGATCAAGGAATGCTCTATAAGCCGGCTGTACTTGTCGTTTCTGATGAAGCCTATCAAGAAATGACTGTTCAAGAAGGGGTTAAACCCTTTGAAATCTATCAGGTGGAAGATAGTAAGATGGCTGGCGAACTATCAGAAGATGTCCATGCGCTTGTGAGCGGGCAGAAAGAGTCCTATTACTCATCGTTTGCTGATATCTACCCAATTCAAATTGAGAATTCTTCACTGCTCCTGTTTGCCAGTTCCTTTCTAGCGGCAATTGCGATCTTTGCACTCGCTAGTGTCATCTATTTCAAGCAATTACGTGAGGCGACAGAAGAGCAAAGACATTACCAAATACTCGGGAAAATGGGGATGGAAGAGCGCCAGATGAAATCGGTAATTCGTAAACAACAATTCTTTGTTTTCTTCCCGCCACTATTACTCGGAATAGTTGAAAGTGCTTTCATGATTAAGTACTTCATGCTTGATAATATTCAGGGAATCACGGGACTTGAGAAAACGGTTGTCGGGTTGTATATCATCTATTTTATCATCTATTTCTTGCTCTATTTATCATCGACAAAGCTTTACTACCGCATTGTTCGGCAACGTTAAATACTTGCCAAACATGTGTATGCGTTATCAATTGTGGGGCAAAGTAATTGAAGAAGTGACATGGAAATAAGCTAGGAATGGTCTCCATGAGTCCACTCAGGCAATCATTCCCTTCCTGCTGATTGAAAAGGAAATGATCGATAAATATATACGTTAAATAGGGGAGGAGGAAGGTGTCTACACATGGTATGATAAATTAGATTGAATTGCGAAGACTCGGAGGAGAAACGTTCATGGATACAAAGGTTTGCCAAAGTTGCGCAATGCCACTTACAAGTGAGGAATTGTTTGGGAAGAATGCTGATGGGAGTAAGAATGAGGATTATTGCAAATACTGCTTTGATCAAGGTGCGTTTACAACAACCACAACGATGGAAGAGATGATTGCAATGTGTGCTCCGCATATGATGAAAGCGAATCCCAATATGAGTGAGCATGATGCACAAGAGAAGTTGCGACAATACTTTCCATCACTTAAACGCTGGCAGTAGACTAGCATTATGGCCGGCTAGTAGCAAGCAGGATGTGATTGGCTAGATCGTCATTCAGACCGCTGGTTGCGAGATTTAACAGTCGCCTAGACATGTGCAAATACAGGAAATAGTCAGTATTTCTGAGCGCAAATCTAGGCGATTGCTATTTTTCAACATTTTCAGCAATGTGTATAAATTGGTCGTCGTTTTTCGGAAAATGAATCGCCATTCTGGTAAAATGATTCATCTCTGAGGTACAGGTAATGTAGTGTCCCAGTTTATTAGACAGTTGCTGTGCCAGATACAACCCCATGCCAGTTGATTTCGCATGATTACGCCCGTTCGTTCCAGTAAATCCTCGATTGAAAATTCTAGGCATGTCCTTTTCGGAAATCCCAACACCATTATCCTCAATTATCAATCGCCTTTCCTGCGCTGTTTCTACAGTCGTAATGGTAATGACACCATTTTCACCTACATACTTCAAACTATTCGTAATCAGTTGATTGACAATAAACTGTAGCCACTTACGATCGCTTGTGACAGCGCAAGAAGTCATTTTTAGCTCAATACGAATTTTGTGTGAAATGAACGCTTTTGCATGTAGCTTAACGACTGCGGTTGAAATCGCCTTTAAATCGCAATTGCTGATTTCATAGTCCTGATGGAAGGTATCAAGTTTAGCGTAATAAAGCGTTTGATCAACATAATGTTCAATTTTCACGACTTCTTCTTGTAGGCTTTTTGAATCGATTTCTGTTTGTCCTAATAAACGCAAAACCGCAATTGGCGTTTTAATTTCATGAACGAATGCTACGATGAAATCGTGATAGTCTCGCTGTTTTGCTTGTTCGACATTCAGCGATTTGATATGTTGTCGTTTCAATTCCTCAATAGCTTTATGATAGTGCAGTCCTTCAAATGAAACGGTGATTGCTTGTGAATCCATGATATGTTGTAACGACTGGGTTATTCGTAGGTACCGTAAACCTATGAAAACAGCTAAAGCAATGGTGATGAGCAGCAGGGTATAGAAGAAATTACGCCACTGCCAATCTGCATGACTACTAGTCGCAAAGACGAGCGAGATCGTCAAAAATGATCCAAAAAAAAGTAGGATGTACCCTGTTTCATATTTCAAAAATTGGAGAAATTTCATTCAATCAGGTACCCCATTCCTTTTCGCGTAACAATAAATTGTTCGAGTCCAAGCTGAGTGATTTTTTTACGAAGCCGGTTGACATTTACTGTTAACGTATTGTCGTCAACAAATTGATCGTTATTCCACAATGCTTGCATCAGTTCATCACGGGCAATAATCTTTCCGATACTGCGCATCATCAGTTGAAGCAGGATAAATTCATTACGCGTGAGCTCTATCACTTCATTTTGATATTGAACAGTAGAATTGGCTAGGAAAAAACAAAGACCCCGGTGCGTAAGCTCTAGATTATTCTGATCAGCATCATAGGTATATTTACGACGGAAAATGGCATTTACTTTCGCAACTAGAACATCTAAATCAAAAGGTTTTTGCACATAATCGTCACCACCCATGTTCATCGCCATGATCATATCCATATTCTGTGTACGCGAAGATAGGAAGACAATCGGTACCTTTGAGATGGTGCGGATTTGTGCACACCAATGGTAGCCATCCAGAAAAGGGAGGTTAATATCCATCAGTACGAGATGTGGTTCGGACGAAGTGAAATCGTTTAGAACATGGCTGAAGTCGCTCACTTCAAATACATCATAACGCCATTTTCTGAGTGATTCGGAAATAATTCGCCTAATTTTTTCATCATCTTCAACAATCATAATTCGATACATATGCAAGTCTCCTTTGTAACCAGAAGCGGTTCTATTATCCTGTATGGTTTGTCTAATTCATCGCTTTATTATATCAAAATTCACAGGAGAAAAGAGGATCGTTTTAGCAAAATGTCCTTTGCATGCGTTGTTTTTCTTCATAAGAAAGGGGGTGCTATTTGGATAGCACCCCACAATAGCGCGTACTTTACTTGCCCTTTGACTCTGCTTCTGCAAGCGTAGAATGGTAAGTAAAGCGCTCATCATGTTTTGCGACGGAGACTTTACCTTGACCAACGAACCGTTTTGATTTAGAACGTTTTCCCATGTGTAGTCCCTCCGGTAAAAAATGATCGACACGAATAGTGTCTACACTAATGTTCCCGGAGCATGAGGTCACTATGTACAGTGTAAGGTTATTATGATGCCGATTCTTTGCAGGGCAACAGGATAACCTTGGGCAAAAATATTTGATATTCAGAAAAATTAATTTTAAACATGGTATAATGAGTGGAAAGATTTTTTTTCGCAAAAAGGAGATCATGAAAAATGCTCCTTTGATTTACTGTGGAAAAAGTGATTTAATGTTTTTAAATGAAATTTTGTTTAGCTGTGTTGTTTACACCATGCTGTTAACAATATGAAGCCATTTTGTTATGTGCTTTTGTTTGTTTTGTTGGCTTCACGCGTGCGTTGAGTAGCCGTCTAGTCGCAGCAACGGAAAGACCTTTCAGTTAGGCAAGTAAAAAATAAGAGACAAAGGAAATGTTATGAATAATCAAATGAGGCGTTACCTAAAGGGGTTACTAGTATTTTCAATGTTATTTGTTGTTACAGGTTGTAGTGACGATGAGCCAGAAAAACCAAAAGTAAAGAAACGAAGTGGCGATTACAAAATTTCTGAATTAACAACTGTGCCTGGAGATACAATTCCAGCTACCGAAGTGGCAATTCCGGCTGAATTTCAAGGATTCACGGATATGAAGATGGAAAGAATTGCTGATCAATACTATTTGGGATTGAATTATTCGGCATCGGCACCATATTGCAAAGTTGTTAGCTATGATAAGACGACAGGGGCTTTCAAGGAGATCGTTCAAAAGGATGGCGTGTTAAATACACTTGAGTCAGACGGGAACAATCTTTTCTTCCTTTATACGATTGCAGGTACAAATGAAGAGTTTGCTCGAATAAGCAGCGATACAGGGGATGTCATTGATATTCCTTTAGAAGGGGACTCAGTCGATGATACCCATGCCACTGCAAAAAACGGCACAGTGATGACGATGTCAAGAATACCTGGTGGAGTGAAGGAAGTAAAGACATATGATAGCAATACACTGGCGTTGATTTCACAATATAGTGAGCAAGATGAGGAATATCTTGAGGTTGAAAGAGTGCTGCTGAATTATCATCTGAACTACAACGATACTAAGAAAATTTCAAAAGCGACAAAGGCGTATCCTTATTACGAAGTATTGAATATAGAAACTGGCGATCCGGATGATACAGAACTGATTAATGCACCGTCACTTGTGAGGAATGAGGATAATCTCGAAGGGCAAGCACAAATTCTGAACGAAGATCAGGCGATGCTCGAGGAAATTCAATTTACTACAGAAGAAGGCATGCAAAATGAAGGGTATATCACTGATTTAGAAGAGAAATTGGTTTTCCCGAATCCAGTGTCAGTCGATCAATTAATCACCAATGAAACCTACTTCATTGGACAGAACACGGCTAATAAGGACACTGAAGTTCACTATTTAGCGCTTTATGAATATGAAGAGAAAGAATTAATTGAACATCCAGTTGAAGAGATGAAAGTAGATGGCGTGAAGCCAGGAAATGTTTTCTTTGACGGAAGCTTTGCTTGTTATTCACCAACTTCTTTGATTCTAATCACTGAGCTGCCAGTGACTACAGGCGTTAAAGAGTAGAATAGTTCTGCCCGAACGGAGCGGTTTGTGGTGGACAGATGGCTTGATTTCTGGCCCATTGTCAAATAGGGCTGAGAGATAAATGAGTTCGATCAATGCATCATGTTGATCGAGCTTTTTTTATCAAGATGGGTAAATAAGCCATCCGCTAATCTTGAAAACTACGTTTGTTCTTGTTTTGCGCTCAGTAATGGTTAGAAGGGCTTCGTCACCTAAATTTTTCTCAATGACTGAATCAATTTCCCAGTGGCCAAATTCTTCTCTTGACGCAATCTCAAGTGGTCTTTCAGATATGTTTTTATTAGTACTTTTTTGTTTTTGCGTATACAAGATTTCTTCGTATTCATCGCAACTTTAAAAGATAATTTCTTGCATCGAATTTCTTATCGCTCTGAAGGCATCTATTTTTCATCGCTCAGTTAATGTTAGGTGTTTAAACATCGTTTGTTAGTGGTAATATGTGTATGAGACATTGATAAATCTCGTGTCGATTATTTTTAACGAATAAAATCAGAACTAAAGCGTTACTACTAGGGCGTTTATTGCCTACGTAGTCACGCTTTAGTTATCAATATGCTAGGGTGATACATATTTCTTTACCCTGCAAAGGTCGGCGAAAAGGCCAGTAGAAAAGTCTAACTTCTCTACTGGCCTTTCATTGCTGCTAGTTTGATACCATTACTTCTTTAAATTGTAGAAGCTTTGTAATCCAGCATAGATAGCTAAGTCGCCTAGCTCATCTTCAATGCGAAGTAATTGATTGTATTTCGCAATACGATCAGTTCTTGACATTGATCCAGTTTTGATTTGTCCAGCATTTGTTGCTACCGCAATGTCTGCAATTGTAGCATCTTCAGTTTCACCAGAACGGTGAGAAACAACTGCTGTATAACCAGCGCGTTTTGCCATTTCGATTGCATCAAACGTTTCAGTAAGCGTACCGATTTGGTTTACTTTGATGAGGATAGAGTTACTAACACCCATTTCAATTCCTTGTGCTAATTTCTTCGTGTTCGTAACGAATAGATCATCACCAACAAGTTGAATTCTAGCGCCAAGGCGGTCAGTTAATAGCTTATGTCCAGCCCAATCGTTCTCGTCTAGTCCATCTTCAATTGATAGGATCGGGAACTCATTGACTAGTGATTCGTAGAAGTCAACCATTTCTTCAGAAGTCACACCCATGCGGCCTTCCCCGGCAAGGTCATAAACTTTCTTGTCTTTGTTGTAGAATTCAGAAGCAGCAACGTCCATACCAAGGAA
The DNA here is from genome assembly GCA_031554215.1 of Caryophanales bacterium. GTDB lineage: Bacteria > Bacillota > Bacilli > JARBTR01 > JARBTR01 > JAVBKE01. Next base: position 30,537 of record JAVBKF010000036.1, read on the forward strand.
AATATCTTTTCCAGGGACATAGCCAGCAGCTTTAATCGCTTCAATGATTACTTCAAGTGCTTCACGGTTTGATTTGAGGTTTGGTGCGAAACCACCCTCATCACCAACTGCTGTATTTAAGCCTTTTCCGCTTAAAACATTTTTAAGTGCATGGAAAACTTCAGCGCCCATGCGGATTGCTTCTTTGAAAGTTGTTGCCCCTACAGGTAGGATCATGAACTCTTGGAAGTCAACGTTGTTATCAGCGTGAGATCCACCGTTGATGATGTTCATCATAGGTGTCGGTAATTGCTTAGCATTGAATCCGCCTAGGTAACGGTACAATGGCATTTCTAAGTAATTTGCAGCAGCATGAGCAGCAGCAAGGGAAACACCTAGGATTGCGTTTGCGCCTAGTTTTCCTTTGTTTTCTGTTCCATCTAATTGAATCATCAAGTTGTCAATGCCAGCTTGATCAAGGATATGAACACCGATTAACTCGCTTGCAATGATATTGTTTACGTTATCAACCGCTTTTTGTACACCTTTTCCAAGGTAACGAGACTTATCTCCGTCGCGAAGCTCAACTGCCTCGTGCTCACCAGTTGATGCACCACTAGGTACAATTGCGCGGCCGAAAGCGCCAGATTCTGTTTCAACTTCAACCTCAACTGTTGGGTTCCCTCTTGAATCAAGCACTTCACGTGCATAAACATCAATAATATGTGGCATAATTTTTCTCCTTTTTTTATAAAATTGGCTTTAGTATCATGTTTACTCATTTTCATCGTAAACGCAAAATGCAAAAGCTTACCTAAACAAGTATAACCTAAATGACGCAATATTGGTCATCTGTTTTCAATTTTTTTATGAATAGCATTTATTTAATCAATGTTTTTCCTGTCATTTCTTTCGGCAATGCGAGTCCAAGCATCGTAAGGATTGTCGGTGCTAGGTCGCTTAGAATACCATCTTCGCGAAGGGAAGCACCTTCTTGCGTAATAATCACTGGTACAGGATTCGTTGTATGGGCAGTCATTGGTTTTCCAGCCATTGTTGTTACTTCATCTGCGTTACCATGGTCAGCCGTGATGATCGCACGACCACCAACTGATAAAATTTTGTCAATGACTTTTCCGAGGCAAGTATCAACTGTTTCAACTGCTTTTATCGTTGGCTCAAGTTTTCCAGAGTGTCCAACCATATCGCAATTGGCAAAGTTGAGAACAATTGCATCATAAATATCTTGGTCAATTGCTTCAATTAGCTTATCAGTCACTTCATGTGCACTCATTTCAGGTTGCAAATCGTATGTAGCAACTTTAGGTGATGGTACAAGAATACGGTCTTCACCAGGGAATTCATCATGGCGACCACCGTTTAAGAAGAAAGTAACATGCGCATACTTCTCTGTTTCAGCAATTCGCAATTGTTTCATGCTATTGTTAGAAAGTACTTCACCAAGCGTATTGTCCAAATTCGTTGGTTTAAAAGCAACGAATCCTTTCACTGTTTCGCTAAAACGAGTCATGCAGACAAAATGCAAGTGATTAGGGAAGCGTTCGCCACGGTCAAATTCTGCAAATGTATCATTTGTAAACACATTTGAAATTTGGATAGCACGGTCAGGTCTGAAATTGAAGAAAATAAAACAATCTTCATCATGCACGAGTCCAACTGGTTTCTTTTTGTCATCAACAATAACAGATGGAATCACGAATTCATCAAAGATGCCATTTTCATAAGAATCTTCTACTGCAGCTTTAGCTGATTGATAGGCAGGTCCATCGCCATAAACCATTGTCCGGTACGACTTCTCAACACGATCCCAACGTTTGTCACGATCCATCGAATAGTAGCGACCAGAAATAGAAGCAAACTTTCCAATGCCAACTTCTTTAAAAGCCTGTTCAGTTTGCTCTATGAACTCAAGCGCTGATTGTGGCGCGACATCACGGCCATCCAAAATCCCATGAACATACACTTCTTTAATGCCTTCTTTGGCAGCAAGTTGTAGTAATGCAATCAAGTGTCGGATATGACTGTGGACACCGCCATTAGATAGTAATCCAAATAAATGAAGCGCTCTTGGTTTCTTAGCATCCGGGCTTTTCAAATAGTCCATTGCTTCAGTAAGCGTTTCGTTTTTCCCGAACTCACCGTCACGAATAGATACATCAACACGAGTCAAACTTTGGTAAACAACGCGTCCAGCACCAATATTTAAATGCCCAACTTCAGAGTTTCCCATTTGACCATGGGGAAGACCAACCGATTCACCCGCAGCACCAAGCGTTGCGTGAGGGTATTTTGCCCAAAGTCGATCGAAATTGGGTTTGCTTGCAGCAGTGACCGCATTACCATAAGATTCATTACGGCAAGCCGCACCATCTAAGATAATCAGTGCAACAGGTTGCTTAGTCATTTGCACATGCCTCCAATAATTTTAAATAAGAACCTGCAACAAGAGAAGCACCGCCAACTAAAGCGCCATCAATGTCAGGCATTTTCATGTAATCAGCAATGTTTTCAGGTTTCACACTACCACCGTACTGAATGCGAACAGCCTCGGCAACTGCAGGTGAAAACAGTTCAGCAACTGTTTTACGAACAACTGCACAGACTTCATTTGCATCTTCGGCAGTTGAACTTTTCCCTGTACCGATTGCCCAGATTGGCTCATAAGCAATAACTGTTTCCTTCATTTGTGCTTCAGTTAAACCAGCTAGAGCCGCTTTAATTTGTCCTGAGACAAATGCGTTCGTTTCGCCAGCTTCACGCTGCGATAACGTTTCTCCGCAACAAACGATTGGTAATAAATCATGCGCAAAGGCAGCAAGTACTTTTTTATTTACAGACGTATCTGTTTCATTAAACATCTCGCGGCGTTCTGAGTGGCCAATGATCACATAATCAACGCCGATGTCTTTTAGTGCAACAGGACTAACTTCCCCTGTAAAAGCACCTTGCTCCTCAAAGTGCATATTTTGAGCACCGATTTTCAAATCAGATTGTTTAGACTTCTTCACGAGCTTACGAAGAAATAACGGAGAAGCACAGACAACAGACTCAACCTTCTTAGCTGAAGGTACCTGCTCTCTCACTTCCTCAATAAATTCACTAGCTTCATCTAACGTTTTAAACATTTTCCAGTTTGCTGCAATAATAGGTGTACGCATCAATTTTCCTCCTGTATCTTAGTGTGAATACAAGCCGATTTTCTAGCTTGTATTCACCTTTATCGTTTCTAGTATAAAAGCATAAGACTATTCTATTAAATCAATCTTCATTTTTTCCTAACAGGTTACTTATCATTTAAAGCAACAACGCCAGGCAATACTTTGCCTTCCATGAATTCAAGCGAAGCGCCGCCACCAGTTGAAATATGGCTCATTTGATCCGCAAGGTGGAACTTTTCCACAGCAGCAGCAGAATCGCCGCCACCGATAATTGAATAAGCATCAGAAGCAGCTAAGCTCTCAGCAACTGCTTTAGTACCGCCTGCAAATTTATCAAATTCAAATACACCCATTGGACCATTCCAAACAACGAGCTTTGATGATTTAATGGCATCAGCATAAAGTGCTGCCGTTTTTGGGCCGATATCTAGTGACATCCAATCTGCTGGGATCTGATCAATCTCAACGATTTTTGATTCAACGTTTTCACCAAACTCAGGTGCAATGACAGCATCAATTGGCATAAGGAAGTTGACGCCATTTTTCTTCGCTTTTTCCATAAAACTTTTCGCGAGTTCAATTTTGTCTTCTTCAAGTAGTGATGTTCCGATTTCATGCCCCTGTGCTTTGATGAACGTATAAGCAAGTCCCCCGCCAATGATTAAAGTGTCGACCTTATCAAGCAAGTGGTCGATGACACCAATCTTATCTTTCACCTTTGCGCCACCAACGATAGCAGTGAAAGGACGCTCAGGTGTTGAAAGTGCTTTACCAAGAACCTCAAGTTCTTTCTCCATTAGTAAACCAGCTACTGCAGGAACACACTTTGCAATTCCTTCTGTTGAAGCATGCGCACGGTGGGCAGCACCAAACGCATCGTTGACAAAAATATCAGCAAGACTAGCAAATTGCGATGCAAGTGTTGCATCATTTTTTTCTTCTCCAGGATAAAAGCGAACATTCTCTAGTAAAAGGACATCGCCTTCTGCTAACTGATTAGAAAGTCGTACACTTTGTGCTAGATCAGCGTTACCAAATGTAACTGGCCTGTTTAGTAAAGTCTCTAGGCGACTTGCAACTGGTGCTAGTGTAAATTCCATGTTGACAGTTCCCTTAGGACGTCCAAGGTGACTCGCTAAAATAATTTTTGCCCCTTTTTCAATTAGAAATTGAATTGTTGGTAGGGCAGCGACGATTCTAGTTTCATCAGAAATGTTGCCATCTTGCATTGGTACATTGAAATCGACACGACAAAACACGCGTTTCCCTTTTACGTCGATATCACGAATTGACTGCTTATTCAAATCTTTTGCCTCCTTAGGAAATAGTTTTAAAGCATATTTTCGAGCATAGAAACCCCGTTACAATTCAAGAAATAAATCATTCCGAGCCATATGCATAGCATTTTTGAAACTAGTTTTTTACGCTATACTCAAAATTGATATGTAATATACCGCCTTCTATTATACCCATATTCAAGGGAAAAATCAGCAACATTTCATAAGTTGATTTTAAAATTTAGTACGATAAGGTTTTCAGGTTTGTACGCGCGAGGATTTAGCGCGGCTTTGCCCGGAACAAGATGATTTGTACCGTGGTTATATTTTAAAATAATAAATGCGTGATAGCGATCGTAGTGGCGTGTAACCATTGAATGGAAGAAAGGACAATGCAGCTGGTATTAACTGCATTGTCCCTCTTTGATCGTGCGGTATAGTGTCAATTCTTTCTGCATGGCCGCTCGGTACGAGCCAATTATCAAATCATGAATAAATTAACAAATTCACAGACTGGAATGGATTCCAAAACCATTTGATCATCACAAAGTGCCTCAATTAAATTCGCCTGTTTACTAGGGAAGTAGGTCAGATTATCCTTGAATTTCTGCTCTAGAAGCGGAATCCCTTCTTCTCGGCGGCGTTTGTGACCAACAGGATAAGCCACTTCAATCAAATCAGAAATGGTTCCATCTAGAAAAAACACCTGCACCGCATTCGCGATTGAGCGTTTCTTTGGATCAAGATAGTCCTTTGAGTAGAGACGATTCTCTATTACAATTATTTTCTCACGCAAGTGATCAATTTGCGGGTTAGAGGCCACGTTATCTTCGTAATGATCTGCCGTTAGCTCACCATAAATCAGTCCAACTGCAGTCATATATTGCAAACAATGATCACGATCTGCTGGGTTATGGAGCGGTCCTTTCTTATCAATAATTCGGATAGCCGATTCATGTGTCGTTATAACAATTCGATCAATTTCACCTAACCGGTCCCGGACGACAGGATGTAATTGAAACGCACACTCCACAGCCGTCTGCGCGTGAAACTCGGCTGGGAAAGCAATTTTGAACAGAATGTTTTCCATCACATATGTACCATATGGACGCTTTAGTTTCAATTCATTCCCGCCGAAAAGCGCATCATAGAAGCCCCATGTTTTTTCTGTCAGAGCGGTCGGGTAGCTCATTTCACCACTTTGCGCGATGAGTGCAAGACGAACGGCCCGGCTTGTTGCATCACCGGCTGCCCATGATTTACGCGTGCCTGTATTCGGAGCATGCCGATAGGTGCGCAGTGCAGCGCCATCAATCCAAGCATTGGAAACGGCACTCGTCATCTCCGCTTTCGTGAGACCCAGTAAATGTGACACTACAGCAGTTGAAGCGATTTTCACAAGCAGAACATGGTCAAGTCCAACGCGGTTAAAGCTATTTTCCAACGCCAAAACCCCTTGAATTTCATGTGCTTTAATCATTGCTTCAAGGACATCACGCATCGTCAGTGGTGGCTCACCTTTAGCAACTTGCTGCCTGCTAACATAATCGGCAACGGCAAGAATCCCGCCCAGATTATCCGATGGATGCCCCCATTCAGCAGCAAGCCAAGTATCATTATAATCAAGCCAGCGAATCATCGTACCAATATTGAAAGCTGCTGTAACGGGGTCGAGTTGATAAGTGGTACCAGGTACTTTAGCACCATTTTTCACTGTCGTTCCGGGCACAATTGGTCCGAGTAGCTTGGTACATGCTGGGTAGCGGAGGGCAAGGAGACCGCAGCCAAGTGTATCCATTAAACAATATCGAGCCGTTTCTAACGCTTCAGGCTGGTCGACAACAAAGTCAGTCACATAATTGACAATGTCAACTATGACTTGATCTGGACCGGTTCTACCATCTGTAGTTGTGTTCATTCTATTTCCTCCTTCCTCCAAATGAATAAAATATTATGTGCGTTGTTCAATCGGAACCCATCCGGCTGGATCAGGTCCGGTATAATCTGCATTAGGGCGAATGAGCTTGTTATTGGCACGTTGCTCAATAATATGTGCTGCCCATCCGGCTGTTCGTGAAATGACAAAAATTGGCGTAAACAACTTGGTTGGAATGCCAAGTAAGTGGTAGGCAGAAGCCGAATAGAAATCAAGATTTGGGAATAACTTCTTATCCGTCCACATCTTCTTTTCAATTGCTTCAGAGATGTTGAATAAAGTAAGGTCCCCTGCTGCTACAGATAGTCTATGTGACCAAGATTTAATGATATCTGATCGTGGATCGGTCGCCTTATAGACACGGTGTCCAAAACCCATAATGAGCTCTTTCGCTTCTAGGCACTTCGCTATACCTCGTTCTGCTTCCTCAGGGGTTTGGAATTGGGCAATTAAATCCATTGCCGCTTCATTTGCACCGCCATGTAAGTGCCCACGTAGCGTTCCAATCCCAGAGGTAATCGCCGAATAAAAATCAGACAAAGTAGCAGCAGTAACCCGCGCAGCAAATGTCGATGCATTAAACTCATGTTCCGCGTATAAAGTGAGCGAAACATCCATGCAATGTTCATGTAAGACGCTTGGTTTTTCATGATGTAACAAATGGAGGAAATGAGCAGCAACACTGTTATCATCCGTTTTCGTCTCAATCCGGTTGCCGTTGTGATGAAAATGGTACCAGTAAAGAAGCATTGAGCTGTAGCTGGCGATTAAACGCTCAGCAATCGCTTGCTGCTGTGCTATATCACGCTCTGGTTCGAGCGTCCCAAGAAAAGAGCAACCAGTTCTTAATACATCCATTGGATGCGTTGTAGCAGGCATACCTTCGAGTACCCTCCGAATTTCAGGCGGTAAGTGACGACTTGATTTCAATCTCTGTTTGAAAAGTTCGAGTGCACTAGGGTTAGGCAGTTGCCCGTAAAGTAGTAAGTAAGCCGTTTCCTCGAAACAGCCATATGTCGTGAGATCATCGACCGAATACCCCCGGTAATGTAGTCCTTTTCCAGCCTTTCCAACTGCCGAAATCGCAGTCTGTCCAGCTGTAATTCCCGCAAGCCCACCAGATTTACTCATATGAAAACAGCTCCTTTTAGATGATTTCAATGCGCTGAATAATCGATTCCTAATCGCAAGAAAATAGGCTGTCTTACAATAAAATGATTCACAGATATGTTGCATCAGGATGACAATGCCGGCATAAAAATTTGGTTTAAGGTCTTACCTTTGTTGATGCTATCGCTTGATTTTCTCCTCAGAAATGGGTATCTGTTTGGTTTGTAAGAAGCTGATCGAGTTTCTGCTCATAATCATGATAATGAAGAAAGTCGTAGAGCGCGTCGCGTGTTTGCATCATCGAAATCATCGATTGCTGCGAACCTGTACTTTGTATCGCCTGATAAACCGCTAGTGCAGCAGCATTCATTGCTCGAAAGGCTGAGAGTGGGTAGAGTGCCATCTGAACACCACAACTTGCTAATTGGTCTTTTGTAAATAAAGGTGTTCGTCCAAATTCAGTGATATTGGCCAGAATAGGCACCTTTACTGCTTCAGAAATGGCCTTGTATTGGTCTAACGCTGTCACCGCTTCAGCAAAAATCATGTCTGCCCCAGCCTCAACATAAGCACATGCTCTCTCTATAGCACCTGACAAACCCTCGGTTGCCAGTGCGTCTGTCCTCGCCATAATCACAAAATCGGGATCTGTTCTTGCATCAACTGCTGCTTTAATGCGGTCAACCATTTCAGCCTGAGAGGTAATCATTTTATTGGGACGATGACCACAGCGTTTTTCCGCTACTTGATCCTCGATATGAACTGCGGCAGCACCAGCATGAGTCATTTGCTGAATTGTTCGTGTGATTGAAAATGTACTGCCAAAGCCTGTATCAATATCGACGAGCACAGGTAAGGCGGTCGCTGAGGTAATACGCTGAACATCACTGACAACCTCACTTAGCGTTGTAATCCCTAGATCAGGAAGGCCAAAAGATGCATTGGCAACACCAGCCCCAGAAACATAAAGCGATTTAAATCCAGTGCGTTCAGCCATCAGTGCCGTGTAGGCGTTAATCGTTCCGACAATTTGTAAGGGGCGCTCCTTAGTCAGTGCCGCGCGAAATCTGTTGCCAGGTGAATCTTGTTGATGCATGGTTTTCCTCCATTCTTGGTACGACCAACTGCTCATCCCTATCATTTATATGCATAAGCAATTTTTTAACACCAAAAAGTCTTTTACCGCTCAGTTTCGTGCGTGTTTATAGCGCTAGGTAGCCAGTGATTTAAGTCAAAGAGAAGCGTAATGTATCATGATGATTTCAATCAGCGCGCATGAATTTTTAGTGTTCATCGACATAAAGTAGCAGTAGTAGAACTGGCTTTACAGGAGGGAAAGACGATGGGTAAATCGGTTATTGTCAGCGCAGCACGGACACCATTTGCTAAGTTTGGTGGTGCGCTAAAAGACTATTCGGCGACGGATTTAGGTGCAATTGCGATACAAGAAGCATTGCTACGTTCTGGTGTCGATAATCGTCATGTGGATGAAGTACTGATGGGAATGGTGCTCCAAGCGGGTAGCGGGCAAATTCCCTCAAGACAAGCAGCGATGAAAGCAGGTCTCGGCTGGTGTGTTCATACTGAAACAATTAATAAGGTATGCGCATCAGGACTTCGCGCTGTCACGTTAGCTGATCAAATCATTCGTGCTGGCGATGCAGAAGTAATTGTAGCAGGCGGAATGGAAAGCATGTCAAATGCGCCATATGCGATAAAAACAGCACGCTTTGGTACCCGAATGGGAGATGCCACGCTGCTAGACCTCATGATTCATGACGGGCTAACTTGTGCTTTTGATCAGGTTCATATGGCGGTTCACGGCAGTCGTGTTGCTGAAGAATTTGCGGTAACAAGAGCTGAGCAGGATGCGTGGGCGCTGCGAAGCCAATTGCGTGCTGCCGCCGCCATCACAGAAGGGAAACTGACGGCGGAAATCGTACCAGTCACGTTGCAGGAACGAAATGGTATGACTCAAGTAATTGATCAAGATGAACCTCCTCGTCCAGATACGAGCGCTGAGAAACTAGCTGCGCTGGCCCCGATTATGACTAAATCCGGCACAATAACAGCAGGGAATGCACCGGGAGTCAATGATGGTGCTGGCGCATTTGTTGTCATGTCTGAGGAGAAAGCTTTAGCCTTGGGTACTAGACCGCTCGCAACGATACTGGCACATGTGGCGGTCGGTGAAAGCGCACCCTATTTGGCAACGGCACCAGGTCATGCGATTAATCAGTTGCTTCAGAAAACAGGGTTTCATCGTTCAGATATTGATTTGGTTGAAATCAACGAAGCATTTGCATCCGTTGTGCTCACGAGTGCTACACTTGCGGAAATTGATCACGAGAAAATCAATGTGAATGGTGGTGCGATTGCGTTCGGTCATCCGATTGGTGCTAGCGGAGCCCGAATCCTGATGACCTTGATTTACGAATTAAAGCGCCGGGGCGGAGGACTGGGGATTGCGGCCATTTGTAGTGGCGGTGGTCAAGGAGATGCAGTGCTTGTACAAGTACATTGATGCTGAGGGATCAGCATTTGTTTAAATAAGCACGCCCTTTTGCGTGGCTAAGGAGAAGCGAAATGATTCTGAGAAAAGTAATGGTGATTGGTGCAGGGCAAATGGGATCAGGCATTGCCCAAGTTTTTAGCACAGCGGGGTACGAAGTGGTTCTTCATGACCTGAAGCAAAGTTCTGCCGAGAAAGGCTTGTCGGTAATCAGCAAAAACTTACAGCGTGACGAGGAGAAAGGACGAAAAACTGCTGCCGAAATGAAGGCAATTATCGGTCGTATTACAGTTTCAACGAGCCTTGAATCTGCTAGTGATGCTGATATCGTGATTGAAGCGGTCGTTGAAAAATTGTCCGTTAAACTAGCATTGTTTAAACAGCTCGATCTGATTTGCCCAGCAGATGCCATTCTTGCAAGTAATACATCATCGTTGTCGATTACAGAGATTGCAGCAGTTACGAGTAGACCAGATAAAGTCATCGGCATGCACTTTATGAACCCTGTACCTGTCATGAAGCTAGTCGAGGTAGTCCGCGGGCTATCAACCTCGGATCAGACGTATACTGCTATAGAAGGGCTTGCGGAGAAACTAGGGAAAGTGTCCGTTGTAGTGAATGACTTTCCGGGCTTTGTGTCAAATCGTGTGCTATTGCCAATGATTAATGAAGCCATTTACTGTGTTTACGAAGGCGTCGCAACCCCCGAATCAATTGACGAGGTGATGAAACTCGGAATGAATCACCCGATGGGACCACTTGCACTTGCTGATTTCATTGGTCTTGATACCTGTCTTTACATAATGGAAGTTTTGCATGAGGGATTAGGTGACTCAAAGTATCGTCCATGTCCTTTGCTACGGAAATATGTAAAAGCAGGCTGGTTAGGTAAAAAGAGGGGACGTGGTTTCTACGTCTATCACTGAATTTACTGAAGAACAGCAGAGAATTCGTCAGTATGTTTGGTCATTTGCACGAAAAGAAATTGCACCATTTGTTGAAACGATGGAACGCCAGGATCAATTCCCTAGCAGCATTATTCAAAAAATGGGTGAACATGGTTTGATGGGGCTACCAATCGAGCCGCGTTGGGGCGGTGCAGGTGCTGATTTTGTTTCTTACATCTTAGCCATTCAGGAAATTTCTAAGGTCAGTGCAACGATTGGTGTGATTCTATCTGTGCATACTTCAGTGGGGACGAATCCGATTCTCTATTTTGGGACTGAAGCACAGAAAACGCACTTCCTTCCCAAACTAACAGCAGGGAAATATCTCGGTGCCTTTGCACTGACGGAGCCGAGTTCAGGGTCACATGCTGCTAGTATCCGTACCACTGCCGTCAGAAACGGAGATCATTTCATTCTGAACGGAAGTAAAATTTTTATCACCAATGCTGGTGTGGCTGATCTTTATATCACTTTTGCTGTGACTAACTCAGCAAAGGGGACACATGGGATTTCAGCTTTTATCGTTGAAAAGGATACGCCCGGCTTCATCATTGGGAAGAAAGCAAAGAAAATGGGGCTGCACGGGTCCAATACATCTGAACTGTTTTTTGAAAACGCAGTGGTTCCTGTGCGACATTTACTCGGACAGGAGGGGGATGGTTTCAAAATTGCGATGGCAAACCTTGATCGCGGCAGAATTGGGATTGCTGCTCAGAGCATAGGCATTGCAGAAGCGGCTTATGAGTATGCGTTGTCTATTGCTAAAATAAAGCAGCAATACACGGCGATTGGCTCACTCAGTCAAGTGGTCGCTTTCAAATTAGCTGATATGGCGACTGAACTGGAAGCAGCAAAGTTGCTAGTTTATCGGGCAGCAGGTTATTGTAGCGAGGGACTCCCTTGCGCAATAGAAGCGTCGATGTCAAAGCGGTTTGCGAGTGATTTGGCAATGAAAATAACTGTAGAGGCAATGGAGATTGCTGGTGAATTGAGCATGAGTAAGGACTATCCACTGGAACGTTATTTTCGTGATGCCAAAGTGACCCAGATTTATGAGGGAACCAATGAGATACAGCGTTTGGTCATCGCCAAGCACTTATTACAAAGCTAGCGTGAATTTAAAATTTCTAGGGAGTTGAAACGGTGGAATTTTCACGATTAAACTTGATGAAGTTAGGACAAATCGCTACAATTACGATTACGAATCCACCGGCTAACGTCCTTGATCAACAGTTGTTCCTAGAACTTGGGCAGGTACTAGGGCAATGCAATGAAGATTATACGGTTCGTGTGATTATCGTGACCGGTGAGGGAAAGATGTTTGTAGCTGGTGCTGATATTAAGGCACTTGCATCCGTACCATCTGCTGAGGTTGGTATTGCGCTTGCGCGTCAAGGTCAGCAATTATTTCACCAGATTGAGCAACTTGAGAAACCGGTAATTGCTATGATTAATGGCGCATGTCTAGGTGGTGGACTAGAGCTGGCAATGGCTTGTCATCTCCGAATCGCCGCAGATTCGGCAAAGCTAGGACTGCCAGAACTGAGGCTTGGATTAATTCCTGGCTACGGAGGCACTCAGCGTTTACCGCGGTTAGTTGGCCGAAGTAAGGCGACGGAATTAATTCTCACAAGCGCACTAATTGACGGGACAGAGGCTGAGCGGATTGGACTCGTTTCCAGAGCAGTGCCGCTGACTGAACTCGAACTAGCGGTACATACATTGGCAGAAACAATTTGTGAGAGAAGCCCGCTGAGCATTGTTGCAGCACTAGTTGCCATTGATCAAGGCTGTATGAGTGATGAAAAGGGATATCAAGTGGAAAGAGAAGGCTTTGGGGGATTACTTGAGTCGTCTGATGCACACGAAGGAATGAAGGCATTTCTTGAAAAAAGATCACCGCATTTCCGAGGTTGTTAGTTGTTTACGAACCGTAACGTCGAGGTAGACCCGAATAGAGGTGTCTCGGCGTTTTTGATGTGTGAATCATGAAGCGGATTAGATCATGGCATATACTGAAAAAATGATGAAATAGCAAATGATTGTGGTTTACTCGATATTACCAGAAAATAACGATTAATTTTGTTGTGTTGTAGGATGGCCCAATTGCTGAAGGAATTTTTGTTGTGGAATTTAACGGAAACAGGTGTTTCTACATGCAGTAGTCACGATATTAAGCAGATTGGTTTACTCAAGAAGTCAAATGGATAACTATTGAAAAAATGGTTAGACAAGTCTTTGAAGTTGCCCTATACTTCTCGAAAGGCAGTAAAACGGTCTGGTAGCCCAGTTGCCCCCGGGAGTAGAGTTCACACCTCTGCTCCTTCTTAATATTGTAATCATAGACTTCCCAAGTATACTTTTTAAGCTAAAGTTATTTATTATGAAATCTCATTGATGTTTTACCAGTTTACAAATTAAGCTTATCGTCAGCAAAGTTCTATCTTTACTGCAGTATTTAGGTTATCACTGCGCTCTCTAGGGCAATCAAAGCACTTGACCTGCTAGCCTCAAATGCCTAAAATAAAAAACATACCGTCGGTCGGAATGTTCGTTTGGAGCACCGTTTGAGATAGGAATAATCGTGGGGAGAGTTGATTTGAATGTTTCGTTTTAGAAAATTGATCTTGATTGTAACGCTTTTCATCGCCATATTCTTTGGCTATTTTGGTATAAAGCTACCTGAAGTGCTTGAGGGAGATGGCTTTGAAACAGATGGCAGCTATGCGACAACCAATCACCTGTTAGAAGAAAACTTTGGCCAATCGACCTCACCGTATATCGTCATGTTCTACAATGATAACAATCAGAGTGAACAAGCGTTTTCGGATTACATAGCTACATCTGTGGCAGAAATTGATCAAATTTCTGAGGTGTCACAGATTGCTTCCCCGATTGAAAATGTTGCACAAATGAAGCCAGATATTGCTTATGCACTGGTCAGTTTTAAAGAAGATACGGATGCCAGTAAGAACACGGCGAATCTTGAGAAGGCAATTGTAAAGAGTAATGATTTTCACACAAGCCTGACTGGTGGGTCAATCCTTGATGATGAATTCAATGACATCGCCCAGTCAGATTTGAAAACCGCAGAAAAAATTGGGTTGCCAATTGCGTTAATTGTATTGCTCCTTGCGTTTGGTGGTGTTGTTGCAGGGTTCATACCACTTGTGTCCGGCGCAGTCTCTGTACTAGTTTCAATGGGGATTTGCTATTTCCTAGGCAAGGAGTTTGATTTATCAATCTATGTATTAAACGTAACACCAATGATAGGACTTGCTGTCAGTATTGATTTTGCCTTGCTATTTACGCAGCGCTTTCGTGAAGAGCTGCGTCAGCACCCAGTGAGTGAAGCAGTGCGCATTACCAGCCGTACAGCCGGGAGAGCGATTGTTTTTTCTGGCAGTTGTGTTGCGCTTGGGCTCGTTGGCATGTTCTTTATTGATGTTGATATTTTCAAAAGCGTTGCGACAAGTGGGATTGTTGTCGTCATCGTTTCTGTGATTCTTGCGAATACCTTTCTGCCAGCTTTGCTCGGTCTACTCGGACACCGGGTGAATACGCTCAGAATTTTTAAAGAAAAAGAAAAGGAAGAGGGAAAAGGGATTTGGCACCTTTTCGCAAGCTTTGTGATGAAGCGCCCAGTGAAAATGATGCTTGCAGCATTGGTCGTGCTTGTACTTGCGGTCATTCCGATGTTCCATATCAAACTCGAAGTCCCGGATATTACCTCACTGCCGGAAAGTAGTCCTGCTAAACAAACTTATCAGGATTTTGCAGAGTACTTTGTATCTGATGACACATCACGTGTACCAATTGTAATGACACTCGAGAACGGAGATGCGGGTAGCAGTGAGTCCTTAGAAGAAGTGCAATCGTTTGCTAAGGAACTAGAAAAGGACCCGATTGTGAAAGAGGTCAATTCAGTTTTCTCTGCATCACAAATAGATGACCCAGTCATGCTTGAGGCTGCCTTGCAAGACCCAGTAATGGCACCTCTGGCAAAGCAGTTTATTCATGACGATACACAGATGATTGCTGTTACTTTAAATGAACCAGCTACGAGTAAAGAGGCACAGAATTGGGCTGGTGATTTGCAAGAGGGTGCGGAGAATCACGACGGATTTACGTATTCAGTCGGCGGAGAACCGAAGTTTAATCAAGAGATTTTTGATGCGATTTGGGCTGGTGCGCCATATGGCATTGCCTTTATTCTGGTAACGACATTTTTGATTTTGTTAGTTGCTTTCCGGTCAGTGCTCATCCCGTTGAAGGCAGTATTAATGAATATCCTCTCGCTTTCGGCGGCATTTGGACTGATTGTTTGGATTTTCCAAGACGGCCATTTAGGCGTTGATGCAGCACCGATCGCAGTCATTATTCCAGTCTTCATGTTCTCGGTTGTGTTTGGACTGAGTATGGACTATGAGGTGTTTCTCATTTCGCGGATACAAGAGGTGTATCTTGAGACCGGTGATAACGATATTGCCACCTTGATGGGACTTACATCGACGAGTAAAATTATTACCTCAGCCGCGGCCATTATTATTGCTGTCACTGGTGCATTTGCCTTCACGGAAATTTTACCTGTAAAACAGGTTGGTATAGGTGTTGCGATTGCCATCTTTATAGATGCTACGATTGTGCGGATGATTTTGGTGCCTTCACTCATGAAGTTACTCGGTAATTGGAATTGGTGGTTCCCGTTCAGTGGTAAAAAGAAGTCAAGAAAAGTAGGCTACTAAAGTCCGAATCGTGTGTTTGGTTTTAGTCTGATTGTGAGAAAGGGAAATGACGATGTCTGAAAAATTGCCAAAGGAAACGCGGATTGATCGTATTTTAGCAGCTGCGCTTGAAGTATTTGTGGAAAAAGGGTTTGATGTTTCTATGGATGAGATTGCGACCAGCGCAGGGTTGAGTAAGGGCGGATTGTATCATCATTTTGAAAATAAGGATGCCATTATCTTAGCGACTGCTATTCAGCTAGCGCATTCACATGATGGTTTGATTGCGGAAGCGGTCCAGGCAGATAGAATGGCTGATGGACTGAAACAGTTTATCAAACGTTATCTGGAGCTATGGTTGTCAAGGGAGAAAGAATTTCAATTCTTCATGATTGCACTCGGGAAAGCGGTCAGGGCAAAAGAGTTGACGCAGTCTTTTCAAGTGCATCATAATGAGTGCATTTTAGCATGCGGAGAACTGTACCGTTTAGGCGCTCAAAAGGGAGAGTTTATTCCGCTTGAACCATATGAGTGCGCAACGCTCTTGCTATCAGCACTAGATGGATTGCATATTTATATGGCCATTAACCCTGATATTCAATTAGAAGCGATGCTCGATTTGTTAGTTAAAATGCATGTAGATGTGTTTCTTGTTCAGAAGTAATCAATCATCTGAGGGAAATGCTGATTACTGGCCGGGTTATTGTCATTGACTAGTCCATCTTGTCGATCAGCTCTACTGACTTAATCATACGCCCTTCAAACGTCACTGATACCCAAAGCGTGTTTGATGAGTGAAAATAAAATAGAAAAAGAGCGGAAATTGTGCGCTCTTTTTCTATTTTCATAGTTGGTCAGCTGCCACCAGTCTATTTTGCTAATCTGACTACAGTAGCGACCATTATGGCTGATAGAAGATATTTGAAAATGAACTATTCATCCCGTTGTTTTTTGCATCTTCATCTAAATCAACGGTCCACTTATCGCCAGACTTCTTTAAATACAGGACAAGGCTGTTGCTAGTCACGATATTGGCTTCATTTAGTGCCGTTTGTACCAGGCTCATATCAACTGCGTTAGTCTGTACCATGTCCAGATAATTGAGTCTTGCATCATAGAAATCAATTACAGTTGGTTTAACATTGACCGTAGCAATGCCACCCATGTTACTAAGGAGATTCACCTCTGCAGAACTTTTTACACTTTGTGTGGCTATAAATTGCTGGTAAATTTGATCACTGACATCTTTATCCTCAGATGGGTAAGCAATTTCAAGAAAGTGGTTTTTAATATTATTGCTGATTGATTCCTGATCAATATCGAGGTATTTCTCAAAGTCTGGATTTTCTTTTCCTAAAAGCATGACATCAACATATGCCTGTGCTGCTTTTTCAGGTTCAGTCAGTTGTTCTTTTGTATCCAAATAAAGACTTGGGTCAATGGCAGCAATGATGAGAGAATCAGATCTTTCAGATCCCGGAGGCGTGTACGCTAACTGATATTGTTTATCTGGACTAACGGTAAATATTATCGCTCTAGTCAGTTGATCATCGGGTGCAATTGTTTCATAGCTCAATAAATAGCCCTCTTCTTGTTGCGAGAGTATTTCACTTTTTGTAAAAGTGCCTGTATCTGATTCAATCAGTTCAAAATCTTCGTTATCAATATGAAGTTCTCCGTCACCAGAATTCTTAATTTCTAGTTCAATGGCAAGGTAATCTGTACCGACTACTGCCCCAGAACTCGGTGGTGGTATGACGTATTCCGTCTTACTTACAGAGATAGTTGCCTTTCCCTCGCCGTCAGTCTCAACGGCACTATTATCAGAAGGCACATCAGTGCCACACCCAGTTGTGAACAGAAGTACGAAAATAGGAACCAGCAATAGTCTATACTGTTTCATTTTGTTAAAAATTCGATATCGCTTGCTAGTCATTCGATTCATTTGTACTCCCCTCCTTATTCCATTTTGGTTTATTCTATCAATTTCTATTACCGAGTACAATCCTAATTTTCTTTTTAATGGTCGATTTGTGTAGAATTTTCTCTGGTTTTTTATTCTAGATCAATGGTTGTACTGGTAGCTTGTCCAAGTAGGGAAGCCAGATTTGTGTGTAGCATGTTTTCTAACAGATTCGCATAAGTAATGGTAGTGGGACATTGCCCAGTACCTAATATAAGGATTTCCATTCGATGAAAAGAGGGTTACCATGCATTTTCAATTATCGGAAGAGTGTCAAATGATGCGTGAAATGGTACGAGCGTTTGCAGAGAATGAATGTGAACAGACGGCAGCACGGCGTGATGAGGAAGAATATTTTGATATGGAAATATGGCGAAAGATGGCTGGACTAGGCTTGTGCGGGATTCCGTGGCCTGAGCAGTATGGCGGGGCGGGGGCGGATTATATCAGCTATGCGATTGCTGTTGAAGAGCTGTCGCGTGTTGATGCATCAATCGGTGTTACTTTGTCTGCGCATACTTCTCTTGCAGGATGGCCGATCTACAAATTTGGTACGGAAATTCAGAAACAGACATATCTCAGGGCTATGGCAGAAGGCAGGAGTATGGGTGCGTACTGTTTAACAGAAGCTGGCTCTGGTTCAGATGCGGCAGCGATGAAAACAACAGCTATACTTGACGGCGATGAGTGGTTGCTAAATGGTGCCAAGATTTTCATCACCAATGGTGGATGTGCCGACATCTATATTGTATTTGCTCAGACAAATCCGGCATTAAAACACAAAGGCATTGCCGCTTTTATCGTAGAAAAAGACTTTGAAGGATTTTCAGTTGGAAAGAAGGAACGTAAACTCGGGATTCGTTCTTCTGCGACAACGGAGGTTTGTTTTGATGGTTGCCGTGTGCCGAAAGAGAATCTTCTTGGGGAAGTCGGGGATGGATTTACAATTGCGATGAAGACGTTAGACGGTGGTCGTAATGGGATTGCGGCTCAGGCACTCGGGATTGCACAAGGGGCATTCGATCAAGCGACAGCTTATGCTAAGGGGCGTGTGCAATTTGGCAAGCCGATCAGTCACCTGCAAGCAATCCAGTTTAAACTGGCTGATATGGCAACGAAAATTGAGGCAGCTCGATTGCTTACCTATCAAGCGGCTTGGCGTGAGGATCAGGGGATATCTTATGGACTGCAATCAGCGATGTCAAAATTATTTGCTGGTGATATCGCCATGGATGTGACAATCGAAGCGGTGCAGGTGTTTGGCGGCTACGGTTACACACGGGACTATCCTGTAGAACGATATATGCGTGACGCTAAGATTACCCAGATTTATGAGGGGACAAATGAAATCCAGCGCCTCGTTATTGCTGGGTATTTATTGAAGGCCTAAGCAGTTATTCATCGGTTAACATTTTCTCCTACTTGTTCAGAGGTGACTAGGGGTGCGATATCGCTTAGGGATTTTTTTGTTTATACCAGTCAAAATGATTTGAAAAGGCCTTGAGACAGTGCGTGCAAAGTTTGCACCTTGTCACAAGGCCTTTTTTACGTGCGAAGTAACCTAATGTGCTAGTGCTAGAAATTCCATGAAAAGTGGGCTAAACGTTCCACTTTTGAGCGATATTTCTGATGCTCTATCACAATGCTTGTGCATTCAATCGGCAAAATTTAACTGTCAATACAAACAGCTACCGATAGCCCGCCCGCCCATTTTGCAGATAGTGCTCAAAGAACCGATTGCAAAGTGTATCGGGTTTATTCACTAACTTCGGTAATGCTGAGTAGAGATATTCGGTGGGGCTATGGCGATGCAAGAACTATTGGGTAAATAAATCACAATTGTTCACCTTGACATTTAACTGAAGGATTTGACAATCCAGTTGCTGCACGCGAAGGAATAAACAAAATCAATTTGATTCATAATAAAGATAGCTACGTACTTTGGCGGCTAAACTTTGTTTCTCTGGAGTGGCTTCCATTAGGTAGACAATCATTTCATAGCAGTTGTTTTAGTATAACTCAGAATAGAATGCACTGGGGTCTGTTTGAAAATAGCATAATGATATCTGCAACTAGATTTTACAAAAAAATAGTTATTTTCTATCCGTTATTTTACATATACAACTTTGTAACTTCGGAAAAGTCGTGCTATAATTTACAGGAATCTGAGCGCGTTTTTTGCTGAAATGGCTAGTTTTTTGTAGTATCGTAACAAGAGTGGTAAAGGACAGGGGGTGACCCTGAAATGGTGAGGCTAATTGTCACTCCGATTAGTGCTGATACATCTGGATTGAATTTGTCAAACCATTGACGGTTGTCACATTACAAAGGAGGTCATGTCTATGAGGGACAACCTATTTTCTGAAACACACTATGAAGCGTGTTTGGCATCAATTGCACAGCTTGTACGAATTCCTTCTGTATGCGATGAGGAGAACGCAGCTACTGGAATGCCATTCGGTGCAGAGATTGCGCGTGCCTTACAAGAAACAATGGAAATTTGCCAGTCCATTGGAATGAAAACGACTATTGATCCTGATGGTTACTATGGCTATGCGGATTATGGCGATCATGAGGAAACATTTGGGATTCTATGTCATCTAGACGTAGTACCAGCAGGTGATTTAAGCCTCTGGCAAACGGCACCGTTTTCTCCAGAACAACGGGACGGGAGATTGTACGGCAGAGGAACACAAGATGATAAGGGTCCGGCAATGGCTGCTTTATTTTCGTTAAAGGCGTTGATTGATGCTGGTTACACGTTTACAAAGAAGATTCGTTTTATCTTTGGAACGGATGAAGAAACCCTCTGGCGCTGCATGGCAGCCTATGCAAAAAAAGAAAAGTATCCAAGTATGGGGTTTGCACCTGATGCTTCTTTCCCGTTGATTTTTGCAGAAAAGGGGTTACTTCAGGTCCAATTGAAAGGGAAAGGAAGCGCAGACATTGAACTAGATTGCGGTGATGCGTTTAATGTCGTCCCTTCAAAAGCCATGTATGGTGGGAACGATTTTCAGGACGCCGAGTTTCATCTTGAAGAACTTGGATTTCAGTTTCAAAAGCATGAGAATGCAACAGAAGTTCTCGGGAAATCTTGTCATGCGAAGAGTCCTGAGGATGGTGTCAATGCAGTTAGTCGTTTAGCAATAGCACTGAATAAAATGGGTAAGCAGAATGATGCGATTCGTTTCATTGCTAGTGAAATTGGTGAGGATGCATTTGCTAGTAAAATCTTCGGGGTTGTCGAGGATGAGGTTTCAGGAAAATTGAAATGCAATGTTGGCAAGCTTATGGTGAGTGAAGACGAAACGGTGATCAGCATAGACATGCGAATTCCGGTAACAGCAGATAAGGATGAGATATGTCATTCGCTCACGGCTGTTGCTGAAAAGTACAATCTCACTTTTGAAGAATTTGATTACCTGGCTTCTATTTATGTGCCACTTGACAGTGAGCTTGTCACGAGTCTACTAACGGTCTATCAGCAAGTAAGTGGTGATTATGCCACAAAACCAATATCTTCAGGTGGGGCAACTTATGCAAGAGCAATGAAGAATTGTGTTGCTTTTGGTATGTTATTTCCGAATTCGGTGAAAACTGAACATCAGCCTAATGAATATCTAGAAATTACTGATCTCAAGAAAGCAATGGCTATTTATGCTGAAGCGTTGGTTCGCCTGTGCACGAACAAAGATGCCTAGTTTTAGGAGATGTAGTTTTATAAAAAAAGAAAGGTAGGTGTATTTAAAATGAAGAAAAAGTCATTTAAAATGCCCTCAGCGTTTACAGTATTATTTCTAATTATTATCTTTGTAGCCGCGCTCACTTGGATAATCCCAGCTGGTCAGTACCAAACGGATAAAGCTGGTAATATTGATGCTACTTCCTATGAGCAGATTGACCAGCAACCACAAGGTTTGTGGGATGTTGCTACCGCACCAATTAACGGGATGATCGGTACTGAAACAACTGATGGCGCGATTAGTGTTTCGCTTTTCATCATTGTCATTGGTGGATTCCTTGGTGTTGTTCAGCGGACCGGGGCCATTGATGCCGGTATCGGGGGTGTTGTGAAGAAATCAAAAGGGAAGGAAAAGCGGCTGATTCCAATCCTCATGCTGATCTTTGCTTTAGGTGGTACAACTTATGGTATGGCTGAGGAGACAATGGCGTTTTATCCGCTCCTAATTCCGGTGATTATTGCCGCTGGGTTCGATACACTGACGGCTGTTTCTATTATCTTCCTTGGTGCAGGGGCCGGAACTCTAGCATCAACAGTGAACCCATTTGCTACTGGGGTTGCTTCTCAGTCTTTAGGGATTTCTATTGGTGATGGTATTTTCACCCGGTTAATCCTATTCATTCTTTGCGTGGGCATCAGTATTATTTATGTTTACCGCTACGCATCCAAGGTTGAAAAGGACCCGTCGAAATCATTGATTGCCGATCAAATGCCAGAGCATAGAAAACATTTCGCTGTGGTAGAAGACGTACCAACGACAACACGTAAACAGAAAATAGTACTTTGGATTTTCTGCTTATCATTTGTGGTCATGATTACTTCGCTGATTCCGTGGACGCAGCTCAATTCAAGTTGGACCATATTTGAAACGATTAACAGCAACATTAAGGAGATTCCTTTCCTTGGTGATTTCCTTGGTCAATCATCATTGCCGCTCGGTGATTGGTATTTCACCGAAATTACAATGTTATTCCTTGTCATGTCAATCGTGATTGGTGTCGTGGCCAGAATGAAGGAGACTGAGATTGTCGATTCTTTCATTGAAGGTGCCAAAGACTTACTAAGTGTTGCACTCATCGTTGGTTTAGCGAGAGGAATTCAGGTTATTATGAATGATGGTATGATTACCGATTCCGTCTTACACTGGGGTGCAGATGCCCTGAGCGGACTGCAACCAGCGGTATTTAGTGTATTGACGTTTGTCTTCTACTTACCAATGTCGTTCTTAATTCCATCGACTTCAGGACTTGCTTCTGCGACAATGCCGATTATTGGCGGGCTTGCACCGTTTGTTGATGTACCGCAACATATTGTTGTTACGGCATATCAATCAGCTTCAGGGATTGTCAACCTGATTACACCAACTTCGGCTGTCCTTATGGGTGCTTTGGCTATTGCTAAAGTAAACTACGGTACTTGGCTCAAATTCGTTGGAAAGTTGATCGCAATTCTGATCGCGATTAACGTAGTGGTGCTCGTTCTTGCAACGATGATTAGCTAATTGTTTTCAATTTGCTCTTGAGATTAGTTTAAATAAAGCGTGTCCTTTTAGGGCGTATTCCCCGGAATTCTTAGTATTTAAATCTGGGGGATATTCCGGGATACGTTTTTTTTTTTTTGTGATAAAAATATCGTGCGATTTTGCATCAAGATGGGGCTCTAAGAGAAACGGGTAGCTTACGCGAAAGACGTTTGAGTTGTAAGAAAACAACCAAGCGAAGATGTATTACCGCCTAGTTTTTCATGGGCGCGTGAGATATGCTTGATGTTACACTGTCAATTCATAGATAGGCTGTTTTTTGATGGATAGCCTCAATCTGTTCAGATGTTGGAAACTATTTTCTCGTAATCAAGAACGCGGGTTACACGCTGACATCCTCAGCTTGTAACCCGCGTTCTATGGTTTTGCGATGAACTCGTCATCACTTAGAGCTTGATTCACTCACTATTCTGCATTCATTCAGCCCCTCATGAGGCTGTGACTTTGCCCAGAAGATTTCAGCCTGACATGATTAGTTTAATTTCTTGTTCCTCGGTTTTCTAATCATCATCATGAATCCACTGGATATGGTCGATATGATTAACCATGGTGTACTGTTGATACTACCTGTTTCAGGCGAAATGATTGATGGTCCTCCGCTATTGGCACCACCGGGGCCAG
>JAVBKF010000120.1:0-5193 GCA_031554215.1 Caryophanales bacterium
CCATGCGGTCCATGCGCCTTCTCATGCAGGTTCAGCATCACGATATCATCTTTCGCTCTCACGCCTAGCGGTACCGCTAGTGTCTTATGCGGCGCACCCTTCTGCCAGCGCCCCAAAATCTCTAATTCCTCAATTTGCGAAACATTGTACATCTCAAGGAACGTCAATTTCTCAGGAATCGAAATCGACACTTGCGTGTGATTCAGTGGTGCGAGCGACCGCGCAAACAGCTCTTTGTCAAACTCACTCGGCATTGCATCGAGTCTGAAATGAGCGAAGCTTGGCATTCCCTTATCGAGTATAATCGACCCCGATGTTTGATTTTTAATATCAACAACCGCCTGTACATGTTCAGGTAACTTATCCATCACCTCATCGACAACGACTAGTGTCACACCTAAATCAATTGGGTTCTCGGTAAAGAGTTCCATTACCCCATGCTCAATAATCAGCTTCTCATCGGTAATTACCACTACGTAATGTGGCAAGAACTTTCCTTGCTTTGACCCTTTGTTCTCTTGCAGTTGTTGCTTACGATCTTTCAGAATCTGATGAAAACTATTCATGATTTGATCACGACTCCGCTGATGGTACACAAACCCGCGCAAGTTAAGTCCCTTTAGCCGCGCATGCGGTAACCAGCGCATCCACTGCCATTCCTGTTTCTCTTCCTCCGGAAATACCATGATAAACTGGACATCATGGTAACTATGTGAAAAGGCTATCTGCATAATCATCAGTTGAAGCTGTTGCAGTACGAGTTGCCTCTTCCCAACATACCCAATCGATCCCTGCATTAAATCAACCGTCAGCGGCATATCCGCAATCTTGTAGAACTGATCACGCATAAACTTCGCTTCATTTAGCATCTCGTCTTTCTTTTTCGTATACTCTGGTTCCTTGAAATCAATCTGAATACTCGGCACCACTTCGCCTAGCCCAACGCGGTAATGCATGAAATCATGATGGAACACCGTCTTCTCATAGATTCGGTTACTGACTTCCCTCACACGTGGTACCAACTGTTCCGCATTCGGAAAATGATACAACCGGGCACTTTTCTGTTCGCTGATCGCCTGATGTAACTGCTTCGTCTTGTTCAGTAAATACTTGTGATAGGTATCCTCTTGTTCCTTCGTCTCCGCCTTATACTCTTTTCGCTTTTTCATATAATTTGTAATTGAAAAGAACATGGTCACGAGTGTCGTGATCCCCATTGTGAAAACCATAAAATAGCGCGAACGGAAATAGGCCATCACGAGTGTCATCAGTAACATCACCACTGGTGGCACAATCAACTTTGCCAATTGTTCATTTGGCTTAGCTGGCGGTGCAGGTGGTTCTGCGATTGAGATCTTTTCCTCTGGCTCTCGGTAGATCATCCGTGGTGAACGGTAGTACTTTGGATAATCAGGGCCATACGCCACTGGTTCCTCGCCGATTACCGTTAGCTGAGTGGTCAAGTTTTCAGCCGAATGCGATTCTACAATGAGCAGATTGTCTTTCAGTATGAACTCAGTCCCATTCACCCAAATAATATCTCCAGCAGCAATCATCACAGCTTCCGCTACCAATTGATGATTATGATAGACAGCCATAGCGGCATCAGGAATTAGCCACCAACCAGTCGCTTCTTTTTTCAGCATGACCGCTCCATCATGCATCGCAAGAGATGACAAGCTCACATCAAAGTAAGGGTTGCCACCAATCGTTACGAGCTCTTTCGACGCGACCGAATAGGCTATTTTCTCACTTGGTTTCACTACCATCATCGAAACGCGTTCACCAGCATCCTCACAGACTACGAGTGAGCCATAGGACATTTTCGTAGCCACTTGCGCAGGCTGCTCTAGTACCGCCACGCTCCCTGCATCATTAGGACGGCTACTCTGAACGGATACCACCCCTTGCCCAGCTTCGCTCTGGTCCACTTTCATCTGCCATTCTGATTTCTCATGACCCCAGTCCAGTGCATATAAAGTAGTTGGCGGCAAGGCGCGAAGCCTTGGCTGTGCCTGTTTATGATTCCCTATGTATACGGCCCTTCCATTCTCGGGATCCAGCTTCTGCGTTCTCATATAATTGTCATGGAGTACAAATAATCGTTGTTTCATTACTGGATCTCTCCTTCATTCGTCGCAGCAGCATCTGTTTCTTCAGGTGTGGTATTGTCGGTACTATCAGTAGTTGCACTACCCTCACCAGCTGCAGCTTCCTCCGAAGGATTGACCGCTTCGTTCAGCTCTTCCGTGTACTTATCAAGTTCCTCATTTAACTTGTCCAGTTCCTCTTCTCGTTCTTTACCAGAAAGGTTCTTATTGTTTTGTGTCTCTTCAATCTTCTTGCCAAGTGCTGCGATTTTCAGTTCAACATCGTCAAGCTTTCTAGCAATATCAAGTGCCTTGTCAAAGTCACCATTCCCATAATAAATCCAGAAGTCTAAGTAGGCTTCCTCACTCTTCAAACTCATATTATTTAGGATATTATTTAACTGCTCATCGGTAAAAGGCTCCGCGCTAACATAGCAATAAGCCAGTTCATATTTACTCGCTATCGGCAACTCGTCAACATCGACATTCCCCAGTGTACTAATCACTTCTTGATTGTCCTTTGCGATAAATGCTTCGTCTGCGGCTAGTAATGTTTTCTGTAAAGGAATTTTCACTAACTGAGCATAACCGAGGAATCCCCCGAGTAGTACCGTTGCCACACCAAATAGAATGGTTAATCGTAAAAACAATGAATAGCGCTGTTTCGGTACGAATGCCAGTTTCGTTTTTTGAATATGTTCTTCTTTCTCAAAATGGGTTTTGAGCAAATGGAGCAAATCATCTAGTTGCCCGCACTGAACTACATCTTTGACAAATTGATTATCTTTCGCCCGTGATAAATTACCGTTCACCAAATCTTCATAGCTAAACTTCTTCGTAAACATTGAGACAACCAAACTCTTATACTGGATCAAAAACGCTGCTTCATCCGTTACCTCATAAGGTGCCAATGTCTGGACGATGCCGCGGTGGACAAGCATCGGTGCATGATTAAAATCAATTACAATGTTGCGAGGGTTCAAATCAATTGTCAGTAAACCATCCACAAGCGGCGAAAAACGATTAACGCCTAGCAGAAATTTCAACTTTTCAATCATCGTTAGCTCAGCGTCTGCTAAACAGCGGTTTGCCCCAATATGATACGTGAATAAAACGTTATCTTCCCCGACATCAAAACGAACCGGTACAAAGAATGCAGGTGCATTCCCTAGAACATTCAATGCTTGAAAATTCTTTGTCTTAATATCTGATATGGCTATCGTCTCTTTCCAGCTATTATCCTCTTTCAATATTTGCATCTTTTGTTCTCCCTTTAATTTTCTACATCAAAACTTGTAAAATATCGCCATCGCATACTGGAAAATCTACCAATAAATCATCATCTCTTAGTAGCAATTCTTTTCCTACAACCTTCACACAAAAGTGATTTGCCTCATGCTGGGCATGAACCGTTTCGCAGATATGTTCGATAAATTTCTCAATCGGTAAGTGTGATGGAACACGTAGATCCAAGAACCTTTGTTCTCCAAACACAACCGTTACATTCAGATGTTCACTCATGGATTTTCCTCCCTCTATTCAAATGTGCCACGGAATAAATAAACCACAGATCCGAGTAATGCTGCCACGCCACCAACAAATCCATAACGTAGTGTTTTCTCATCTTCCCCAGTAGACTCATCTGCAGCTGCAAGATGACTTGTTTCGTCATCTGTAAACAGCGGCGGCAACGTCACATCCTGATAACTTGCTACCTGTTCCTCCTGAAGAAAAAGTGCTTGATCCAAGGTTTCAGCCTGCTCCTGTTCCGCTTGTTTCTGTGCTTCGAGTGAGGCAGACTGCTCTTCCTCAAATAGCACAATCCCTTTTTCCTCAAGGACTGTTTTCTCTTCTACAACAGGTTCATCATTACTAGACTCAATCCGTCCGATATCAATTTGTTGCTCTCCCTCATTCGGCAGTTCTGCATAAACAGAATGACGATCCATTAGCAGCACTAGCATCATAAGCATTGAAGCAACTATTTTCATTCCCCTCATACTTGTTCACCTACCTGTACCGGGTTACCTGTTTCAGTATTTTCCGTCCGTACAGGCACCGCTTCTTTGATAAACAAATTCCCCACAATTGCAAGTGTACTGGTCAAAAACAGACCAACAATCAGCCAATAATTCGGTAACTGATCCTCAAAAAGAAACGATTTGATATACTTTTCGATGACATTCAAGGGCGAACCATCTTGAACCATCTGCGCAAAGGAATCGGGTGCTAATTTAAACCCAAGCAAATCATTGAGGAATAAGTAACTCATGAAAAGTAAGATGATCATGAACATGCCAACCGTTTTCAGTTGTACCAATAGGTAATGAAACACCGTGACAAAACAGAGCAGAATGAAAGACAACAATATCGTCCAAAAAATCATATCAGTACCAACCAGACCTGCAGCTTGACCACTGATAATTGCTAGAATGATTCCCTCAACAACGGCGACAAGCGATAAACAAATTGTATGGGTATGATTCCTTCTCACGCGGTGGGTCTCATCATCGAAACTACCTGTAGTAATCATTTTTCGCTTCTGATTCATAAAAGCAAATGCAGTAAATAAGGCACTCAGCATAGCAATGACAATCACAAAGAAAGGAAAAACCGCTTGCCGATCATCCGCATTCTTACTAATATCTTCTGTTTGCACAGGACCTGAGATAAATTGATAGAAAAGTTCGTTTTCGTGATCACCAACTGTACTGTTATTGAGTACTTGTGAGAACGTATTCGCATAGTCTTCATTTTCATCAATTGATGCATTAATGTCCTCTTGAATCGACTTCGCGCTCGCTTCTACTGCTTGTGTTGACTGCCTCGTTGTCTCAGTATCTTGGACAATATCAGTCATGCTGTCATCAAATTCATTGGCAAAAGTGATGTAGGCCTGTGATTCTTCTAGGATTGCTTGACTTCTTTCCATAATGCTTGTGAATTCTTCACCAAGAGAGACCGTTAGTTGAAGCTGATTTTCTTGCTGATAAGCCATTGATTGATCTTGTTCTACAACGAGTTCTTCATGAGTAGCTCGCCACCGTTCCATCTCAGCAATCAGTCCATTCGTCTCACCATACCACTGATTGACATTCTCGCA
>JAVBKF010000030.1:0-9153 GCA_031554215.1 Caryophanales bacterium
AGGATTTCAATGCAAGAACGAAATTATCTACAGCTAGAATGTTCTTTTCTAGCACAGGTGTGTTTCTTGCTACATTTATTCCTAGTTTGATTATTCGCTTCTTTGGCGAAGACAACAGTTCTACTTATTTTATCAATGGAATATTTTTCGCAATATTGTTTGCTGTTTGTATTTTCATTTCCTACAAGGTGACTTGGGAACACAAATTGACACCAGAAGAAGAAGCAAAGTGGGCAGCCGCTTCAAATGAAAAGAGAACGTTTGGGGAGACGATGGCTGCGATTGGTCAAGTCATGAAAGACTACCTTTCTACGCTGAAAATTAAGAGTTTCCGTAAGCATTTAGCGATTTATCTACTTTCATTTACTGGTAAAGATGTTTTTAACGCAGTGTTTATCTATTTCTGTGTATTTGCGCTAGGTATTTCTGATGCAAGTGCTTCGGAGCTATTGTCGATGAGTTTCATTGGAATACCGATTATGATTCTTGCTGGTTTTCTAATGATCCGGATTGGCCCTGCTAACTTATACAAAGTGGCTTACTCAATTATGATTTTGTGTATTCTATCATTCTATGCTGTTTATTTAATTAAACCAGATTCACTGATGCTACCATTATTCATCATTATGGGATTCTATCAGATTGGTCGTGCGGTACTCGACTTTACACCTTGGAATGTTTTCCCGTTTATTCCTGACGTTGATGAGATTGTTACTGGTGAGCGAAGAGCAGGACTATTTGCTGCTGTGATGACGTTTAGTCGAAAAAGTTCTGTCGCAATTGCCACTTTCTTTGTTGGCGTAGTCCTCCAGGCAGGTGGTTTTGTCGCAGATGCGACTGTGCAGTCTACTCAGGCTGTGAATACGATTGTTTATACACTCGTTTTCGGAACGATTTTCCTTCTGCTGTGTGCACTAGCGGTTGTATTAACGTTTAAACTGAACAAGAAAAATCATGCGATACTTGTGAATGAAATTGACAGATTGAAAAATGGTGGTTCTAAGCAACAGGTAGACCCTGACACCAAAAAAGTAGTCGAAGACCTCACTGGCTACAAATATGAGGATGTTTGGACACACACTAGAGAGGTGAGTACTAGTGCTAAGGCCTTATAAAAAAACTAGGCATAAGGGAATGGTGAAAAGCAATGTCAATACGTGATCAAACCGTTTTTAAATTGGTAAAAGAAGAAAATAATTGTGTTACTTTTGCGCTTGAGAACAGCGATGTTATTGCAAGGGTGTTTGTTCTGGAAAATGAGCTTGTGCGTGTTTTGATGACTGAAGGCAATGCCCTAAAGCTTAAAAAAACTTGGCTAGTGGCGCCTGGAATGGAAGATATCCCTCTGGAAGGGAGAGATCGTTTGGATCACAGTCCTTTTAGCTTACCAGTCTACAAGGCTTACCAAGGAGATTCTGATTATACAATTGAAACTGAAAAGCTGAAAGTGACAATCAATCTGAATGGGTTTATCATGCACTGGTTCTACAAAGATGAGCAGTCTTCTGGGGACATTCACCTAATGAGTGACCGGAAAACGCAGGCATATAACTTTGATGGGTCGCTTGGTGAGGGGATTTTTCATTACATCCAGAGAACACGTGAAGAAAGCTATTATGGTTTAGGGGAAAAAACGGGGAATACCAACCGCTATGGAAAACGTTACCGCATGATGAATGTCGATCCAATGGGATATGATGCCGAATCGACAGATCCGCTCTATAAGCATATTCCCTTCTATATCACGAGAAGTGAGGCGACTGAGGTATCCTTCGGGATATTCTACGATAATATGTCGACGGCCGTCTTTGATATGGGAAATGAGATGGATAATTATCACGGCTTGTATCGCTATTTCCAAGCAGATGCTGGGGATTTAGATTACTATGTCGTTGCTGGTCCGACGATAGGAGATGTCGTGAAACGCTATACATGGATGACCGGGAAAACGATTTTTCCGCCAAAATGGAGTTTAGGTTACTCTGGTTCGACGATGACGTATACCGATGAACCAAATTCGCAAGAAAGATTAAATGAGTTCTTGCAGAACTGTGAGGAGCATGACATCCTCTGCGATTCGTTTCAGTTATCTTCTGGCTATACGTCAATCGGTGATAAACGATACGTATTTAATTGGAATCGAGATAAGTTTCCGAGTCCAATAGATTTCACGGATGGCTATCATGCAAAAGCGGTCCGATTATGTGCGAATATCAAGCCTTGCTTGCTAAAGGATCATCCACTATTTGAGGAATTAGCCACAAAGCAATTGTTTATCAAGGCGAGCGATGGCGATGCGCCTGAAATGGCTCAATTCTGGGATGAAGTCGGTGCTTATCTTGACTTCACAAACGTGGAGACCGTTGATTGGTGGAAAGAAAAGGTGACTGAAACCTTATTGGCCTTTGGAATCGATTCTACTTGGAATGATAACAATGAATACGAGATTTGGACAAAGGGAGTCCAGTGTAACGGTTTTGGCGAGGCGACGGACTTTGAACTTGTCCGGGCGTTGCAACCGCTCTTGATGATGAAAGCATCTTTTGAAGCGCAAAAGGCGTTCGCTCCAGAAGTTCGCCCTTATCTGATTTCACGGTCAGGTTGTCCTGGTATGCAGCGATATGTGCAAACTTGGTCAGGTGACAATTATACAAACTGGAAAACGCTAAAATACAATATCAAAATGGCGATTGGTCTAAGTTTGTCAGGCGTGTATAACACCGGGCATGATGTTGGCGGATTTTCAGGGGAAGCACCTGAACCAGAACTGTTTGTTCGGTGGATTCAGAATGGTATTTTCTATCCGAGATTCACCATTCATTCATGGAATGATGATAAGACAGTGAATGTTCCGTGGATGTATAAAGAGGTTACGCCAGAGATTAGAGATTTAATCAAATTTCGTCACAGGCTCACACCTTATTTGTACACGGCACTCTACAAAGCACATGATCAGTATGAGCCGATGATTAGACCAACCTTTTATTCATTTGATGATGCGCATACCTTTGAAGAAAACGATGATTTTATGCTTGGAGATGCCATCCTAGTTGCTTCAGTTGTTGAAAAGGGTGTTACGCAGCGGTCCGTGTATTTGCCGAAACATGAGGGTGGTTGGACTGACTACCATACAGGAGCATGGTATGCATGTCAGCAAACGGTCACCATTCCAGCACCGCTCACCTACGCACCTTTTCTTGTGAAGGCAGGTAGTATCATCCCAGTCAATCTAGCTGATTTCACATTTTCAACAAAGGCCAAAGATGAAAGAGGTTTTGAGCTGTTTCCCCACCCTGAATCGGGAAAATCCACTTATACATTATTTGAGGATGATGGTATTTCTACCTGTACTCAGGACAATGTCGCATTAATCAATGTAGAAATGAAGACAACATGCGACCAAATTGATCTTTCTGTAACGAAAACGGGTGGATACCAGTTGCCCTATCAGCAAGTCTCATTTCTTTTACCTGCCGGTGAAACAAGGGTTTTGTATGTGAACGGACAATTCGTAGAGCAGGCGGAAGATATAAGTTTCCGATTTCAGCTGTAAGTTGCTACCTCTTTAAAGGTTGTGTGCGCTACTGATAGCACACAACCTATCCGAGGGAAAAAATTGATGAAGAACTTTGATAGAAATGGAGAATAATTGATGAAAATGACATTTAGATGGTACGGAGAAACAGATCCGATATCACCCGCGTATATTAGACAAATTCCTGGGATGGAAGGGATTGTTACCGCAATCTATGATATCCCAGTCGGCGAAGTTTGGCCGATTGAAAGAATCAAATTGTTAAAGGAAAAAGTAGAAGCGTCGGGACTTGTGTTATCGGTCATTGAAAGTGTTCCAGTACACGAAGACATTAAAATGGGGCTGCCGACAAGAGATCAATATATCAAAAACTATCAACAAACAATTAGAAATCTATCTGCTTGTGGCATTAAAACAATTTGTTATAACTTTATGCCGATTTTCGATTGGACACGTTCTTCGCTGGATTTTAAACTGAGTGATGGCTCAAACTGTTTGATTTATGAAGAAGATGTGATTGCAAAAATGGACCCACTGAAAGGTGAACTCAGTTTACCGGGTTGGGATACAAGCTATGAGAAGGAAGAATTACAGCGATTGTTTGATACATACAAGACGATTGATGAAGAAATGCTGTGGGATCATTTAACCTATTTTATCAAAGCGATAATGCCGGTAGCTGACGAGGAAGATGTCAAAATGGCGATTCATCCCGATGATCCACCTTGGCCAATCTTTGGCTTACCACGAATCATTACGAATGCTGAAAATCTAGAACGATTTTTGAGCATCTATGATAAGCCTTGCAATGGGTTAGCATTTTGTACAGGTTCACTTGGCCCTAGCATTGAAAATAATCTACCTGAAATGATTCGCAAGTTTGGTGCCGAGAAGCGGATTAACTTCATGCATGCTCGCAACATTAAGCGGACAGGCAAGAAGTCATTTCAAGAGTCAGCTCATTTATCAGAAGCAGGCTCGATTGATATGTATGAAATCATCAAAGCTTTACATGACATTAGATTTGACGGACCGATCCGCCCTGACCATGGCAGAATGATTTGGGGAGAAACGGGAAAACCCGGGTATGGTTTATTTGACCGGGCACTCGGGGCAGTTTACTTGAATGGTCTGTGGGAAGCGGTTTGTAAGGAAAATAGAGAAACAGTGAAATAGTGGAGGGTTGCAGTATGAAAAATAGTTCATTGCAAGTTGATTTAACAGGTAAGGTGGCTGTTGTTACAGGCGGAGGTGGTGTGCTTTGCGGTGCGTTTGCGAAAGCCCTTGCGAATAGTGGTGCCAAAGTCGCTGTACTTGATTTATCAAAAGAGAATGCTGATCGGGTTGTGGCAGAGATTATCAGTAGCGGTGGACAGGCAATTGGGCTATCGGCAAATGTTCTTGAAAAGCCAAGCCTAGAGAACGCTTACCGAATTGTTCAAGATACTTTTGGCTCTTGTGATATTTTGATTAATGGTGCTGGAGGGAATCATCCCAAAGGAACAACGGAAAATGAGTTTCTACAAAAGGAAGACCTTGTAGACAAAGAAAATTTGAAAACATTCTATGATCTCGATGAGGATGGCGTGAGGTTTGTCTTTGATTTGAATTTTATGGGGACGTTACTACCGTCTCAAGTATTCTCGAAGGATATGGTGGCAAGTGGTGAGGGTGTGATTGTCAACGTTTCCTCTATGAATGCGTTTACACCACTGACAAAAATACCTGCCTATAGTGGCGCAAAAGCAGCAGTCAGTAACTTTACGCAGTGGCTTGCTGTCCATATGGCGAAAACAGGTGTGCGTGTGAATGCGATTGCACCAGGATTCTTTCTGACAGCACAGAATGAAAAGTTACTTGTGGGTGAAAACGGTGACTGGACGGAACGGGCACAGAAGATTTTGACCAACACTCCGATGGGACGAATGGGCAAAAGTGAGGAATTGGTCGGGACATTGTACTACCTAGTAGACAACAATGCTTCTAGCTTTATAACAGGGATCGTCATTCCAGTAGATGGTGGATTTTCAGCCTATTCGGGTGTGTAACTGATCTGCTGAATACGAATTGATGGCAAAAGATGACTTCATAAAAATTTTGCCATCATTTGTTTTATCAGTGAACCGAGCATCAACTATAAATCAGGAGGAAAGAACATGAAGAAAATGCAAGCGTTATCAAGTCTTACCGAATGCGGGGTTGTTGCGGTCATTCGTGCTGATTCAATTGAAGAAGCAATTCGTACATCAGTGGCATGTGTAGACGGCGGAATTGCTGGAATTGAAGTGACCTTTACAGTGAAAGATGCAGGGGCGGTCATTAAAGAACTTGCAGAAACTTATGTAGATAATCCTACAGTGATTGTCGGTGCTGGAACAGTGCTCGATGCTACAACAGCTCGAATCGCTATTCTAGCAGGGGCACAATTTATCGTCAGTCCATGTTTTGATGAAGAAACGGCTAAATTATGTAACCTCTATCAAATTGCCTATATGCCAGGTTGTATGACGATTACTGAAATGAAGACAGCACTCGCATTTGGTGCAGATATAGTGAAATTGTTCCCGGGTAGCGCATTTGGACCTGACTTTGTCAAAACGGTTAAAGCACCGCTTCCGCAGATTAATATCATGCCAACTGGCGGCGTAAATTTAGAGAATATAGACGAGTGGATTCGGTACGGATGTGTTGCGGTAGGGATTGGCGGAAACTTGGTTGCCCCGGCGAAAACCGGTGATTTTGACCAAGTAACAGCGTATGCAAAAGAATATGTAAGGAAAGTAAAAGAAGCAAGAGGGATATCATAATGAAAAAAATTGTTACGCTGGGGGAAATCATGCTCAGGCTTTCGGCCAGTGTTGGCGACAGGCTTTCCAGTGCAGAAACTTTGCGGGTTCATTATGGCGGGGGAGAAGCAAACGTTGCAGCTTCCCTTGCTCAGTTTGGGTATCATGCTTATTTTGTTAGTAAGGTGCCTGAAAATCCGTTAGGGCAAGGCGCTCTCAGGCATTTACGAGCGCAAGGGGTTCATCCCGATTATGTACTGACAGGCGGGAGTAGACTGGGTACTTACTATTTAGAATCAGGTAATGGTGAAAGAAGCACGCAGGTTCTCTATGATAGAAAATACTCGAGCTTTTCGATGATGACGATTGAGGAGCTTGATTTTGAGGAAATATTTCGAGATGCAGCATTATTTCACGTTTCAGGAATTACCCTTGCATTGTCAGCCACACTACGTGAGCTCGTACTAGTTGCTTTTCAGAAAGCGAAAGAACTTGGCGTGAAAGTCAGTCTCGATTTCAATTATCGCGCAACGCTTTGGTCGCACCAAGAAGCCTCGGAGGCACTGAGGCCTTTATTACCATATGTTGATATTTGCTCATTTGGTGAACTAGATGCAATTCATTTGCTAGGTCTTGAAAAATCGGAGGAGAGGAACAGCCGGGAGGAACAGCTTTCTGCATACTACAGGCAAGTACAAGAGCGCTATCCGAATATTGCCTATATGTATGCCACTTTTCGAGCAGTCCATACAGCTTCGCACAATGACTTGCAAGGAAATTTATTTGTTGATGGGATTCTTTATCAATCAAAACTACACCAAATGACAAACATTGTAGATCGCGTTGGCGGAGGGGATGCCTTCGCAGCAGGCGTGCTTTATGGGATTCTAGAAATGAAGGCGCCAGAGGAACTTATTGCGTTTGCAACAGCATCATCAGCGCTTAAACACACGATTTCAGGAGATTGTAACGCCTTTTCTGTTGAAGAAATACACCACTTTATTCAAAATGGCTCAGGGAAAATTTGTCGCTAGGAGTTTGAAACATCATGGTAGACATAGCGGGCGAAAAATAGTTTCAACAGCAGGGCGGGAAGCAGTTCACAGACATCATTTCTACCACTGGAGAAAAGCTGCCTGCATCAAGGTAGGTATCACAAAGACTGCCCACCACATTTGACGCAGGGCTTTCTCACGGCAATTGAACGTGTACACCAGCTTGTCACTGTCCGTGATATGAAAAGCCGTTTATCACCATAAAAAAATACCAAGGCAACTGAAGCCCTGATATCCTTCACTATTAAACTGGTGGATTAGCTCACCCAGTCAACCAGAACACAAATGATTTAGACGATGTTGTAGCAAACTATTGATTGGCAATTGCTTGTGCTAAAATTGCTTGTACCTCATAGACACTCACATTCTTGTTAAATTTCTTTACAATTGGTTCACCGTGTCCAGAAACCCAAAGTTTTAAATCAGCATCAAGATCAAACGTTCCTGCAGATTCAACTGAAAATCGATTAATATGTCGATATGGGATAGATAGGTATTCAACTTTCTTGCCAGTCATGCCCTGAACATCCACTAAAATCAATCTTTTCTGTGTGAAAATAATCGCATCCCTCACGATAAGATAAGCGACTTCAATTTCCTCATCCGTTGCAAGAATATGACCATAATCCTTTTGTGCCTTCTCTTTTGACATTTGTGATGCATTACCCATGATGCCATTTAAAAATCCCATTTTATTCACCTGTCCTTTCAATGAATCGAATATCTCACTCTTCATTGTAGTCAAAATACGGTGATAAAACAACCCGACTACTATAGTATTTTAGATTGTACACCCTAACCAACAACCGATTAAATTGATCGCTATTGATCAAAATTGTATCAAATCCACATCTCAATAATGGATTTGCATCTCGCAAGGATTACAGTGCTAATTCTTCTGAAATAAAGCCTGCAAGATTAGGTGAACGAATGATTACCATTGATCAACCGTTTCTTGGTTATCAAGGAACAAACGCAATTCTTACGAAACATGTCTCTCGAAACTGAATTCATCATCTTTAAATAAATAATCAGAAATTTCTGCAATTAAAATATAAAATAAAAAGGGTAAAAAATTTTGCAAGGAGATTTTGCTGCAATGATAATGTTCATTTCATTTTATTAGCATCAAATGTGAAGAAGCAACTGCTAAAGTCTTATTTTGTGGCTTATTAGTAAAATAGGGCTAAGAAATTGCAGATCATAATGAAATTCATTATGATGGACTAGGATATGTCTGAAAAGGATTTAAGAAGCTTTATGAAGAAATTTCCGCTTAACTTGTTGAAAAAAAGTCTTAGCAGTACGTTGTTACAAAGCTTCTCTAGGGCGACGTGCGCTGTCCCTGCTGTTTGCTAAATTGACGCAAGCGGCATATATGATCACTATTTGCGATTTTCTCGCGATACACTAATCTGCACTGGAGATTAGCAAGTAGCGTGTAGGTCAAAACAGTCTGAAACGATCGTGAAGCAACTGTTGATGGCCCTCCCTCGTTAATTGGAAAATTCTTGTTCAGACACAACCTAGGTGAAATTCGCTAATGAATGCATAAAGAGTTAGTCGTTAAAAGACGGCTTCAAACCTTGCTCAATCTGAATCTACGAACGAAAAAATGGAGAAGTAAGAAAAAATTACGAGATTTGCAGGGATATCTATGCAAAATTTCTGTCTAAGGGATTGGTTGTGAACAATCGGTGTTTCGTAATATAAGAGGAGGTTAAGTATGGATGAGAAAGAGACTGCCCTAGAGCTGAAAAACGTCACAAAATTCATT
>JAVBKF010000092.1:0-12929 GCA_031554215.1 Caryophanales bacterium
AATAAGGAATCTGTTATTCGTAATTTACTTTATGGCACTAAACTAGCGACCGCTTTTGGACACTCGATGAACAACGGCTACCTACCCGATATTTTTGGTCAAAATATGTATTTGCCATCCATTTTCAGTGGTTTTGGTATTGACTATAGTATTTTACAACGTGGACTTTATACCGATCAGCTACAAAGCGATTTGAATTTTGTTTGGAAGAGTCCAGACGGTAAATCAGTGAAAGCGAATAACATTTATTTTGGTTATGGACCAGGAAAGTTTTTGGCAGCGGATGAGGCGTACCACAAGGAACGACTGATTCCCCTTCTGAACTCACTCGCCGAGATGAATCAAAGTAGTAATCACTTATTGTTGCCATCTGGTGGTGACCAAGTGCTCGTTCGTACCCAGTTTCCAGCTGTTGTGAAACAATTAAATGAAAATGATCAGCAATTTGAGTTTAAGCTGTCAGATTATGAAACCTTCATGGAAGCAGCATGGAAAGATGGCGACTTCACTAACGTCATCGAAGGGGAATTGATTGCGACACAGAAATCGCGCATTCATCACACGATCCGTTCCCAAAGGATGGATTTAAAACAATTAAATTATCAAATTGAAAATAAAATATTGTATCGTTTAGAGCCACTGGCAGTGATTGGCGGGACGCTGGGATTATCATATCCATCCGTTTGGTTAGATCAAATGTGGAAATATCTCTTTGATGTTCACGCCCATGATAGCATTGGTGGCTGTAATTCAGATGATACAAACCGTGATATATTGACGCGACTTGGCAAAGTGGACCGTACCGTTGATGCTTTGCTAAACGTTGTCAAAAAGCAGTTGACTAAGGCAATTTGTAACCAATTAGGTAAAGAAAATGCCCTTGTTTTCTTCAACACGAATACGAAACCATTTACAGGTGTTGCCCAGCAAGTAGTCTTCACGAAATCGGCAACATTTGAACTGCAAACGCTTGCGGGTAACTCGTTGCCAATTGAAATGATTCAGCAGGAAACAGTTTCTGGCGGGAAGCAAATCGTTGTGACTGCTGAGGGTGAAAAAGAAGTGGCT
Organism: Caryophanales bacterium; assembly: GCA_031554215.1. Classification (GTDB taxonomy): domain Bacteria; phylum Bacillota; class Bacilli; order JARBTR01; family JARBTR01; genus JAVBKE01. The sequence continues at coordinate 1,069 of JAVBKF010000092.1, forward strand.
GTGCCTGGTTATTACCGAACAGTGATCAAGATGCATGTGGAGAATGTTGCAGCGATGGGGTACGAGACTTTCCTTGTCAACGAAGCGGTACGGGCATTACCTGCCACAAGTAAGACTGTCGATACTGCCATTGAGAATACCACATTGAAAGTCACTTTCAATGCTGGACAATTGAAGCTGAACAATCAATTATCAGGTCAAGAAATTCCAAACTTCTTACGTTTTGAGGATGTTGCAGATGCAGGTGATTCTTACGATTTCTCTCCACTTGAAGGCGATCAGCCAATCTATTTGGATCAAGTGAAATTGCTGTCGGTTGATAAGGGAGATTTAGTGCAGAAAATGGTAGTGGAAACAACCGCAATGTTGCCGAATCACCTCGATAGGACAACGCGTAGTCAGCAATCAACTTTGGTCACAATTATCACAGAGCTAACATTGAACCAAGGTGAGGCCATGCTACGAGTCAAACATACAATGAACAACGCTTGTATGGATCACAGGATCCGTGTACTGTTGTCCACTGGAATCAGTCAAGTAAATCACTCATTTGCTGATCAAGCGTTTAGCATCATCGAGCGCCCAGTTCAATCTGTACGCATGAAAACATGGAAAGCGCAAGGCTTCGCTGAGGCACCTGTGCCGATCTATCCGTTGGAGAATTTTGTGGCGGTGAGTGAGGCAGGGAAAACTTTTAGCACAATAACGAGTGCGTTAAAAGAATATGAAATCCTAACAGAGACGAATGAACTTGCGCTGACACTGTTCCGGAGTGTTGGACTCTTAGGAAAAGATGATCTCAGTTGGCGTCCAGGGCGTGCTTCGGGTATCAATAATAAGGTTGTCTATACGCCTGATGCACAACTTTTGAAAGAATTGGCATTTGACTATGCGATTGTACTGATGGATCAGCCGCTTGAAGCAGCGACGATGTTTAGATTAACGGATGGCTATCGTCAACACTATACGAGCTATCAAAGTCAATCACTCAACTCGTATGAGGAGAGAATAGAGCGTTTTGAATTGCCTTACCCAGTGCGAGAAGCAAAGGCATCACATTCGTTATTCTCAATCGATAATGATGAAATATTCACTAGCACATGCAAACAAGCCTATGATGCCGATGGCGTAATTGTCCGGTTCTTTAATCCAACCAACCAAACGCAATCGTTCACAGTGGCATCATCCGTGTTCACAAACCAAGTTGAGACAAATCTGTTTGAAGAAAAGCAGATGGACAACAAAGGGTTATGGACAATCCCAGCGAAGGGATATTGTACGCTGAAATTATCATAGGGGACGATCTAATGAAGAAAACCGTTAAAGAAAAAATAGAGAAATTATTAAAAGAAATCTACGGAGAAGCCTATCAAGCTTACTACTTAGATGAAATGCTCCAACTGCTTGCTGATTGGAAACAGAAAAAATGGTCAGTGAAAGCACCTGTTTCAGAGGAGAATGTGTATCTGATTACGTATGGTGATAGCATTTATGAACAAGGGACGCCAACGCTTCAAACGTTGTTGAAATTTCTTCAACATCAAGTAGGCGATGTTATCACAGATGTCCACCTACTTCCGATGTTTCCCTATACTTCTGATGACGGATTTTCTGTGACAGATTATCGTGAAATTCATCCAGATTTAGGGGATTGGAACGATGTCGAGGCATTGTCAGTGCATTACCGGATGATGTTTGATTTTGTCGCAAATCATATTTCGAGATCAAGTCGTTGGTTTCAAGGGTATCTGAGTGGCGATGAGCAATATGCCAACTATTTTATTCCCGAAGACCCGAACTTTGATGCCACTCAGGTCGTTCGCCCAAGAACATCACTTCTATTTCATCATTACGAGGGAGAGATGGGTGAGAAAACAGCTTGGACAACTTTTAGTGAGGATCAAGTTGATGTCAATGCTGCGCATTTCCCTGTGCTAAAAGAGTTGACAGATATTCTAATTTCTTACGCCTATCAAGGTGGCAGTAGCATCCGCCTCGATGCGATCGGCTTTCTATGGAAGGCATCTGGAACATCGTGCATTCATTTACCGGAAACGCATGCAGTGATTCAGTTGTGGCGGTTGCTCCTTGACGAAGTTTCACCAAATACGCAAGTGATTACAGAAGTGAATGTACCGCATCAGGAGAATATGAGTTACTTCGGAGATCGTACAAACGAAGCGCATATGATTTATCAATTTTCCTTACCGCCATTGGTCTTATTCTCACTAACGACACATGATACAACCAAACTTACGGCTTGGGCGAAGACAATTGATCAAGTTTCTGACTCAGCAACTTTTTTCAACTTTCTAGCCAGTCATGATGGTATTGGTATGCGCCCGACTGAGGGGATTTTGACGGAAGCAGAAAGACAATTGTTAGCAACGAAAGTTGAAGCGAACGGTGGTCGTGTTTCTTACAAAGCCAATCCAGATGGAAGTCAAACGATTTATGAATTGAATATCAACTATTCAGATGCGTTAGTGAACAAAGATGAAGATACGAGTGAAGAACAACAAGTGAAGAAAATGATTGCGGCCCATGCTATTTTGCTTTCTGTGATTGGTGTGCCTGCAATTTACTACCATTCTCTCCTTGGCTCGCAAAACGATAGAGAAGGACTACTAGCATCAGGCATTAATCGCCGGATTAACCGTGAAAAGTTTGCCTATGATCAAATTGTATCTGAGCTAGAAACAAGTACAAGACGAAAAGCCATTTATGGCAAGCTACAGCAGATGCTGATGGTCCGGAAGCAGGAAAAAGCATTTTCACCATTTGCTCGTCAGGAAGTCATCGATCTAGGAAGTGGGTTATTTGGTCTCAAACGTGTAAACGACGAGACAAATGATGTTGTCTATTTCGTAGTGAATGTGACGACCAAACTGGTTTCAGTTCAGTTACCTGAAGGAAGGAACCTGCTGACTGGTGAACCTGCTGGACCTGAAATAATGATTGATGCTTATGATTTTATCTGGGTGAAGGTACAGTAACGAACTGTACAGATGACGCTTTAAGCTTACCTTATAGCAACACCCCTGATATTGGGAAGTAACCAATATCAGGGGTGTTTTTTTGTGCAACAAGGAAGTGCATTTAATCGGCTGAAATGGTTCTGAATGATTTTCTGCTTTCTTTTACTATTGTCATTCCCAATACCGGCCTATTCATTCCCTATTTGATCATTTTTTACGTACTGATTAAGCCCCGTTTCTAGGTGTAAATACGGTTTTTTTCTTAATAAATTGAGGGATTTGCCTGATGTTAATCTGGCAGAAAGGGTCTATTGTAGACTTTGGATAAGTATGTCCCTAGCATTTATAAAAAGACTGAAAGGGTGTTTATTGATGGCAAGAATCACGAAGTGGGAACCAGAGAATCAACAATTTTGGGAGGAAGAAGGGAAGCGCCGCGCGAATCGAAATCTTTGGATTTCTGTTCCAGCATTAATGTTAGCGTTTATTACATGGCAAATTTGGTCCGTAGTTGCGATCAAGCTCAATGATGTTGGTTTCAACTTTACAGATAGTGAGCTGTTCATTTTAGCTGCATTACCGGGATTTTTTGGGGCAACACTCCGATTATTTTTCACTTTCATGCCTGGGGCTATTGGCGGGAAGAATTGGACAGTTTTTAGTACATTAATTTTACTGATACCTGCAATTGGTATTGGTATCGCTGTACAGAATCCAGATACCTCTTTTATGACACTGGCTATTCTGGCAGCATTATGTGGTATTGGTGGCGGTAATTTCTCTTCATCAATGGCGAATATTAGTTTCTTTTTTCCGAAACGCTTGAAAGGGACAGCAAATGGGATTAATGGTGGTCTTGGTAACCTTGGCGTGAGTGTTGTGCAATTTGTAACACCACTCATTATTGCTTCCGGGACGTTTGCTGGTATTTTCGGTGCTGGACAAATGATGGAAAATGGTGATGAAATTTGGCTGCAAAATGCTGCATTCATTTGGGTTATTCCAATTTTGATTGTATCAGTTATGGCCATGTTCGGGATGGATAACTTACAAGTTTCAAGTCAAACATTTAAAGAACAAACTGTTATTTTTAAGAACAAGCATACGTGGATTATGACGATGATTTACACATCAAGTTTTGGTTCGTTTATTGGTTATTCAGCTGCATTTGGCTTATTAATGGGGATATCTTTTCCTGAAGTAGATTCATTAAAGTATGTATTTCTTGGACCGCTTGTTGGTGCTCTAGCTAGGTCAGTTGGTGGTTGGTTAGGCGATCGTTTGGGCGGTGCAATTGTGACCATGATTTCATTTGTTTCGATGGTTCTCTGTACTTTCGGTGTGATGTTCTTCCTAGCACAGAGTAATTTCGTTGGCTATTTGATCATGTTCTTACTATTATTCACAAGTACAGGGGTTGCCAATGGTTCTGTGTTCCAAATGATTCCAAATATTTTCAACACGAAGCAAACGGCACCTGTGTTAGGCTTCACAGCAGCAATTGCTGCATATGGCGCATTCATTATTCCAATGATATTCAAAAGTTCGATTGCGAACGATTCTATTTACAATAGCTTTTATTTGATACTCGCAACTTATGCGCTTAGTCTGTTTCTTTGCTGGTACTACTATCTTCGTACAAAAGCAGAGCTACAAATGAAAAAGGTCGCTTAAAAAGTGATGAAGCATGTAAAAGGAGATGAGAATACTGCATGAAAAAGCAAACGAATTTTATGAAGAAACTACGTTTTTTTAAACCGACGGAAAAGCTTGCGAATGATTGGAGCGAGGTACAGGAAGGGGACCGCGATTGGGAGAAGATTTATCGTGATCGCTGGCAGCATGACAAGGTTGTACGGACGACGCATGGTGTCAATTGTACAGGTTCATGTAGTTGGAAGGTATTTGTCAAAGAAGGAATTATTACTTGGGAAAATCAGCAAACTGATTATCCAAGTTGTGGTCCTGACATGCCGGAATTTGAGCCGCGTGGATGTCCTCGTGGTGCCAGTTTTTCTTGGTATGTGTATAGCCCATTACGTGTGAAGTATCCCTATATTAGGGGGATTTTGCTGAAAATGTACCGCGAAGCATTAGCGGTGGAGAAAGACCCTGTAAAGGCATGGGCGAGTATTGTTGAGAACCCTGAGAAAGCAAAAGCGTATAAACAGGCAAGAGGTAAAGGTGGTTTTGTTCGGGCGAAGGCTGAGGAGGTCAACGAACTGATTGCAGCTTCACTCATTTACACGAATCAGACATATGGTCCTGACCGAGTTGCTGGTTTCACGCCAATTCCAGCGATGTCGATGGTTAGCTATGCAGCAGGTAGCCGTTTTCTGTCAATGATTGGTGCACCAATGCTCAGTTTCTATGACTGGTATGCTGATTTACCGCCAGCGTCTCCTCAAATTTGGGGTGAGCAAACGGATGTACCCGAGAGTAGTGACTGGTATAATGCCGGTTACTTGATGATGTGGGGTTCAAATGTCCCAATGACAAGAACACCAGATGCTCACTTCATGACTGAGGTACGTTACAAAGGAACGAAAGTTGTCACGGTCAGTCCAGATTATGCTGAAAATGTTAAGTTTGCGGATGACTGGCTGAAGGTGAATCCTGGTGAAGATGCTGCACTAGCACAAGCGATGACCTATGTGATTTTAAAAGAATTCTATGTGGATCAGCAAACGGACTATTTCTATCAGTACGCCAAAAAATATACGGATTTACCGTATCTTATTACGCTTAAGAAGCATGATGGTGATGCGTATGTATCTGATCGCTTTTTAACTGCGAGCGATCTTGGGATGCCGTATCCACGTGCGGAGTGGAAGACGGCTGTCATTGATAAGGATACGAAAAATATTGTTTTTCCAAATGGGAGTATTGGCCATCGCTGGGGAAATAAAGGGCAGTGGAATTTAAAGCCTAGTGATGAAGAAGGAACGTCGTTTGATCCGGAAATGACTGTCCTAGGACAAGAGGATGACTTTGTGACGGTGAAGTTTCCCTATTTTGGAGAGGGCAAGGAATTTGTATCCCGTACTGTGCCTGTGAAACAAGTGAAGACGGCTTCTGGGGAAGTGGTAGTTGTTGCAACTGTTTTTGATGTGATGCTGGCGCATTATGGTGTCGATCGTGACGGTATTCCGGCAGGCGGAGCAGGCGTTGATCAAACCTATTCTCCAGCTTGGCAGGAATCTATTTCTGGAATCGACCAACATTTGGTCACAAAGATTGCTAGAGAGTTTGCCCAGAATGCGATTGACACGGAAGGGCGTTCAATGATTATCATGGGCGCAGGTATTAACCATTGGTTTAATGGCGATACGATCTATCGTAGCATTCTCAATCTTGTCTTACTAACGGGTTGTCAAGGTGTGAACGGTGGTGGATGGGCGCATTATGTTGGGCAGGAAAAATGCCGTGTACCAGAAGGGTGGGGAACGATTGCCTTTGGACGTGATTGGGCCTTGCCGCCTCGCTTACAGAATGCAACATCATTCTACTATTTCGCAACGGATCAGTGGCGTTATGAAGAAACCGATTTGAACGAGCTCTCGAACCCACTTGTGAAAGAGGCTCGCTATCAGCATTCTGCTGACTACAATGTGCTAGCGGCAAGACTCGGATGGCTCCCGTCCTATCCGCAATTTAATAAGAACTCACTTCATTTGTATAAGGAAGCGGCGGCAGTTGGTAAGCATTCTAATGAAGAGGCTATCCAGCATGTCGTTGATGAATTAAAAACAGGGAAGATGGCATTTGCAATCGAGGATCCAGATAATCCAAGTAACTTCCCGCGAAACATGTTTGTTTGGCGCTCCAACTTAATTTCAAGTTCTGGGAAGGGGCATGAGTACTTTCTGAAACATTTACTGGGTACTTCTTCCGGTATCCTTGGCGAAGAGAATAGTGCAATGAAGCCAGAGGAGATGGTTTGGAGAGAAGAAGGTGCTGAAGGGAAATTAGATTTGTTTGTCAGCATTGATTTCCGAATGGCAGGCAATGCCATGTACTCGGATATTGTTCTACCTGCTGCTACTTGGTACGAAAAGCATGATATTAGTAGTACGGACATGCATCCATTCGTACATCCGTTCAATCCAGCGATTAACCCAGCATGGGAATCGCATTCTGATTGGGATACGTTTAAGGGGATTGCGAAGAAATTCTCAGAGATGGCGGAAAATCATTTTGATGGACCAGTGAAAGATTTGGTGGCAACACCATTGCTGCATGATTCACCGGATGAAATTGCCCAACCACATGGGAAAGTACTCGATTGGAAAAAGGGCGAGGTTGATGCGATTCCAGGTTTAACAATGCCTAGACTGACATTTGTTGAGCGTGACTATAGACAGATTTACGAGCAGTTTATCTCGCTTGGACCAATTGTTGAGAAGAATCCAATTGGTGTACATGGTATCTCATTCTCTGTTGCTGAACAGTATCAACAGTTAAAAGGGATGAATGGTGTGAGCACAGCGCCAGGAAAAACGAACGGGCTACCTAGCATTGAGACAGGGCGTAAAGCCGCTGAGGCAATGCTTGCTTTATCGAGTGCGACCAACGGAAAAGTTGTCATGAAAGCATGGGCTGCCGAGGAAGAGAAGACTGGACTTGTCCTAAAAGATATTGCAGCGGATAGAGCCGGGGAACAAATTACTTTCGGCGACATTACGGCACAGCCACGTAAGGTGATTCCGACACCGATATTTACAGGATCGAATAAAGGAGACCGTAGGTATTCTCCTTTTACAACGAATATCGAACGATTGGTACCATTCCGTACCCTCACTGGTCGACAACACTTCTATCTAGACCATGAAATTATTACGGAATATGGTGAGAACTTCCCGGTATATAAACCGACGCTACCGGAGATGGTGTTTGCCAATCGTGACCGTTTGCCAGAAAAGGACAGGAAAGAGATTACACTTCGTTATTTAACACCGCATGGAAAATGGAATATTCATAGTACGTATCAGGATAACCTGATGATGCTCAGCCTGTTCCGTGGTGGTCCGAATGTCTGGATGAGTGATATTGATGCCGAGTCGGCTGGAATAGCTGATAATGATTGGGTTGAAGTGTATAACCGTAATGGTGTCGTGACCGCGAGAGCAGTTGTTAGTCACCGAATGCCAAAGGGAACGCTGTTCATGTACCATGCGCAGGACCGACATATTAACACGCCTGGTTCCAATATTACTGGAGATCGTGGGGGGACACATAATAGCCCGACGAAGATTCATGTAAAGCCGACGCAAATTATTGGTGGCTATGCCCAGCTTAGTTATGGATTCAATTATTATGGGCCAATTGGCAACCAACGTGACTTATATGTGAGCGTCCGAAGAATGAAGGAGGTATCATGGCTTGAAGATTAAAGCGCAAGTAGCGATGGTAATGAACCTTGATAAATGCATTGGCTGTCATACGTGTAGTGTGACTTGCAAAAATACATGGACGAACCGGTCTGGTGCAGAATATATGTGGTTCAATAATGTTGAGACAAAACCTGGAATGGGCTATCCGGTAGAGTGGGAAGATCAGCAGAAATATAAGGGTGGCTGGAAACTGAAGAATGGCAAATTAGCGCTGAAATCAGGTAGTAAGCTAGAAAAGATTGCCTTAGGCAGAATCTTTCATAATCCAGATATGCCTACAGTCGATGATTACTATGAGCCGTGGTCATACAACTATGAAACCTTAATCGGCAGTGGTCCGAAGAAACATCAACCAGTGGCACGTCCAAAAAGCCTTTTGACCGGTGAAAATATCGATTTGAAGTGGGGACCGAATTGGGAAGATGACCTTGCAGGTGCGCATGTAACTGGGCGTCGTGATCCTAACCTAAGAGGCATTGAAGCGTCTGTTAAATTTGAACTTGATCAGGCTTTCATGATGTACTTACCGAGAATCTGTGAACATTGTTTAAATCCAAGTTGCGTTGCTTCGTGCCCTTCTGGTGCAATCTACAAACGGGATGAGGATGGGATCGTACTGGTCGATCAGGAGCAGTGTCGGGGCTGGCGTTATTGTATGAGCGGTTGCCCATATAAGAAAGTTTACTTCAATTGGGAAACGCAAAAAGCGGAGAAATGTACATTTTGTTTTCCAAGAATCGAGGCAGGGTTACCGACAGTATGTTCAGAAACATGTACAGGGCGTATGCGTTATATTGGTGTCTTGCTCTATGATGCTGACCGCGTTCAGGCAGTAGCATCGTCACCAAGTGATAAGGACCTTTATCAAAACCAATTAGAATTATTTTTAGATCCAAATGACCCAGCAATCATCGCCCAAGCAAGAAAAGATGGTATTTCTGAGGAATGGCTGACAGCAGCACAAAATTCTCCTGTTTATAAACTAGCCATTCAGTACCAAATTGCGTTGCCACTGCACCCTGAATATCGAACATTGCCAATGGTGTGGTACGTGCCACCACTGAGTCCGTTTACCTCACTTGTCGAAGGAAAAGATTCAAAAGGAAAGCTTGAAGAGATGTTTCCTGCCATTCGCGACATGCGGATACCGATTGACTATTTGGCAAATTTGCTTACTGCAGGGGATACAGCAGTGATTGAGTCCGTATTGCAGAAAATGGTCGTCATGCGCCAACATATGCGGAATAAAACGCTTGGCAAAATAACGGATGAAAGTATTTTTAAAGCTTCGGGTCTACGTCCTGATGTCATCGAGGAAATGTACCGCATTCTAGCGATTGCAAAGTATGAAGATCGCTTTGTGATTCCAACATCGGATAAAAGCGATTTTGAAAACCTCTATCACCAGCAGGGGGAAGCAGGTTATTCTTTCGATTGCAATACTTGTAAGGTAGGTGGTACAGATGGTTCAAGTGACTGATTTCAAAGCTTCGGGACCCGAGGCTGACTTTCGTGATGTGTTGAAAATGATTTCCTATTTGTTGCAATATCCAAATAAAGAGTGGCTTCACATTGGTGATTTAACTGAGGAAGTGAGTCAGTTGGTCGATGAAGATAGCAAAGCGAGTTTGTTGACCTTTCTACAGGAAATCAGTGAATATTCGCTTGAGCAGCTAGAAGCGCATTTTGTAAACGTATTTGATTTTAACGATAAGCGTACGCTATACCTAAGCTATTTAAAGGCAGGAGAGCAGCGAGAACGTGGGATGATTCTCGTTGAGTTAAAGACACTCTACAATGAGTATGGTTTTACATTAACGGATGAAGAGTTATCTGACTTTCTCCCAGTTGTGTTAGAATTTGCATCTGTTGCGCCGCTAACGATTGCTTGTAATCTGCTGAATAGTTTTCTAGAAATGATTGAACAGTTAGTACAAGAACTCGGTACGATAGATTCTGTGTATCAGTCGCTGCTTACCTGCTGTTTGACTGTCAGTAAAAAAATGATTTTAGTAAAGGTGGGAGATTAGATGGAGCAATTTGTTTGGGTCATTTTTCCCTACTTAATGATCACCATTTTCATCATCGCTCATATCTTTCGTTACAATACGGACCAACTCAGCTGGACAGCTAAATCTAGTGAGTTTCTCGAGAAGAAGCGTTTACGTATCGGGAGTATGCTGTTTCATGTTGGGCTTCTCTTCATCTTTTTTGGTCATGTGATTGGATTACTAATCCCTAAATCATGGCTTGAGAGTATTGGGATCAGTGAAACTGCCTATCATATTGGTGCAATTTATGTTGGTGGTGCTGCTGGAATCATGGCTCTTATCGGTGTCTATTTACTAATGAGCCGTCGCCTTACCAATAAACGTGTGCGTGCAACAAGTGATTTGGGAGATTATATCACAATTATTCTCTTGTTTTTAATTGTTGTCGTTGGACTTTACAATACACTGATTGGCAATGCCGTGCATCATCAATTTGATTATAGGGAGACGGTAAGCCCCTGGTTTAGAGGATTATTGACATTTTCCCCTGACCCCGCACTCATGGTCAGTGCACCACTTGGGTTTAAACTCCACATCATTCTTTCTTTTATTCTAGTAGGCATATGGCCGTTTACGCGGTTAGTCCATGTATGGAGTGTACCAATTGCCTATATGAAAAGAAGCCCGATTCTTTACCGGAAGCGCGCTTCGTAAAAAAAGAACAACCTTACTTATTATGAACTCCTTGAGTTTGTTAATTGCATTTGGTAGGGCTACAATAAACTGAACAAAAAAATTAAGGGTCATGTAAAATAGAAAGAAAAGAGGTAAAAGACATGACCAAGAGAGCAAGAAGAACATTCACAGCAGAATTCAAAAAACAGATGGTACAACTGTACCAAAATGGCAAGAGAAAGACGGACATTATCAGAGAGTATGAGCTGACGCCATCAGCACTGGACAAGTGGATAAGCCAAGCTAACAATTCAGGCTCGTTTATCATTTCATTTTCTACAGCCCACTTCAAAAAAGAGGCTATCTATCACAGATAACCTCTTTTTCTCATGGATAGCCTTAAACGGCTTTCCATATTTCATAACCAATTCTTAAATCTCCGAATTTTTATTTAGGGGCAATCTTCTACTCACTTACAAGTGCATAAGCAGATATTTTGCGAATTCGATATGCAATCAACAGGGCACTTACATAGGAAGTCAGGATAAATAGCAGCGCGAAAGCTAGCATCCAACTAGGCTTGATAATGTACTCTGCTTTCATAACGCCCATTCCTCGCTGCACAAAAGACATCAGTGTATTTGTCCCAGTTGCACCTAGTAATACACCTACAATTGTTCCTGAAATAACAGGCGTCATAAAGTGAATCGACAGCTGGTTCATTAACTGAAAAGTGGTAAATCCAAGTGCTTTTTGAATTCCTAGCTCACGCTTTTTTCGGACAATTGCTGAGCTGATTACAAAATAAAGCACAAGAACGATCA
>JAVBKF010000107.1:0-4190 GCA_031554215.1 Caryophanales bacterium
TTCTGAGGTCTGTTGCTCCTCCTGCTAGATGGAATAGCTTCACCTTGTTTATGTTTAGCATTCAGATGCCCTCCTTTTTTCTTAGAGTTTACATCTTCTTTGCCTCTCTTCACAGGTGTCCATGGTTTGACGCTTACGAGAAAAGTGAGTAAAAAAACATTTACAGAAAAGGAAATTGAAACGCTATCGAAAAATAGATTTGTTAGAAAGGTAAGTGGTAAAGGAATTACTTACACAGACGAATTTAAATCACTGTTTATAGCTGAAATAGAAAACAAAAAAACACCAACTAAAATCTTTAATGATGCAGGATTTGAAACAGAGATATTAGGAGGTTACAGAATTTGGAGTGCAAGTAAAAGGTGGCAAAGAAACTACAAAGAGTGTGGAGAAATGGGGCTTAGAGACACACGGAAGTTTAACAGCGGACGTCCGTTAAGCGAGAATTGTCAACAGATGAAGTCATTGCCAAAAAGGATGCTGAAATCGAATACTGGAAAGCAGAGGCAGAACTATTAAAAAAAATCGAGCTGCAAGAAAGGCGGGTGAGAAACAGTGAGTTAAGAGCTACCTTAATCTATGAACTGATTAATAAAATCACTTCGAGTTCTGTGCATAAAACTATGGTTAGTCATCTATGTAAAACAGCAGACGTCTCAAGATCTGGCTATTACAATTATCTAAAATCATCGAATCAACGTAGTCGACGTGAGGAGCTAGATGTAAAGCTTCGGGATTTGATTCTTAAAGCATGTAAGCATAGAGGATACAAGAAGGGCTCACCATCAATAAAAATGGTATTAGAACATGAATTTAATGTCATACTCAACAGAAAGTGCATACAGAGGATCATGCGGAAATACGGAATCTTTTGCCCAATCAGAAAAGCTAATCCATACCGCAGAATGATGAAGGCAACTAGAGAACATACCGTTGTGCCAAATTTTTTAAATAGGAATTTCAAACAGGAAATAGCCGGTAAAGTCTTATTGACAGATATTACTTATATGCCTTACGGGCCATCATCCACAGCCTATCTATCAACCATTAAAGACGCCTCTTCAAATGAAATTTTGTCGTATCATCTATCAAATGTCGCCTTACCCTTGATATCGCCACAGATATCATTGAAAAGCTGATGAAACAGCATAAAGGATTACTAAGCAAAGATGCCTTTATTCACTCGGACCAAGGTGTCCACTATACCAGTCCGAAATACCAAATCCTTCTAAAAAAATACAAGTTAGGTCAGTCCATGTCTAGACGTGGGAACTGCTGGGACAACGCTCCTCAAGAATCTTTTTTTGGTCACATGAAAGATGAAATAGATTTCAAAAGCTGTACATCTTTTGATGAACTGTTTCTCTTAATTGATGATTATATGAATTATTATAATCACTTTAGATTTCAATGGGGATTGAAAAAGCTGACCCCTGTTCAATTCAGGAATCAGCTTTTGACTGCCTAGGCTTTTTATCATTGTCCTTGACTTTGGGTCCACTTCATAACAACTGTATCATCGCTAATTCTGTCCAAAAAAAACAAGGCATCAGTATTTCTACGGAATGCCTTGCTCTCACTAACATCATTTAGGTTATACGCCCATTTTCCGGCGCGTATTAGATGGCTTCTTCGTGAGCTGACTTTTCATACCTTGGGTCTGAACTGGCTTTGAAGAAAGCTTACCATCGTCCTGTAGATCCTTCTTCTTATTCAGCTTCTGCTGCACAAGATCCTGCAAACTAACTTTCTTTTTCTCTGGCATAGTTAAAACTCCTTTTTAAATCATATCAATCATATTATAATACATATAACCGAAAAATGTAATCTACGCTTGATTGCAAATACAAGGAGGAAAATATGAAAAGAGTTTCCACATACGAATGGTTTGGCTATGCCTACCTGTTAATTGCACTTGCTAATCAATTAGGACCCAATGTTGGTGGTCCGCTATTCTCCTGGAGCCTTGTTTTTGTCGGTACCTTACTGCTCGTTTTGGGCATGTTTAAGCGAAGCAAACAAAACAAGGAAGTGATAACAAAAGAGGTGAAAGGCCCAACGTTATCAACTGGAACAGCTAGACGGATGAAAAAACGCTAAAATCATCCTATTCGAGGTTAGATGAAATTGTGCTACGATTATCGTGCATGCTATAGAAATGCTGCTGCATGCGAGCGTGCTAACTGTTTTGATGTAAAAACTAGAACAGTCAGCAGGCTCTATTATTCAGTTCAACCAAAGCAATCAAAACTATCCGAAATTTGAATGGAGCCATTATGATCATAGAGAATCTAAAACCATTTTTACAAAAACATTGGGAGAATGCTGGTTTCAGTATGCCCACAGCAGTACAGGAGCAAACATTTCCCCTCGTCATGAGCGGGCGAGATGTCATCGCCGAATCACCGACTGGAACGGGGAAGACACTGGCGTACATGCTACCTTGCCTAGAGCGAATTGATGCTAGTGATAAAAATATTCAAGTTGTTGTTTTGGCGTCTTCACGTGAGCTGGTCATGCAGATATTTGAAGTGGCGAGTGCTTGGTGTAAGGGGAGCGATGTGAAAGTAGCTTCCTTTATCGGTGGGGTAGCAATGGACCGGCAGCTGGACAAGCTTAAGAAAAAGCCCCAATTTGTAGTTGGTACGCCAGGGCGGATTGATGAGCTCGTTCAACGTAGGAAAATGAAAATGCATGCGGTGAAAACGATGGTCCTCGATGAGGGTGATTACTTGTTGCAAGCTGAACATGTGCCGACCATTACAAGAATCTTAAAAAGCACATTGAAAGATCGCCAGCTACTGTTGTTTTCTGCAACACTGCCAAATGAAACGAGGGAGATTGCACAATCGTGGATGACGGAAGCAGAAGTGGTGCAGATTAGGCGTGAGGCGAATAGTGTAACGCATGCCTACTTAACATGTGATAAACGTGACAAGATCTCGTTGCTTGAGAAATTGGTGAAAGGTGCACAGATTCGAGCCCTTGCTTTTTCTAATGATATCGGAAACATGACCGTCCTCGTTGACAAGTTACTTTACAGAAAAGTAGGACTCGCAATGATTCATGGTGATTCAAAAAAAGAAGAACGGGAAGCGGCAATCAAGGGTTTTCGTGCTGGAGATTATTCACTGCTGATGGCAACTGATGTAGCGGCACGGGGCCTTGATATCGCAGGACTTGAATATGTGATCAACATGGATGTGCCAGATGCCAGTTCAAAATACATTCACCGCGCAGGGCGCACAGGACGACAAGGTGCAGAGGGAATGGTCGTTTCAATTGTCACGCCTCAAGAAGTGCGTGATTTGAAACGCATTGCTAAAACCCTTGAGATACCGCTTAAACCAGCAAGGCTGTATCGCGGTGCAATTGTTTTGGAAGAAGCAGAAAAAATAACGCATAAATCTCATATAAGCAGCAAACAATAATCGAGGTAAAACGGTTTCGTTTGAAATAAAAGTGCCGGAAAGAACAGGGTTCAATCGTGAAAGAGCGATCTAGCGTACATATTTCAGATTGTCTCTGGACGTTCTTGGTGCTTTTGTGTCAAATAGAAACCACTTCAAACAAAAAGGAGAAGTCTCGATGAAGAAAAGTTTCTATGCTGCACTGGCGGCAATGTTTATGTTGGCAGGTGTTGGACAAGCACCGTTAGTAAATGCAGAAGAAAATACAACACCTAAGGTACAAGAAACACCAGCAACGGATACAAATAAGCAGCCTACAGAAAAATTGGCACCTCAAATTAAATTAACAACTGAGCAAAAAGAAGAATTGGCCACTCTATTTGAGGATAAACTCGCAGTCGAAAAGAAAATCATTGATAAATATGCTGAATTTGGTGTCATGAGCAAAGAGCAGGCAACAAAAATCTGGGAGCACAAGCAAAACTGGTTAAAACAGCTTGAACAGAGTGGTTACATGATGCCGAAACCGGGTATTTTCCATAAGAAACCATCAGGAGAATAACTCGAATTTCAACTTTTTGGAACAAATTGAATAAATATTGTTCAAAACGTTTGTGTTATGTGTTCAACTGTGATAATATATGAAGTGGCAAGGATTTGAACAACAGTAAACGTTTTTGGTCTGTAAGTACATGCTTTCGATTAAAGTGTTGGGCTGATGTTCTCCTTTTCAATATTTTTCATCCAATAAGGAGGCCCTAAAATGAAAGGTACTGTTAA
>JAVBKF010000055.1:0-2643 GCA_031554215.1 Caryophanales bacterium
GTATGTGCTCTGGGAAAAGGGGTGATAAAGGTGTTAAAGGATAAGCATAATACCGTTAGCTACACTATTCGCGAAGGATTTGTAGAGGTGTTGAATAACAAAGTGATGGTGATGGTAGAAGGGGCAGAATCTGTAGATTAAATTAACTTAAAAGTAATAACTGATGAATCAGTTTCATAATATTGATTATTCAGTGTCGTTATTAAAAAGAGCCTGTAACGCAAGTGTTATAGGCTCTTTTTTCATATTATTATTCTCGGTTGCATCAGCACAAACAGCTACAATAAATTTCGATAGGGATAAGATTTTGATTGGTCAGCAGATTAGGGTAGAACTCAAATTGAAAGATGTTAATGCTGATACTTTTGCAATTAAGTATTGGTATTTTCTTCCTGATACTTCAAATCATATCGAAGTTATAAAGCGGGATGCTTTAGATTCGGTACTTGATAATGGGATAATTACATACATCCAGAATATATACATCACATCTTTTGATTCAGGTATATGGAAATTGCGATACACTCCTGTTGTACTATATAACAGATATTCCAATAAGAGTATAACTCTGAATTCTGAACAATACCAAGTTGAAGTATTGCCCGTAAATGTAACGGGAATGAATGATTACAATGCATTGCGTGATATTGCCGAAGTACCGGAACGGGATAGTATCTGGAAGAATCTGTGGGGAGTACTAGGTGCATTTATAGCATTTGCTATCGCTTATTTGGTTAGAAAAATTCGCAGAAAAAAAATCGAAATTCCGCCATTGACCACCAAGGCTATATTACAGCAAGTATTAGACAGACTCGAATACATTAATCATAATCAGCCAGTAAACGATTTGCAGGTAAAACAATATTATTTGCGTATTGATGAAGTGTGTAGATATTATATTCAACAGCTAATGAATATAGATGCATTACAGAAGACTACAGACGAATTGATTTTAGAAATGAAAGCAAGATTAGGAGAAGAACGTCTTTCCACTGAATTCTATCAATTGCTGCGCTTATGCGATGTGGTAAAATTTGCTAAGTACAAACCAGATTCAGCTCAAAATATACATTCAGTTACAACGGCAATTAATTTTTTTAAACATACAACATTTTGATTTCTTACTACAACATAACATTCGCTTACCCATGGGTACTATTGCTACTTATAGTGATACCGATGCTTATTGTTGAGTATATAAAAACGCACAAAAGAGCCTCTGCTAATATGATGGCCACTACAATTCATTTTGTTAGTCAGGTGAAAAGTATTCGTGTTGTTTTTTATCATTCACTATTTGTTCTAAAATGTACTGCGTTAGTCTTACTCATATTTGCATTGGCCCGACCACAACAGAAATTTGTAAAACAACAAATCTCGGGTGATGGCATAGATATAATGCTCTGTTTTGATGTTAGTGGCAGTATGACACAGAAGGATATTGAGCCTTCCAGAATAGAAGCGTCGAAAATCGTAGCTACAGAGTTTGTAAGTCAGCGCCCTGCAGATAGGATAGGAGTAGTGGTATTTAGTGATCAGGGGTTTACATTATGCCCTTTAACTTTGGATCACAAGGTTGTATTATCACAGATATTACATGTAGAAGGAGGTTATCTTCAAAATGCCGCAGGTACTGCTTTAGGTACTGGTATTGCCACATGTGTAGACAGGTTGAGAAATAGTGAGTCGGCTTCTAAAGTGATACTACTATTAACAGATGGCGCTGATTTTGGAGATGAGGTATCTCAACAGACTTCTGTGAGGCTGGCTAATCTATATGGCATTAAGGTATACGCCATAGGTATGGGATCTTCTTTGCCTTCAGTATCTGTGCAAAAATCTACTGGTAAGGTTGGGTTGAATATAGAATTACTTAAAAATCTTTCCATACAAACAGGCGGACAGTATTTCCATGCATCCGATAAAGATGCATTACAGAAGGTTTTTGCAGGGATAGATCAAATGGAAAAGTCGAGTGCTTCTATCCTTAGTTATGATAGGTTTACCGACTTGCATATTAGGCTTGTGCTCGTTTCACTTTTATTGTTGATTGTTGCCATGGTATCTGGATATACCATTTTCAAAAGATTCCCTTAGTTACATTTTTGGTTTTGTTTTGAGTATGTTATTACTCTTTTCAATGTATTCCCTTCCAATTTTTAGTACCAAAACTAACGACCATTAGATAAATGTATGCTAAAATGTGTTAAAATCTTGTGATTTCTTTAAAAAATTTCTAATTCTTTGAAAAAAATCAATAAATGTTGATTTTGGCACATAGTAAACTTTAATTAAGATTTAACTTCGCCCTCAGAATTGAATTTTTGTATCTATTAAAAGAAGTATCCTATGAGAAAAATTACACTATTATTAGTGACTTTCTGTTTATGTACTGCCTCGGCTTTTGCGCAGGTGCGTACTCTAACAGGTAAGGTATCGGATGATCAAGGAAATCCGGTAGCAAATGCATCTGTATCTGTAAAAGATATTAATGGAACGGGGGTAGCAGCAAATGAAAACGGTGAGTTTTCTATTAAAGTTCCCCAATCTGCTAAAATTTTAGTGGTATCTGCATTAAATCATGCTTCACAAGAAATTAATATTGGAGCCAGTAATAGGTATTCTGTTAAGCTTAATACCACA
>JAVBKF010000056.1:0-21931 GCA_031554215.1 Caryophanales bacterium
AAATGTTCCCTTATGAGAACTTTGAATTAGAACATGGTAATCACTTAGAAATGGTGATTGCAGTTTTCCTTTATTCCCAATGTACAGATGTATTGGTCAATAAAGTAACGCCAGAACTATTTGGTAAATACCCGACACTAGATGACTATTTAAATGCACCACTAGAAGAAGTTGAAGAGGCGATTCGCAGAATTGGACTGTTTCGTAATAAAGCGAAATTTATCAAGCAATTAACTGAGATGATTGACAAAGATTTTGGCGGCGTTGTGCCGAATACGATGGCAGACCTAGTCAAGTTGCCAGGTGTCGGGAGAAAAACAGCCAATGTAGTGATGTCTGTCGCCTTTAACATACCAGCCATTGCTGTTGATACCCATGTCGAGCGTGTCAGTAAACGGCTCGGATTTTGTAAGGAAGATGCATCCGTGCTTGAAGTAGAGAAAAGCTTGATGAACAAAATACCCGAATCAGAGTGGTCAACAACGCATCATTTACTGATTTTCTTTGGTCGATACCATTGCAAGGCGCAGAGGCCTCAGTGTGAAAGTTGCCCAGTTCAGCAGCAATGTCGGGATTATCAAAGAAGACATAAACGTAAAATAAAAAAGGCTCTTCGCCAAGCAGAGTAAAATAATACAGAAGCTAAAAAGAATAATACTAGAGTCAGAGGCGGACAAGGGAATAAATTCAATTAACAGCCCGTGTTCACCACCTGTTACGAGGTTAAAACGCAGTGAGTTTTAACCTATAACTGTACAAGGGAATGGGTTCAGTTATGAAGCGAAGTGTGGCTCCAAACTGTTACGCATTCTTTTTGCTTCATTTTCGGATGATAACGCGGTCTCCCTTTCACCTGTATTATTTCTTGTATTTTATGACTCGGTATTTTTTCTACTTGCTCGTTTACTACTCGAGCTAGATGCGTTTTTTCAATTTTTATTCCAAATCTATTGGCAAAACCAACTGATTCATGTTATATTCTTTACACATAGATAGCACCCTTTGATGGTTTTTGTTGGTACTTAAATTATATCAAATGGTGCTATTTTTTTGAGTTTTTTTCAAAAAAAGAGGCTGGACTTTTTACGGTTTTTGTCCGTATTTTGTCCCAGCCTCTTGATTGTTAAATTTTAACCTACACTATTTTCCTGACAAGCTCGAAATTTTTATTAATTAGTGAATTCTAAATCAAAATCACCCTCGTAAGGCTCGTGCTCAACTGTAACAGGAATTTCGGCACCAGCTGCGTCTTTTCCCATTCTTTTGTAAGTGAATTTTTTATCATTAAGCTCGGTAAGTTCAAGAACTGCACCATATTTATTTTGTCCGAGAGATACATGTGCTCTAACTTTGTTTTCGTTTAGAACATCATAGTAACCGAAGTCACCACGGCTTGTACCTGTCTTAGCATCAAAAAATTCATACTTATTTGTTTTATCATCGTATTTTGCAAGACCTAAAAAGTTTGCATTATAACTTGATACATCATTACCGTCTTTGTCTAGTACTACTGTTCCTTGCCACGGAGTGCTCGCTAGAACTTTGTCTCCTTCTTCATTGGTAACAATTGTTCCCGTTGTCGTTGTAAGGTCTTTGTCAGGACTTGTAAAGGCAAGCTCTGATTCATCATATGGGATATGGTCTACAAATACTTCAACGTCATTACCTGCTGCATCTTTTCCCATTCTCTTATATGTAAAAATATCTTCATTTAATTCTGTAATATCAACAACAGCTTGATATCCTTTTGATTCAGAAATCATTACTCGTTTCATCCCGTCATTTGTAA
Organism: Caryophanales bacterium; assembly: GCA_031554215.1. GTDB lineage: Bacteria > Bacillota > Bacilli > JARBTR01 > JARBTR01 > JAVBKE01. The sequence continues at coordinate 1,790 of JAVBKF010000056.1, forward strand.
TAAAGAAAGTTCCCATATCACCACGGCTGGCTTTTGTTTCTTTATCAAAAAATTCATATTTTGCTGTGTCAGCGTCATACTTTGCAAGTCCAATAAAGCCCATATTTTGACTTGTTAAATCATTGTTATCTTTGTCGTATACCTTAGTTCCTTGCCAGTTTGTATCACCTAATACATTCGTCAATTCTTGTCCTTTAGTCTGTTCTTTTTCCATTTTGCTTTTTTCTTCGGACTGCATTTTCTTAGAGTCACTTTTTGTTTCTTCTTTAGTGCCACATCCTGTCATGATAATAGCAGAACTGAGTAGTAAAATTGAAAATAGTTTAAATTTGTTATTCATTTTCCGGCTCCTTCTATACTTGTTTTTTTTTGTTTGTCGCCGATAACTAGTCCTGTAAATCAGGGTAATCAAAAGTTAAATTGAACTGTCAATTCTCACAAGAGACTTGTCTGTTTCTTTTGCCCTATTAAGTATTATCTCGACTACATTAGTTTAGTCGATAAATTAAAACTCCAACGAAACAAATTCTTAAAAAAAGATAAACTTTTCAATAATATTTTTTTATATATGGCAACTACTTTACACGAAGTGGCCCCGTAAATGTTATCGTGAAATCATATGACGTTATACATTAAAACGATATCCTGCTCCCCAAATGGTTTCTAAGTATTTTGGTTTAGCCGGGTCGGGTTCAATTTTTCCTCTGATCTTTCTAATGTGAACAGTTACCGTGGATACGTCCGCTGCCGTTTCAAATCCCCAAATATTTTCGTAAATTTGATCTTTACTAAATACTTGATTCGGATGTTTGACAAAAAACAAGAACAAATCAAATTCTTTATTGGTAAAGGGGATTTCTTGATCATTGATACAGATTCTACGCGCTGAAATATCGATACATATCCCATTAACAAAAAGCGTATTTTGGACATTTTTACTGCCCGCAATTCTTTCGTATCTGGCAATATGTGCTTTAACCCTTGCCACCAGTTCGCTAGGGCTAAAGGGTTTTGATATAAAATCATCTGCCCCTAAACCTAGTCCTCTGATCTTATCGACTTCTTCTTTTTTAGCAGACACAAACAAAATTGGAATGTTGGTTACAGACCTGACCTGTTTACAGATTTCAAAACCATTAAGCTCAGGTAGCATGACGTCTAAAATAATGAGATCATAACCCCCTTGCAATGCCTGTCTGAGTCCAGCAATACCCGTATATTGGATATCGACTTTGAATCCATTAATTTCTAAATAGTCACGCTGTAACTCAGCGATGCTAATATCATCTTCAATTAATAACACTTTATTCATTTCTCTTCGCCTCTTTTAAGTGTAAAGGAAACACATGTTCCTTTTCCTAGTTCGCTAGTAACCCAAATTTCTCCGCCATTTCCTTGAATCATTTGTTTTGCGATTGCTAATCCTAATCCACTTCCTCCGGTATTTGAATTTCGAGACTGTTCTTCCCGATAAAAGCGATCAAATATATAAGGTAAAGCAGAAGGTTGAATGCCTTTTCCGTTATCAGAAAGCTCAAACAAAATAACGTCTTCTGTTTTGGATAGCGAAATTTTAATGTTTTTTTCCGTCTTATCCATGTATTTTATACTGTTACTAATTAGATTAGTTAAAACCCGCTTTAACTTTTCACGGTCAGCTATTACAAAAACAGAAGGGTCTATCGACTGGAGCTCAATCGTAATCGCATCTTGAATAACTTCAAACTGGATCTCTTCAACGTAATCTTGCATGTACTGGTATATAGAAAAAGTCTCAAAAAAGAAGATTTCTTTGTTTAAATCTAATTTAGAAAATAAGAACAGCTCTTCAATTAATTTGTCCATATCTCTTGCTTTGGTATGAACTGTTGTTAAATATTTCTCCATTTTCTGAGGCGTGTTGGCTACTCCGTCCTTTATTCCTTCAACATACCCAATTATCGACGTTATTGGCGTTTTTAAATCATGTGATATGTTGGAAAGTAGATCTTTTCTATTCTCCTCATATTGTAGTTGTAAATCAACTGATGCTTTCAATTGAGTTCTCATTTCTTCAAAAGTAACTGCAAGTTCTCCAAATTCATCGTTTGAAGTATTTTTGATTTTATAATCCAAATTCCCCAATTTGATTTGTTCTGCACCTTCCTTAAGAATCGAGATCGGTCGAATAATACTTCTGGATACTAAATAGTTCAATATACCAATGATAAGGATAAACAAAAGGAATAACAATCCAAATAATATAGGAAAGAGCTCTTTTGCTAGTTCTGCATTCGTACTTACTTGTCTCAAAACAAAGAGACTGCCTTGACTGTTATCCGGAAAATAAAAATCGAATTTTACATAAGTATAAAATCGATCTTCAATCCCAATTGTATCCCTTGTGTTAATATTCGTGACCTCAAATCCCGGTAGTTCCTTTGTAAAAGATTCATTGTTGAACTCTGGGGATGCATAAACAATGTCCTCATCTTTTCGAACAATGATGTTAATGCCCTCAACGTCAGCTTTCTGGAGAACATCTTCCTCTAATAGTTGATTAGGATCAGTCTTGGCAAGTAACTTTAAGTCTAAAAAAACACTCTCCTCAATTGGGGTTAAGGGTTTTTGAATATAACTGTTTTTATAAAAACTTTTAACTGAGCTAACATCGCCAGTAATCACAAAAAGAATAAGAAAACCTGCAGTGATAAGTAGCGTAATTGCAACTACTACCACACCGATGTAGGATAGAAGAAATCTTGTTTTAATAGACACTGGAACCTCCAAATTTTGAAACTAAGAAAAGAATAGCACATATATATTAAAATTCTTAAAAGTTTTCATAAAAATCTTATAAAAGCTTTTTCATCTTACCCATAATCCAGATCCAGGAAGTCCTACGTATTCAGGTTTTTATAGAAAAGAGATTGATTATTTGAGAGGCGTACTGCTCCTTTACCCTTCGTAAGGCAACTGTCCTGTTCCTTCAAAATCCTTTTTGCATAGTATGTAGAAAACTTTTCTGCTTTTAAGGGTGTGGGGGAACGTGAGTAAGCGGAAAAAACCTAAGTTTCAAATTGGTGACATTGTGGTCATGGTGCTTTATGGTGTGGTTGGTGAGATCACGAAATTTAAAGAGCTCGAGCATTCATATGTGTACGAGATTGATGGGAATGATGGTTTTTATCTTGAGTCATCGCTCATGCATCTTGATGAATTTAATGGAAAAGATTTTGATTATGAGCAGATTAATATTGATTACAAATTCTTTTTCGGTGACCTTGTTCAGGTCCCGAATACCGGTACCGCACTTTACAAGGTGATTGGTTTTCGCACAGAAATCTGGCGCTATAAAGATGAGTCATGGGAGGACGTCATTTATGAACTCGCCCGGGTCTCTGATGGTGATTGGCTGGAATGTGCAGAAGATGAAATGGTGCTCATTGCCGAAGCCAAAGATGCTGAGCGCTATTTGAAGAAACAAGAAAGTGGGATTGGTGGTAAAAGTAGTGGCAATAAACAACTAGGCCGTAAGAAAAAGCCAGTGACAAAAGAAATCATTGTTAAACAACTGACTGATGCACAAAAAAAAGATAAAATTGACCAGTTGCTTGATCTATATACGGACTATCGCCATTTAAAAAATCAGTTTGGTGATGAAGAGTTTGATAAAGTGCTGAAAATGATTGTAAAGAAATTGAAAACACTGACTGAAACGAATACAAAGTCCCAAATGTAAGTCACCTAAAAAACTAATACCGAAAAAAATGTATCTCAGTAGAATAAACCCACCTATAAAGGGGGAGCTACTGGATACATTTTGTTTGGGTGCGATTGTTGTTTTTGTTTTTACAGGGGATGTGTTAGAATAAGTACGAATATAGTACCAGTAAAAAGTCAGAGGGGACGTTTGTCAAGTGAGTATACATATCGGAGCAAATGAAGGTCAAATAGCAGAAGCAGTATTATTACCAGGAGATCCATTACGGGCAAAATATATTGCAGAGAATTTTCTTGAGGATGCTGTGCTTTATAATGATGTTAGAAATATGTTTGGCTACACGGGTAACTATAAAGGAAAGCGTATTTCTGTACAAGGGACAGGCATGGGTGTACCATCTATTTCTATCTACATCAACGAATTGATGGAATCTTATGGTGTGAAAACGTTGATTCGTGTCGGGACTTGTGGTGCAATTCAGAAGGATGTCAAAGTGCGTGACGTGCTACTCGCGATGACTTCATCGACAGATTCTAGAATGAACCAAATTCAATTTGATGGCATTGATTACGCACCTTGTGCAGATTTTTCATTGTTGAAAGAAGCCTATGAACAAGGTAGTGCCAAAGGACTACACCTGAAAGCAGGTAATATCTTTACAGCAGACATGTTCTACAGTGATAAAGCAGACTATGAACTGCTAGCAAAGTATGGCGTGCTTGCCGTTGAAATGGAGACTACTGCACTGTATACTTTGGCAGCAAAGTTTGGCCGGAAAGCATTATCAATCTTGACTGTGAGCGACCACATCTTAACTGGTGAAGCCACAACGAGTGAGGAAAGACAAACAACATTTAATGAAATGATTGAAGTTGCGCTAGAGACAGCAGCAAAATCAGTTTGAGATAGGTGATATATTGAAAAAAAGAGCGATCGTTACCGTTTTCATTGGCTTAACTTTGTTCATTACTGGTTGCGGTCAAGAACCCGCTACAAATAAAAATGAGCAGTCACAAGAGAAAAGTGATAAGGCAAGCAATGATGCGGTAAAAGATGATGAAAAAGTGACTTCGGAAAATCCGATTATTTCCGATGAAAATATGACTGTGACAAAAGAAGTGAACGGCAGACTAGAAATTCAAAACCCTGATAACATTTTATCAGTTGTCAATAAAGTGAATAAATTACCAAAATCGTATTATCCTGAGGATTTAGTGATTCCTTATGTCGTATTTTCATTTGGTTCACAGGAAGTGGAGAAAGCCCATTTGCGGCAAGAAGCGGCGACTGCCCTAGAGCAAATGTTTGCTGCAGCCGAAGCGGATAATATTCAACTTGTTGCCGTCTCAGGATTTCGATCCTATGAAAGACAAGAGCAAATTTTTGCAGATGAAGTAGCTGCGAAAGGCGAAGTTGAGGCCAGAAATTGGGTCGCAGCCCCTGGAGAAAGTGAACATCAAACGGGGCTTGCAATGGATATTTCTGCGCTTAATTATGGCGGAAAGCTAGATCAAGGGTTTGAGGATACACCAGAATTCCAATGGCTAAATGCCCACGCGCACGAATATGGCTTTATTCTGAGGTACCCGATGGGTGCTGAAAGCATCACAGGATACAGCTATGAGCCATGGCATTATCGCTATGTTGGTGTCAAAGCGGCAACGGATATACATAACGAAGACATTACACTCGAAGACTATGTCAAAAGTGCAGAAAAAAAATAGGAACGGAAAAGTCGTTTAAAAAAAAGGGGTGGAACAAAATGGGCGAGAAGGACAATAAAGCTGGACAGACTAGCTCTAGTGATCAGCCGGATCAGCAGACCCGGTGGGAAGAAGTTGGCGCTGGGTTCAGCCCGGCAAAAAATGAGCATCCTAAAGGGACTGAGCGTACTGGAAATACAGATTTGTTGTCAGAATCAGTAGATGCAGTGTTAGAAAATGAAATATCAACAGACAATGACAATCGTCATGCCCAATTTGATTCAGACTCAGATTCAGATGCAAGTACGACTGAAACTGGATCTGGATCAGAACAGCCTGAAGTCGGCATATCTGAACCAGAACAATTAGAATTCACGCATTTTAGTTATGAGCGAGGTAACAGTAAGAAACTCAGAAGGGGTTATATGAAAATCAGTACAGCGATGATGATTTTAGCTGGACTGGTCTTTGTTAACGTTCTTTTTATTTGGAAGGTAGCAAGTGATGATGATGTAAGTCTACCGACATCTGAGAATGCGGGCGATATAGCAAGGGTGTACGGTACTTACGAGTATATCCTGAATAATTATTACAAAGATGTTGATGAAGAAGCGCTCGTTGATGGGGCAATCAATGGCATGATCGGCACTTTAGAGGACCCTTATTCGACTTATATGAGTCCAGATGAGGCAGCATCCTTCACAGAAACCATCTCAGGTTCATTCGAGGGTATTGGCGCAGAGATTGAATCACGTGACGGTAAAATAACAATCGTATCACCAATCAAAGGCTCACCTGCTGAAAAAGCAGGACTGAGGCCAAATGACGTGATTGTTTCAGTTGATGGGGTTGCGCTTGAGGGAAAATCAACACAAGAAGCAATCAAACTCATTAAAGGTGAAAAAGGGACAACCGTTGATTTGGTCATTCAGACACCAGGACAAACGGAGGCTACCAATGTGAGTATCATCCGTGATACGATACCAATTAATACGGTAAGTTCAGAAATGTTAGAAGATGGCGTTGGTCGAATTTCGATTACGACTTTCTCGCAAAATACAGCAGAAGAATTTAAGAAAGTCTATGATGAAATGATTGGTAAGGGAATGACATCTCTTGTACTTGATATGCGTGGTAATCCTGGTGGTATTTTAGATGTCGCTGAGGAGATTGCGAATATGTTTGTGCCTGCAGGAGAAATTATCGTTCAAACAGAGTACGATAACGGGAAGAAAGAACCTTTCTATGCGGATGAAAATCATGGTTTTAAAATAGACACACCTACTGTCGTATTAGTTGATAAAGGTAGTGCAAGCGCATCGGAAATTGTCACTGGCGCTCTCCAAGAATCTGCTGGAATTAAAGTTGTTGGTGAAAAGACCTATGGCAAAGGGACAATTCAGCAAACAGCACCAATGGGTGATCAGTCAGAACTCAAACTCACTGTTGGAAAATGGTTGACACCAGATGGTAACTGGGTTCACGAAAAGGGAATTACACCTGATGTGGAAGTTTCCTTACCTGAATATGCCAATCTAGGCTACATTAGTCCAGATACGAAACTAGAAAAGGGTGCAGTATCAGCAGAAGTAATGAATGCTGAGAAAGTACTAGTTGCACTAGGATATAACCCAGGCACAGTTGATGCTACATTTGATGATGCCACAAGCCAGGCCGTCATCCTACTTGAAAGGGCAAACGGCATTCCAGAAACAGGCGTGATTACTGGTACAACAGCAACCACGATGATGAACTTGCTCCATGACCAACTACTAGCGAATGATACTCAACTTGATGCTGCGGTACAGGAACTTAAATAAAAGACGATTAGTAAGGTGATGAGGTTGACAAAAGATTTGGTGATAGAAATTGAGGACCGATTCATTGATTTGTTTCGTGGTTTTCGTAAAGAATGGGCTAAAATTTCCAATAACGAGATCAATCGAAATGAGTTTACCGTCCTAGCGATGCTACATCGGGGTGCCATGAAGGCTTCAGATATCTCAAATGAGTTGAAAGTTTCACCAAGTCATATTTCGATCATTACAGAATCACTCGTGAAAAATGAACTTGTCATTCGGATGAAGTGTCTCGAGGACCGCCGTATTGTTCGATTTAAAATTACTGAAAAAGGACAACAGCTTGTCAGTGAAGTCCAGCAGAGAAAGAGACAGCTGATTCAGAATAAATTTTCAGAGTTTAACGAGGAAGAATTGAAAATATTTCTTTCCTATCTTAATAGACTTTCTACGCCACCTGAAGGATAATCGGGTGGTTTTTTCATTTCGGGTATTCTGCTTTGGTCTGTTTCTACCGGGTTAATCATAAGGATTAAGTGAGGAACTTGTATGAATGCGCGCGCCCATCATGACAACATCCAAGCTACCTGTACAACGCACGCAACAAAATGTGAATTTGTTTATTCAAACGCACGACTGTGGGGTGGTTTCGCATGGGAGACTTATTGAAGCTGTACAAGGAAGAGAAAATATATCAACAGGAAACGGCCAATCAGCATCAACATCGATTTAGCACGACCGATACCTATCAAGTTGTCGAACCCATTGATTCGTCACCGATCGTAGATATTAAAAAGGATATCTACCTGAAAGAGGACGGGCGAGCGAGTATCACGCTTGATATACTCCATTTAGAACGCTACGTACTAGCGATTGGCAATCGAACAGATGAGGAAATTGTCTTTACAGTCAGTTATAGCCCAGATGGTGATTTATTTAAGCAGTTTGGTAGCCGGAAAAAGGTTGCTGCTCATGTGTTAGAAGTCGCTAAATCCGACTCAATGCTCCGCTATTTAAAGGTTAGCATTACTGGCATCGCGCTCGGAAGAGTTTCAATCTATTTACAAGCAAGAAATAAATAAGCTGAACAGACAAATCGAAAAAAAATTTTCTCTTCAATTCAAGTTGGAGAGAAATTTTTTTGTTTATGGTGTTGCGGAACTTATCGCTAGTCATAAAACAATTGAAGGGGTTCCAAAATGGCTAAATTAATAACTAAAAAATCAGAATATATTATTTAATTTGCAAAATGTATTAAAAAATTTTTTTGAATAGGATCAAAGGTTTAAATTGGCAATGTTAATTTTATTTATCAATAAAAATCCGATATTAAGAGGTTTTATGACAATCTGGTTAATTCTTAATTGCCAGTAGAAAAATTTTTTTATGCTGAAACACGAATAATTATAAAATTATTCATTGGTGAAATTACAGTATTATTGATGAATTGGAAGTAATATCCTTGACTTGTGTCGAATTATAAAATAATATATCAATATGCAAGGGATTGAAGGGAGATAGAAAATGGTAAAAGAAAATAGACAGAAAATTGTGGAAAGTGTTCCGCAGACCGGATTTTTTGGACATCCTAGAGGGTTGTCTACATTGTTTTTTACTGAGTTTTGGGAGAGGTTCTCTTACTATGGTATGAAAGCCATCCTCGTTTACTATATGTACTACGAAGTATCTGCAGGTGGTCTAGGTTTCGACAAGAGCACAGCAGTAGCGATCGCTTCGATATATGGTTCTCTGGTCTATATGTCTGGCGTAATCGGTGGTTGGTTTGCTGACCGGATATTCGGTACATCGAGGGCAGTTTTTATCGGTGGAATACTGATCATGTTTGGTCATATTGCACTGGCAATTCCAGGCTCAACCGGATTTTTCTTCGCTTCAATGGTCTTAATCGTTCTTGGAACTGGTCTGCTAAAGCCGAACATTTCTGCGACTGTTGGGGAGCTATATAGCCAAGATGATGCAAGACGTGATGCAGGTTTCAGCATTTATTATATGGGGATTAACCTCGGGGCGTTCTTATCACCACTAGTCGTTGGTGGTGTCAATAATCAATTTGGTTTCCATGCCGGTTTTGGCGTGGCAGCAGTAGGAATGTTTGCTGGACTCGTAGTCTTTCTGATTACGAAAAAGAAAAACTTAGGACTCGCTGGTACATTTGTACCGAATCCATTATCGCGAGATGAGAAAACGAAAACGTATTCAATACTGGGGATATCCACACTTGCCATCATTATTTTGGCAGTAGTTGGCATAAACACAGGGTTCTTAACAATTGATCGGTTTATCAACATTGTTGCGGTGCTCGGTATCATCATCCCAACAGCATACTTTGTGTTTATGTGTACTAGTCCCAAAACAACAAAGGAAGAGCGTTCACGTGTTATCGCCTATATTCCGCTTTTCATTGCAGCAGTAATGTTCTGGGCAATCCAGGAACAGGGGTCGACAATACTTGCCGTATTTGCGGATACTAGAACAGACTTAACGATTGGCTCGTTTGAAATTCTGCCTGCATGGTTCCAATCAGCAAATCCGTTGTTCATTATCACGCTAGCACCATTATTTGCATGGCTTTGGACAAGACTTGGAACAAGACAGCCAAGCACACCAACGAAGTTTGCTTTGGGCTTGTTCTTTGCAGGTATGTCATTTGTGGTCATTCTTCTACCAATTTACTTTGCTGGTGAAGATGCGCTTGTTAGTCCACTATGGCTGGTGCTCAGTTACCTCATTGTTGTACTCGGTGAGTTATGTATCTCACCAATTGGTCTGTCAGCAACGACAAAACTTGCACCTGAGGCATTCCAAGCACAAATGATGAGCCTTTGGTTCCTAGCTTCTGCAGCAGCGCAAGCAGTTAATGCGCAAGCAGCAAAGTTCTACACTGCTGAAAATGAACTAACGTATTACGCAGTATTTGGATTCGGTGCAATACTGCTTGCAGGTGTACTCTTAGGGCTTTCACCTTGGATTCAAAGAAAAATGCAAGGGATTAAATAATTTTTTCACCTTTTTAATCTATCAGGAATCACAAGATAAAACTTCTAGGCTGTTGTCTAGAAGTTTTTATCTGTTTATAAGCCAATCGTGTGCAAAAGACCCATCCAATAAAGCGCGCGTGAGACGTCAATATGTATATAGTCTAATCATTAGAAATACCTGTTTTTAGTGCAAACAGAATCGGGGAAAATTCACTTTCAGTCGTATGCCCTAGCATTTCCCTATTTAGATATCATCCAGTGCTTAGCAAAAAACCATCTGATTGAAATGACTCATTGCGTGTGCTGCCTCAAGCTAGGTCCACTATTGACCACTGCCTGCACCTTATAAACCAGACAGGTCTATCTCAACAAGATGCGTGTCCAAATGCTTAGGTAATTTAATCTCTAGCAAGCAGTCTTGAAAATAAACCTCAGCTTCTTTTTTTCGTACAACTGCCGGAAGCAAAAGCGTTCGTTTTTCATTGCTCTCAGGTAAACCTTCAATAAATAATTTGTTGAATCCATAACTGATTTTGAGCTGTTCAAGCATTTGTTTGCTCGGTACTGGTATTTTGATAAAAACGAATTCATTGGTTTCAAACATTTCTGCGACTGTTGGGGCAGGTTGTGACTCAGCACTGTTCACATCCATTTTAAGTGAATCATTTGAAAAACGACTGAAAATTTTTTCAAAGTTTTGTTCAATGCCGGTTTCGTTTATTTTTTTCATCCAATCATTGAGCTGATTGTTCTTTGATAACATACTCCACGGAAACATAAGAACCCTCCAGTCTGATACCACTATATGTGACATCAGACTGGAGGGTTCCTCATAGCCTCCCTAGTGTTGTGTAATGTGTGATCAGGTTGTCGCCGCATGGTACTGATTCGTTAATTTTGTCTCGACAATGCGTAGGCGGATTAACAGGCCGACCGCAACAGTTGATAATCCGAAAATAATGCCAACCCAGAACCCATAAGCACCAAGGTCAGTATGATTCCCGAAATAGTAGGCGGCTGGTAGTCCAATCGCCCAATAGCCAGTCAAAGCAATGTAGAGCGTCACCCTTACATCTTTATATCCACGCAATATCCCCTGAATCGGCGCCTGCAGTGCATCAGAAAACTGAAAAAATATCGCATAGATAAGGAAGTGGGCAATGAGTGCTTCAAGAGCTGGGTCTTTCGTATACAATCTAGCAATTGGCTCACGCATAAAGTAAAGGGTAGTAGCCGCAACCATCGCGAAACAAACGGCTGAAATAATCCCGATGCGGCCATACTGCTTTGCATCATGAAGCCTCTTCGCTCCATACTCATAGCCGACAGCAATTGTAAGTGTCATCGCGATACTAAGCGGAACCATAAATAAGAGGGATGAGAAGTTAATGGCTGCCTGATGAGCAGCAATTGTTTCCGTTGGGAAATTACTCATGAGAAGTGTAACAATTGCAAAAATGCTGGATTCAAAAAGAATCGCTAGCCCGATTGGAATACCAGTAGCAAAGAGCTTCTTCCAATAGGAAAATTGTGGACGATAGAATTTTGAAAAAAGCTGGTATGATTTGAAAATCTTCATCCTAAACAATACAATCATCGCGATAATGAATAACACCCAATAAGAAATTGCAGAAGCGATTCCAGTACCCGCACCACCGAGCTCAGGAAATCCCCAGTTTCCGTAAATGAGCAAGTAATTGATAAACGTATTAATTGGCAAAATGGCTAGACTAATAAATAAAGAAATTAATGTCTTACCATGTACTTCAAAGAAGCAGCGACAAACCGTAAAGAGAAAAAGCGGGATAAATCCAAATGACAAGTACGAAAGAAAGTCGATTGCAATTTCCTTCACAGATGCTGTTGCTTCAATCGTTTGGAGCATTGGCGCAAACAATAGGTAACCGAAAATGATTGAAAGGACCGCGAGCGTAAACGCCGCATACATCGATTGAATAAACATTTTTCGAATATTTTCCTTTGAATCTTCCGAACCAAGCATGTTTGCGACGAAAGGCGTAAAGGCACTGAGAACACCTAGAAGACAAGCCTGAAAAGGAAACCAGATAGATGATCCAATCGCTACACCCGCTAAATCATCCGCGCCAGCACGTCCAGCCATGACTGTGTCTAGAAAACTAGTGGCCATTAAACAGACTTGTGCAAGCAAAATAGGATAAAATAGTTTTAACAACAAAATCGTTTTTTCTTTAGTTGAATGTGTTTGATGCATACAGTCACCTCAAATGCTAAAAATAGCTGGTTTATTCATTTCAATAAAAAGCACAATGATTGATAGACTCTTAACAGCGCAATTCGGTAAGACCCTGAATAGGGATGATTTGAAGCCTAATGGATGGCTTATGACGCAAGAAAAATGTTCTCACCGCGTGGCCATTAGCGCCTATTATATCATATTTGCCGTAGCGGGTAGCGTCTCGGGTCAATAAAATCATCGCCTTTATAGGGTATCGTCATTTCCTGAGTCATAGCAAAATTCTACAAAGTTCCCCTGATTAATACACAACCATGATATGGCGATTGGCGTTAAATTGACCGGCTACCGAACGCTGATTGTCGAAGGACCTACGGATACGCAAATTTATAAAGTCAATAACTTCTGCTTTCAAGTAAGCGGTTCATATGATAATCTTATATGGATATTGAAACAAATATGCTTTCATAAAAGGAGCACCGCAAATGATGTCGATAACTGTTGTAAAGTGTCATGGATCAGGAAATGATTTCTTACTGCTAGACATGATGGACGTCGAGATGACATATGATAGTGTTAATTGGTCAGCATGTGCTAAACAACTGTGTAACAGAAGTGAGTCGCTAGGTGCTGATGGCATCTTACTTGTGGAGAATAGTGCGATTGCCGATGCAAGAATGCGCGTCTTTAATGCCGATGGGTCTGAAGCATCCATGTGTGGTAATGGGCTCCGGTGTGTAGCGAGATTCACGACTGAAAAATTGAAACGACATCACCTGATGATCGAAACAAAGCATAGCATTCTTGCCGTGGGAAAGCGACCAGACGACCAGGCAATCCTGCAATTTGCAGTTGAGATTTCACCAATTTCATTTCGTCCAAGTGATCTTCCGATGAACACAGTCCTTACTGAGATCATTGATTGTCAGCTCCCGTTCTTAGCAGAGGATCTGACCTTCACAGCTGTGGCATCTCCAAACCCGCATTTAATTACCGTTGTCGATACGATTGATACAGCAAGGCAGGATTCAATCGCACGACGTGTTAATCAGCAGAACCCTTGGTTTCCGGATGGCGTCAATGTCAGTTTTGTTCAGCTCATTGGTCTGGGAGAAATTTTCGTACAAACTTATGAGCGCGGTGTTGGCTTTACCAATGCGTGTGGAACAGCGATGTCCGCTGCGAGTCTTGTTACCTACAGGTTAGGTAAACATGGTGACCAAAAGCAAATCAAAGTCTACAATCCAGGTGGACAGGTTACTTGTATTGTTCAAGAGGATGCTGTTGAGCTTATTGGTAATGCAACTTATGAATATACAGGTAGGATCAGTCATTTACATGAGGAAAATGCATGTTTGTTTGAATTACATGAAGAATACTCAGATGAAATAGCAAAGTATCAGCAATTTCAACAAGCGGTTTCGATGAAACTAGGAAGGATGATGTAATTTGAGTGGAAAGCAATTCTCGCTACTATTTACAATGCTGATTGCCACATTTAGCTTGCTTGTGTATTGCATTGCAAGTGGGAAAACGGCAGGGTTTGATCAAACAGTCATCGATGCTATACGCGGCATGGCCTCGGGTCAAATGGATACAATCATGAAAGCCATCACTGGCCTCGGCTCAACAAGACAAATTGTGATTATTCTCTCAGTTGTCGTAGTTTATTTACTTAGCAAAAAGCACTATCAACTGGCGATTTTTATTATTCTAGTCAATGCGATTAGTCCTTTGGTCAATACATGGTTAAAAAACTGGTATGAACGTCCGCGTCCAGTTGAGAACCCTTATAAGCTATACGAATCTTATAGCTTTCCTAGTGGACATGCAACAGCATCAATTGTCATGTTCATGTCACTCTGCTATCTCGTTTATCATTTGGCAAGAAAACAAATGAAGACTATGGTCATTGCAAGTACTGCCGTGGTATTATTAATAGGGGTTAGCAGAGTGTATCTTGGTGTGCACTATCCGACAGATGTACTAGGTGGTTATATCGCGGGTTCGATGTGGGTATTACTATCAATATACATCTTTGAACGCGTTTCGATCATACCAAATAAAAAGAGAAGTTTGAACCAAGCATGAGGAAGCAATTGAAATGGAGTCTTTATTACAATTAGATTTGGACGAGTTAGCAAAAGGGATTCACTATGAACAAGTGCAGGAGATGGCGCAGGTACAATTATTTGACCTACGCTCTCCTATTGAATTTAGCAATAGTCATATTCCAGGGGCAATCAATTTGCCCCTTTTTTCTGATGAGGAAAGAAGCATCATCGGAACGTTATATAAAAATAATGGTGAAGCAAGCGCTAGATGGAAGTCAATGGAAATTGTTTCACCAAAGCTCCCGCAATTAATGCAAACCCTTAGGATAGCACAGCAAAGCGGAAAACAACCTGTGATTTATTGCTGGCGTGGCGGGATGCGCAGTAAGTCTGTAGCTTTTTTTGCAGGACTCAGTGGTCTAACAGTTGCTCGTCTCGAAGGGGGATTTCGTGCCTACAGGCAATTCATAATCGCGGAAACCCCATTACTTCTACCCGGGCACTCATTTGTGTTGCATGGGAAAACGGGCGTTGGCAAAACAGAGCTGCTTCACATGCTTCAGTCTTCTGGGGAGCGAGTGATTGACCTTGAAGGTGCTGCCAATCACAAAGGCTCTATATTCGGTTCTTACGGAACAGGAGAACCACATAATCAGAAAACATTCGATTCAATTTTGTACCATCAATTACTGGCGATAAAAGGGGCTCCTTATTTTCTCGTCGAGGCAGAAAGCAAACGAATTGGCAAAGTCGCAATTCCAGATAGCATCTTAGAAAATAGGACGACTGCCGTACAGATTATGATCCACCGTTCAATGGAAGATCGGACTGAGCGAACCTATAGTGAATATGTACTTGATCTCGAATCAGCCCCTTGGTTTAGAGAGAAGACGGGCGAGATTGTGACCAAGCTAGCCCGGAGAATTCCGACTGAGCAAGCGAAGCAACTACTGGCATCATTTGCAACAGAAGATTACCGCCAAATTATCCGGATATTATTTGAGTTCTACTATGATCCTAGGTACAGTCATAAGGAAAGTGAATATCAAGGAGAGTTCTATCATATCTACAGCGATGACAATACGAAAGTGCTAGCAGAAATCAAAGCCATTATCACTGCGAGAATGGCAGGGCAGACTGCGACCGCTGATCTGTCCCAATAAAAAAAAGCAGACAAGTGTCTGCAGGTGGTTCGGCCACTATGATTCAGCTAATTTTATCCCTGAAGAATGCAAGCGCTCACGGATTTTCAGCCCGATAGAAGCAGCTAGCATTGCTTTTATAATCCCAACGAAAAGGAAAGGGAGGCTACCCACAACGAAAGCTGTTTGCCAACTGAGTGAAGTGGCTATTTTCAGCCATGTACTGCCTATCCCTAGTGTCAGGAGCATCGCTAGGTGGTTCGCAATCATTGCTTGCTTTAATGTGAAAGTCGTTTTTTCTAAATAGAGACCAATCAAGTATGCGGCGGGGATGAACGAAAATAAATAGCCACCCTCAGGTCCGATTAGGACGCCCAGTCCGCCGCTAAAGCCGCTAAACACAGGAAGACCGACTGCTCCCATGAATAAGTACAATAGCACAGCAATCACCGATTTCCTACTACCGAGGATGGTGGCTGCAAGCCCGACGGCGAACGTTTGTCCGGTGATGGGGACTGGTGAAAAGGGCAATGGAATTGTGACTTGTGCAAGGATGGCGATCATTGCCGCAAAGAGTGCTGTAAGAATCCAATCTCGTAAAGACAAGCGCATTGTTGACCTCCTAATTGTTAACCATCATTTATTAATTAAGGTTTACAATTACGAGTATAGTGGTTTTCAGAGCGATATGCAAATCAAAAGATTATTGATCACAATGATAAAAGAGGTGGAAAAATGACTATTGAAGTTGGACAAGTATTAACCTTGACGATTGATCGTACAGCTGAATATGGGGTCTATTTAGTCAATGAAGAAGATGATTCTGTACTGCTTCACAAAAATGACACTGATCAGGAACTACTGACTGAGGGTGAGAAAGTCGATGTATTTATTTATCGTGATAAACAAGGGCGAATAGCAGCTACGACCCATATACCAGAGATGCTAAATGATGAGTACGGATGGGCTGAAGTCGTAGCCGTAGATGAAAAAATCGGGGCTTTCGTTCACCTCGGCTTCGCCAAAGACATCGTCGTTTCAGGTGATGATCTGCCAAAACTAAAACAATTATGGCCAGCGGTAGGGGATAAGCTGTTTATCACACTGCGAGTCGACCGGCTTGATCGTTTATTTGCCCGGCTAGCGACTGAGTCAGTGATATTAGACTATGCCTATGCAGCACCGATTGAAATGAAAAACCAGAATTTTTCTGGACGCGTCTATCGCTTATTGAAAGTAGGGACATTTGTGTTTACTGAGGAGGGCTATCGTTGCTTTATTCATGAAAATGAGCGGACAGCGGAGCCAAGACTTGGGGAATTAATAGAGGGACGAGTCATCGGTATCACAGAGGAAGGGGATATCAATGGTTCGCTTCTGCCACGCAGTTACGAAAGAATTGATCGTGATTCTGAATTACTAATGAACTATCTAGTTCAAAGAAGTGGCACAATGCCGTTTACCGATAAATCGGCGCCAGAAGAAATTGAAAAACATTTTTCAATAAGCAAGGCAGCATTTAAACGGGCATTGGGTAAATTAATGAAATCAGGAAAGATTGTGCAGAAAGATGGTTTTACCTCGGTAGTGGAAGACCCAGAAGAAGATAAAGAATAACGGACTGGTAATGCAGACGCGTCAACCGCACAAACAGTTAGCGCAGCTATCAAATTTGATAGCTGTTTTTTTGTCTTGAGAAGAAATTTAATCTGAGGGAATCTACCGATGTTCACTCGGGTCCGCCAGTCGCGCGATCATCTAGCCTATCCAACACCTTTGTTCACCCACGGTTGTGGATAAGTAAGCGTTATTCACAGGTTGCCCTATTTATCCAAAAGTACATTGTCACACATAGTATTTTGTGCTACGATTGTCTAAATGGGGATAACTGAAATAATGTGGATAAGTTTTCAAATTAAAACGAAGGAGGTATTCAAGATTTGAAACCATCAATTAGTAGTGATTTGATTCGCGGCCATATTGACACCGTTATTTTGCGCGTCTTACAAGAACAAGATAGCTATGGCTATGAGATTATTCGGTCGATCAGCACGCTTAGCAGTGGTCAATACCTTTTAAAAGAACCTTCACTGTATACCAGTCTTAAACGATTAGAGAAGGAAAACATGATTCGTTCCTATTGGGGTGATGAAAATCAAGGTGCCCGCCGCAAGTACTATACGATTACACAAAAGGGAAAAGATGCTTACCAAGAGGATGTAAAAGCGTGGATTATCGCAAAAAACTTGATTAACCGGCTAATTGAACATTAATATTTGGCGCATCATTCACAGGCATTGATTGTAGTCTGGCTAATTATAGATGAATTTGTCGCTATTTGTCAACGGCAGATTTCTTGACTACCGCAGACCCTTTTTCCGCATGTAGCACTGGCGGGACGAGAGACAGAAGAAAAGCAAGGAGAAATAGCAGATGACAGAAACCGAACTCAAGCAAATATTACTTGCAATGAAGGAGCAACAGGCAACCACTAGTTACCCGGCAGAGGCACTTGCTAGTGAAATGTTACAGCATATCGGCTCAACGGACCTTGTTCTTCGAGACACGCTTATCTACTCGCTATTCAGCGAATGGATTACCGAAGCAAATGTACTGGATTTCAATACGTTAAAAGCACTATTTGTGCAATTGCAAGGTGAGCAGTTCCTTTTTAAAGGCATTGGTCAATCTGAAACTGATCATGTATTTACTCGTTCATTTTCGGTGCTTTTGATTACCTTGATTTTGAACACCAATAATCGAAATCACTTTCTAGCACACGATGAACTCTCGCAGGTAGAGACAAATCTGATTCAGTATTTACAGCAAGAGAACGATCTTCGCGGATTTGTTGCTGAAAAAGGGTGGGCGCATAGTGTTGCCCATGCTGCTGATGCTGTAAATGAACTATTGCAAGGCAATCATCAGATCGACTGTGATTATACGGTATTATTGGAAATACTAATCGGTGCAGTGCTAAATGGCAACAGTCATCTCCGGGATGATGAGGATGCGCTTATACTTGTACCCATCTTCACTTTACTTGAAAAAGGCCTTCCCAAGAGAGTATTGGTCGATCACATCATGCGTTTTCCCGCCTTTTTGGAGGAGCAATATTTGCTACTAGACGAATTTAACTACTGGAATCTTTACGCAAATACAAAACAATTCCTTCGTAGTTTGTACTTTAAAACGAAGAATAACCGGAAATACACGAGCATTCACCGAGCATCAGAGCGGATTTTAGAAGGCTTTACCCACGATTAATTAGCTCATTTCTTATCGCTTACAGCTGAGGTGTCCCTTGAATAAATATTCAAATTTACAAGAAAAATTCCATATTTTAGGGTTTTAATCAACAAAAAACTTGTAAAAAATCTATTGCTTGTTAGGGGCCAATTTGTTATATTTTCAGTGAAATGTTATTACCGTTTGCCATAATGGCGTAATTAAAGGCAGAAATAAACAGTGTAAGGCAAACCGATTCGGTTAATAATAAGTTTGGTTCTCAGCGTTTAGGGTGGAGAATTTCCTCTTCAACCTGCTGTAAATCGAATGAGCAAAGCAGAACTCGTTTGCGAAGACTGTGTTCGAGATGCTCGAAACGAAGCAGTTTTAAAAAAAATCACATTTACGAGAAAAGTTTTTTTTCGGCCTTATAGGTAATAAATGTTTCACAGCATTGAATGTTTATTCGACTGGTGATGCAGTCGTGTGACAAATAAAAAGTGAAGGAAGGAAATGAACAATGAAGTATCCTTTAAATGTTACATCAGAAATTGGTGTATTAAGAACAGTATTGTTGCATCGTCCGGGCCGAGAAGTAGAGAATTTGACACCTGACACACTCGAAAGACTTTTATTTGATGACATTCCGTATTTACCTGAGGTGCAGAAAGAACATGACTATTTCGCAGCAACCTTGCAAAATAGAGGGACTGAAGTTCTTTATTTAGAGAAATTAGTTGCAGAAACACTTTCGACAACCGAACTTAGAAAACAATTTATTAATGAAATTTTATCTGAAAGCCATTTGTCATCAACTATTCTTGAAGATCAACTTCGGGAGTATTTGGCCTCTTTACCAGCTGAACAGCTTGTTGATACTGTGATGGTCGGCATTCAGAAGAAAGAAATGAACTTTAAGCAATCAAATCACCTTTCAGAAATGATGCTCGAAACAAACCCATTCTATATGGATCCAATGCCAAATCTTTACTTTACACGTGACCCTGCAGCTGTTATTGGAAACGGCATTTCGATTAATCGGATGAACCGTGTCGCAAGACAACGCGAGTCACTATTTTTAGATTACATTATCAAGTATCATCCACGTTTTGCAAAAGCAAACATTCCTATTTGGTTTAACAGAACAGCAAGCCATCCAATGGAAGGTGGAGACCAACTCGTACTTGCCAGCGATGTCATTGCCATTGGTGTCAGTGATCGTACATCACCACAAGCGATCGAAGAAATGGCTGTTAATATTTTTGAAAATCAAAAAGACATTAAGAAAGTTCTTGCCAT
>JAVBKF010000198.1:0-4163 GCA_031554215.1 Caryophanales bacterium
GCAATAGCATTATAAGGATATGTTTTAGCTCCACTTGTTATGCTTGTCGTTATACCTGTAGAATCATTACCTCCCAAGCCCCCCATAGCCTCATACCATGTATAGTTCATACCATACTTAGCACCACTATCTGCTTGTCTATCACTATTCCATTTACCAACAGTACCCTTGTTATACGCAAGGTTCTGAGTCATCCATTCAACTGTCTGGGCTCCACTACCATCATTGTACGTTATCGCACGCGTAGCATACACTTTATTATCTCTGTTATCTACCAAGGTACCTTTTATAGAAGTAACACCATTTAATATTACAGTATCAGCAGGCTGCGAGCATGGTAACGGGTATGTTGAGGACTGATCCTTGACGCAGCGGACACTTACTAATGCGTTCCTACCGGCGGGTGAACAATAATAATTATCACCTGTATACATATTAACATAATAAGCATTGCCATTAATTACCTCTGTGGCACTCCAGTAATATCCATAACTATTGATATTCTTCCAGCTACTTCCTATTCCACTCAATAGCCCAGACCAACCTAAAACATTTATACTACTACTGCCTGTGCCCCAAACTCCGCAATCTGCATTTTTCATTAACTTACCAGCAGTAGATTGACTTTGATACAATGAGACAGTATCTGCTTCTTTATTAGCTTTCAAATGTGCATTAACAAGCCATGTAAAATCTGCAGTAACTGGCACTCTCCAGCCCTCTGGGCATATGCCTTGACCTCTATTTGTTGCTATTGCATTGTTGCCGGTAACCCCAGTAATATTGGTACATCCTACACAAGTCGTAGCATTTCCTCCCATAGCCTCATACCACGTATAGTGCCCACCATATTTAGTATTAGTTGCGGAATCATCATTGTACCACATCGTACTTATAGCTTTATTCGCACTATAAGCAAGATTCTGAGTCATCCACTCATACATAGTATTATTGTAAGTAATCTTGCGCGTAGCATAAACCTTACCATCTCTGTTATCATAAACAGATGATTTAACAGAACGAACACCGTTGAGTGTTATATCATCTGCAGGTTGTAAGCATGGTAAATGTGTAGTTACAATATCACCTTTTATACAGCGAACACTAACCCACCGTGTACCACGATAGTCGCCGCCATATTCTCCATGAAACTGATCATTATTATATTCAATACCAGGCATAGCAGCTCCGACTTTAGAGCGTTCTGTCGCACTCCATAAGTAAGTATAAGCACTAGCTCCCCACATACCCGTTGATGAAAAATTGCCAGCTGGCACTGCCGACCAACCCAATATATTCAAACCAGTACCACTCATCCATCCTCCGCAAGTTGCCGACTTAACTAATTTACCTACAGTAGCGTGTACTGTATTTTTCAGATAGTTGTCTGTCTCATTATTAGCTTTCAAGTGTGCATTAACCAACCATACCCAATCTTTATCAGCTGGCATCATCCATCCTTGCGGACATATACCCTGACCTCCGTTAGTAGCAATAGCATCATATGGATAAGTATTAGTACCACTACTTTGACTTGTTATACATCCAGCACATGTAGTATCGCCGGTAGTAGCAGTCATAGCTTCATACCAGTTGTATAATCTGCCGTATTGTGGCGCATTTACACTGGAATCGCCATACCACTTACCTACCGTATCTACAACACTTCTATTCTTATTAGTAAAAGCTAAATTCTGAACCATCCATTCTACTGTATTACCATTATATGTAATTGCCCGTGTAGCATATACCTTCTGATCTCTTGTATCTATCAATGTGCCTCGGACTGATTTAACTGTATTCAATTCTATATAATCAGCAGGCTGCGAACATGGTAATGGCATAGATGTTACTGGATCTTTAAGGCAGCGGACACTATTCCATGACTTCGCTTTATTAAATATTGTATTGGTATAAAATTTAGAACCATTATACTCCAAATAAGGTCTATATACTGCATTAGCCGTGGCTTCGGTAGTACTCCAAAAATAACTTCCATAAGATACATTGTACCAGCCATAACCTGCATCAGGACTATAGAACCCTGCCGGCAAACCAGACCATCCTAATAAATTAATACCGGGAGTATTAGTAGACCACATGCCACAATCTGCAAGCTTCATAAGCTTACCTACTGTACTATTATCAACCATAGGTGAAGCACTTTCAATCTCCCCATTAGCTTTAAGGTGGGCATTAGCCAACCATGCCCAATCATCACCAGATGGAATCCTCCAACCTTGTGGGCAAATACCCTGACCACCGTTAGTAGCCACCGCATTAAAAGGATATGTGTCCCCACTAACTGTGCAACCAATGCAAGATAATGAGTCGCCACCCATAGCCTCATTCCAGGTATAGTATATACCATGTCTAACATACTTTGCAGCTGTAGATGCCAAAGTAATTGAATCCAAGGCATTCCACCACTTGCCTACACTCGCATTTCTGCTATATGCAAGGTTTTGTGTCATCCATTCATATGTAGCATTGTTATATGTAATCTTACGAGTAGAATAAACTTTATTATCCCTTGTATCTATCAATATTCCACGCACAGAACTAACACCGTTGAGAGCAAAACTATCAACAGGTTGTGAGCATGGTATAGGAGTGGTTGAAGAAGGAGATTTTATGCAGCGGACAGAAAAATTAAATCTAGACTTAGCATCACCACTATAAGAAGTCTCAGCACTTTTTGCAGTAGCACTAATGAACATTCTTCTCGCACCACCATTACTACCTTCAGTGCAAGTCCAATAATGCGTTGAAGTCCCCGGACCCGAAGACCAAATATTGTTAGAAAAATATCCTGCCGGCACAGCACCCCAACCTAATATATTTGTGCCACTAACACCTGCTGTCCATAAATCACAGTTTGATGATTTAATAAGTATATCAAGTGTAGGATAATTAGCATTAACACTAGCAGTATCAACTTCACCATTTGCCTTTAAATGAGCATTTACGAGCCATGCAAAATCTGTAGTAGAAGGCGTTTTCCAACCTACAGGGCATACTCCCTGTCCTCCATTTGTAGCTATTGCATCATTACCATCTGCCCCCGTAATATTTGTACAACCACTGCATGAAGTTTGATCACCTCCCATAGCCTCAAACCATGTATAATATCTTCCATACTTAGAAGCAGTGCTGGCAGAATCATTCTTACCCCATTTACCAACTGTGTCAACAAGTGTATTGCTTTTATTTGTAAATGCAAGGTTCTGAACCATCCACTCAACTGTAGTTCCATTATATGTTATAGCTCGGGTAGCATATAATTTACCATCTCTTGTATCTGTTAGTGTGCCTCGTACTGATCGCACTCCTCTGAGAGTTATATCATCAAGGGGTTGTGAACATGGTAAAGGTGCAGAAGGAGATGCATCTTTTACACAACGAACAGAGAGCCATATTGTGGATTTACTAGCTGGATAACTGGTCGTAATCTTAGCTTCATTAGAATTTAAGTATGGGGCATATGCATTAGACTTACCACCTTCGGTATTGCTCCACCAATAGCCTAGAAAAGACGGGGTCATCCAATCTCCTGACCAATAACGTCCTGCTGCTATCCCATTCCATCCTAACATATTCACGCCTGCTACTCCAGGATCCCATAAACCGTTACAATTTAATGTCTTCAATAATATGCCTGCAGAAGAGTGTTCTTTGTTTGTAACTGCATTATCAATTTCATTATTCGCTTTCAAATGTGCATTAGCAAGCCATGCCCAGTCATCACCTGTTGGTAATTTCCAACCCGTTGGACAAACTCCATAACCACTATTCCCAGCAACAGGATTATTGCCATTAACGCCTGTAATACCTGTACATCCGGAGCATGTAACACTATCCTCTCCGCCCATAGCTTCGTACCATGTGTAATATCTGCCATATTTTTGAGCTATAGTAGTACCATTTGCAGAAAGTGCAGAATCACCCGCAGCAGCTGGATTCGCTCCCTTATACCACTTACCTATTGTTTTATTTTTTGAGTATGCAAGATTCTGAACCATCCACTCTCTTGTAACTCCATTATATGTTATAGCTCTGGTAGCATACACCTTACCATCTCTAAAATCTGTCAATGATCCAAGTACAGATCGTACTCCATTAGCAGTAGTATCATTCAACGGCTGTGAGCATGGTAATGGCGA
>JAVBKF010000026.1:0-11938 GCA_031554215.1 Caryophanales bacterium
GTGGATAGGCTACACTAAACTAGACAGAAAAATTAAGGGTATTGAGGTAAAATAGAAAAGACTGAAAAGGAGAGATTACCTCATGACCGAAAGCGTAAAAAGACCAAGAAGAACATTTACAGACGAATTCAAAAACCAGATGGTGCAATTGTATCAAAACGGAAAAAGGAAAAGTGATCTGATCAAGGAATACGGTTTGACGCCATCAACCCTTGATAAATGGATTAAACAATCAGAAACAACAGGTTCATTCAAAGAAAAAGATAACCGGACAGCAGAAGAACAAGAGATCCTGAGGCTTCGTAAAGAGCTACAGTACGCAAGAATGGAGGTAGACATTTTAAAGCAAGCCGCGCTGATCATGGGACGAAAGTAAATGTAATCAAGAATAACGATCACAAATACTCGGTATCAGCAATGTGTAGAGTCCTCCAAGTGGCAAGAAGTACATTCTATTATGAAGCAGCGCAAAGTCAGAAAGAAACTGTTCTGACAGCAGAGATCGTTGAAATATTCAGAGCAAGTCGAAACAATTATGGAACACGGAAAATCAAAATCGAATTAGCAAAGAAAGGATACCAAATTTCACGACGCCGCATCGGACGAATAATGAACCAGGAAGGTCTTGTTTCAAACTACACAGTGGCCCAATTTAAACCTTATGTGGATAAGTGTAATGAGTCGAAAACGGCTAATTTAGTGAAGCGTAAATTCGATGATCAGCCACAATATAATG
Organism: Caryophanales bacterium; assembly: GCA_031554215.1. Taxonomy (GTDB): domain Bacteria; phylum Bacillota; class Bacilli; order JARBTR01; family JARBTR01; genus JAVBKE01. The sequence goes on from JAVBKF010000026.1 coordinate 737, forward strand.
TTGTTGTAAGCGACTTAACGTATGTAAGGGTTGGAATGAACTGGCACTACATCTGCGTTCTAGTAGATCTGTTCAATCGAGAAATCATTGGTTACAGTAGCGGAAAGAGAAAAGATGCTGTGCTAGTTTCTGAAGCATTCGCTAGTGTGAAAACGAATCTAAACCAAATCCAAATATTTCACACTGACAGAGGGAATGAATTCAAAAACACCCTTATTGAAAACACTCTTTTGACCTTTGGTATCAAGCGTTCACTAAGCATGAAAGGTTGCCCGTACGATAACGCTGTCGCAGAAGCAACATTCAAAATTATCAAGACAGAATTTGTTAATGGTCAGACTTTTGAGACCCTTAATGACTTATCTTTTAAATTGGCGGACTATGTTAACTGGTTCAACAATTTCCGTATTCATTCTTCACTTGGGTATCTAACCCCGCAGCAATTTAAACTTGATACCCTTAAAAAAGTTGTTTGAATAAGTGTTGACATTCCATAGTTAGGCTTTTAATCATAGATATTTAAAGCTTAATCTATAATCACTTGATCTGTAACCACTTGATCTGAAATAACTACTGTACCGGTCAAGCTAGTATTGCGCGCTCCAGTAAACTTTAAATAATAAGTATCATCCATTGGCAAGTTCCAAAAAATAACCTTAATTAGATGGTCAGAAATATCATCTATAGGAAAGTTGCCTACGTATTCATCAGTACTAGCACTATAAATTTCAATATTAACAGATCTTGTTTCCAATGCTTCTAAATCGGTAACTGCTATTGCACCATATCCTTCTGTTCCAAATAGCGAAGGACTGAATGTATAGTCAGAATACTCTGTGTTCCCTCCGTGAAAAACCTGTGTGAAATCTCCATTTTGGAAATCCCATTCCTCTGTAGGAATCGTATCTCCTTTTACTTCTGCAGGGGCATCAGCAAGTGCTACAGTAGATGAATCTGCAGCATAAGCTTTTGTGTTTACTAGATTTGTTGCTAGAAAAAATGCAAGACAAGCTGTAAAAAAAAGTGATTTTTTCATCTTAATACCTCCGTTGTAATATTTTTTGTAAAGCAACTACAGTATATACTAGATTTAGTGTATATTCAACACTTTATTGGAAATTTTAAATTAAATTGGTTTTAAATGAATTTAATAGTAGTTCTCTTTACTAAAATATCAGAATATCTAATCATGAGCTCATAGGGAATAAAATTTATTAATAACATTAATTACACTAAGATAATTGAATATTCTAATCTAGAAAGATTAGTAAAATTTGGATGGATATTTTTATCACACATTGTTTTTACGCCATTGCGCCATACCCATTTCAAGAAAAAGCATACACTAACAAGAATCCCTTAACCAGAAAGTTTCTAACACCCTGTTGTTCTTACAAAGGTGCCCCATCTGGATCGTCAAGTAAATACAATCCATTTTTTCTAAATCGATTTGTTATTAATGACATAAATGATTCACCATGAGATTGGTTGTGCAACGAAATTCCGCCATAGTTTTTAACAAGGTCACCAGTGTTTTCATCCAACTCAACAATGTTGCTAGCTAGATTATAAAAACTTTCTGCTCGCAAAAAATAGGAAGACTTAGGCACCTTCCCACACTTGACAATCGTTATATTTTCACAAAGCTCACTATGTATTTTAGCAGTTGCAAATGTGACGTTTTTAGAACCACCTTCCGCATTGAAACCATAAGCTACTGCTATCGCTTCTAGTAATGTAGACTTACCTGATCCATTTTTAATGATTGGTAATGTATACGGAAATACGCCTTTTTGCTTATTCTTAATGAGGATTTGACGTATAAACAGATTTTCCATCTGTTACTTAGTTACCCCCTCACTTATAAATGTTTCATACTTTTTACTGGACTTGGTGTTTCCTGCACCAAATCCAATCAATTTGTATAACAATTAATGAGCGTCAGCCTTAGCTTCTTTGCAACAACACAACTGTCTCCACATGCCCAGTCATAGAAAACATATCAACAGGCTGTGCTTCCTGCACCTTAAACCCGCCATCTGCAAGAATTCGCAAATCTCGCGCCAAAGTCGCTGGATTACAAGACACATAAACAACACGCTTTGGCACCATTTCAATGATCGCATCTAGTAGCCTGCGGTCACAACCCTTACGCGGTGGATCGAGTACAACAACATCTGCAATGATGCCTTCTTTGACCCATTTCCCCATTGTCTCTTCAGCTGCACCGAGCACAAAAGTGGCATTCTTAATCTGATTTAGATTTGCATTTCGATCTGCATCGGCGATTGCCGTTTCGACAATTTCCACACCATACACTTGTTTTGCTTTTTTCGCCAAAAGCAATGAGATTGTCCCGATCCCGCAATAAGCATCAATCACCGTCTCAGCGCCTGTCATTCCAGCATATTCCACAGCCTTTTCGTATAAAACTTCTGTCTGCACTGAATTAACCTGATAGAAAGAATGTGGTGAAATCGCAAACCGAACGCCACTAATCTCGTCATAAATGACGTCACTACCCCAAAGCGAAATATTCTTCTTTCCTAAAATGACATTAGTATGATCGCGATTCACATTGAGGACGAGCGATTTCAAAGCCGGCAATGCTTTGACAATTTCTGTAACAATGTCGTCAATATTCACAATTCTCTTCTCTCTGACAACAAGCACAACCATTAACTCACCAGTGACTTTGCCATAACGAACAAGAATATGGCGCAGAACACCTCGTCTACTAACTTCATCATAAGCTGAAACCTCATACTTTTGGCAAATATCCTTCACGACCTGCACGGCATGATCATTGGCTTCCATCTGAATCATACATTCATCCATAGCGACAATATCATGAGACCTTTTCATGAAAAATCCTGTCACAAGCTTACCATCTTGCGTACCGACAGGGACTTGTGACTTATTACGATAACGCCATGGTTGATCCATTCCAATCACAGGATGAACTGCTACGTCCGTTAGCTTACCAATCCGTGTGAAGGCATCACTAACGAGCTTCCGTTTCACCCCGAGCTGCGCCTCATAGGAAAGGTGTTGCAACTGACATCCACCGCACTGCATATAAACTGGGCATGGTGGCTCGGCCCTATCGCTACTAACTTTTGTCAACTTCACCAATCTCCCAAAGCCGTGCGTCTTCTGCATTTTTGTAACCTTAATCTGACCTGATTCCCCAGGAAGTCCACCAGCAACAAATATCGGCATCCCTTCTGGCTTCGCAACCGCGAGTCCTTCATGCGTTAAATCCTCAAACGTTACATCCAGCAATTGATTTTTATCAAAACTCATCATTATCCCTCAAATTTTCACTATGCACCACATTGATACGATGTGGTACATATTATTTTTTATCCAATACCTCTACAATACCACATCAGCTGGCCTAGCCGCGCCACCAAATTTATCCAGTAACTTAAGAAAATAGCATACGCAAGCGAAGAATTGCCGTTAGCCATAAAAAAACAGCAGGGATATTCACATTCCCACGCTGCCATTCACCTACTTGCAAAAAACCAATTAGCTTTTTCCTTCTTTGTACCCATCCTTCTTCACCACACTAACGAAAGTTTTCACAATCACAACAATGTCAAAAATGAACCCTTTGCGTAGGACGTACTCACCATCAAGTGCTGCCTTTACATCAATTGGCAACTCATCACGACCATTGATTTGCGCCCACCCAGTTAGCCCCGGTGGTACACTGTTGGCACCAACTTTTTCACGCTCATCAATCAAATCATACTGGTTCCATAGCGCTGGACGTGGACCAACGAAACTCATCTCACCTTTGATAATATTAAGTAGTTGTGGCAATTCATCAAGACTAGTTTTCCGGAGGAAATTGCCACTTTTCGTAATAAACGATGCTGAATCGGCCAATAAATGCGTCGGCATATCGCCTGGCGTATCACTACGCATTGAGCGGAACTTGTAAATATAGAACAAACTTTTTTCCTTACCAAATCGCTTTTGTTTGAATAGAACAGGTCCTTTTGAATCAAATTTAATCCAGATTGCAATCAGTATAAGGATCGGCGATAGTAGCACCAATGTAACAAGCGATAGTAAGAAATCAAAGATTCGCTTCATTGCACGATAAAACATCCCCGAGCACCCCCTTCGTTAAAACAGACTGCGCCAAACACTAGCGCAGTATGCCCAAGTTTCATATTTACTCAATCAAACTTTCTGTCCCTGCATTGATAGTTCACGATTATTCGCTAGATCAATGACGTAATTACGCACTTCAACCGGTGTCATCATCACGTAATTATCTACGATATAGGCGACTTTCTGATAATCGAAGTCCACTGTTTTACCAATAAATATTTTTGGAAAAACTGCATTCTTATGTACTTCATTTTCTCCAAGCAGTTCTTCATACATCTTTTCACCAGGCCGGATTCCTGAGAATTCGATGCCAATCTCTTCAACAGTATAGCCAGAAAGCCTGATCAGATTCTTCGCTAAATCAAGAATTTTGACTGGTGCACCCATATCAAGTACAAATATCTCACCACCACGTGCCAATACCCCTGCTTGAATAACAAGCTTTGACGCTTCTGGAATCGTCATGAAATATCTTGTCATTTCGGGATGTGTCACGGTCACTGGACCACCTGCATGAATTTGATCTTTAAATAGCGGGATTACGCTACCACGGCTACCAAGTACATTACCAAACCGAACAGCGACAAATTTCGTTTTGCTTGTTTTGTTAAGGTTTTGAATGACCATTTCAGCCATTCGCTTTGATGACCCCATGACATTGGTAGGATTCACAGCTTTATCAGTTGAAATGAATACAAATGAGCCCACACCAACAGCGTCTGCCGCTTCAGCCACATTTCTTGTACCGATGACATTATTCTTAATTGATTCCTTCGGATTCTGCTCCATTAACGGCACATGTTTATGGGCTGCTGCATGATAGACAACATCTGGTCTGTGTGCTGCCATCACTTCCATTAACCGGCCACGATCCTGTACATCTGCAATCACAGGGACAATTTCGATCCGATCACAGAATCCTCCCCGCAGTTCACGGTTGATTTCATAAATTGAATTCTCACCATGTCCTAGAAGAACAATTTTCCGTGGTAAAAACGTGCAAACCTGACGGCAAATCTCTGAACCGATTGATCCGCCTGCACCAGTAACAAGAATCGTTCTACCTTCAATTTGTCCTGAAATTGAATTAATATCAAGTTCGATTGGATCTCTTCCTAATAAATCTTCGACCTGAACATCACGAAATTGTGATACGGAAACTTTCCCTAGAATCACGTCTTCTGTCCGTGGCATAATGACTGTCTTTGCTTTTGTTTCTGTGCAAATCTCTAGTAAATCTCTGAGTTCTCGCTTTGTTAGCTTTGGTATTGCAATAATAATTTGGTCAATGTCGAGTTCTTTCACTGCTTGCGCTATTTTTTGAGAGGAACCGTACACTGGCAAACCATGCACTTGTAGTCTCTGCTTATTTTTATCATTATCAATAAACGCTATAGCTTTGATATTTTGTGCATCGGTATTTAGAAAATGACGGACAAGTGAGGTACCTGTCTCACCAGCCCCGATAATCAGCGCACGCTTAATATTTGGATTTTCGTGACTAAGCTGGTGGCGAAAGAATCGCCATGAAAACCGGGATGCCCCAATCAGGAGAATATTCATCATCCAAGCAAGTAACATTGGCCTTATGTATACCTTACTGACTGTTAAATACTGCACCGCACTTGCAAGTAGAAACGACCATGACACCGCCTTGACGATCACACCGATCTCTTCTACGCTCGCATATTCCCACACCTTATGATAGAGCCTGTACACTGACGCAAAGAAAAAATGACTGACTAAAACAATAAAAATCGCTAATTTGAGTGATCCTGATTCCTGGATCATTTGCGGATCAAGGAAAATGATTAAAAAACTGAAATACAAACTCGACATAACGATTAACGAGTCTAATATAAGGAGTAAAATCATTCGTCGTTGATAGTTCAAAATAATCACCACTTCTTCTAAATAAGATGACCCTAATGGTTTAGTGGTCGCATTTTGATATTATAGCATATCAAATTATCTAATTGTGTAGTTCCCCAAAAAATTCATCCCGTTGTAATCTGATTGCCTCTCTTCTGTAACAGAGACGTCATTTATTCATGCTATAGTTTATGCCTTTTGGATAAATTTACTCAGAATACTGTGTGAAAGGTTTAATAATCGTCTTAAACGCATCAAACACAAAGGCAGAGGAATGTAATCGCCCCTGCCTTTTGTTATTGCGTTCATTAATTTATGCGCCAGCTAAAATGCGATTCACTTTCTCCATCACAGCATCCTGTAGTGTCGACAGCTTCAGCTGACCATCTGTGATTGAATTCCCCTTAACCGCCAAGTAGAATTTCACCTTCGGCTCCGTGCCAGAAGGTCTGATACAGAACCATGACCCGTCTGCTAAGTGATATTTAAGCACATTTGATTTTGGCAAACCAATGGCCACTTGCATTTTATTCTCTAAACGAATTGAGACCTGGTAATCCTCAATGGCATCAATGTCAAGCCCCGCGATTTCATCAATTTCTTCTTCACGGAAAGCCGTCATTAGTTTAGAAATTTGTTCAGCGCCGTCCTTGCCCTTGAGGGTGATGGACTGCTGCTGCTCTTGGTAGAAGCCATACTTTTCATAGATATCAAGCAGACCTTGGTAAACCGTCTTCCCTTCAGCTTTGCAAAGTGCAGCCATTTCAGCAGCGACAACCACTGCTTGCACGGCATCTTTTTCATGAACGAAGTCGCCCATCAGGTAGCCATTACTTTCTTCATAGCCAAACTGGAATGTATATTCTCCATTGGCTTCATATTCGTTCATTTTTTCACCGATAAATTTAAAGCCAGTCAGGGTGTCGATTGATTTTAGACCATAACTTTCTGCGATCGCACGCCCTAGCTCTGAGGTAACAATTGTCTTAATAACAATTCCATTGCCCGGCAGGGTACCGAGCTTATGTTTCTGTGACAGGAGGTACTCAAGTAATAAGGCACCAATTTGGTTCCCAGAAAGAACAATATACTCGCCCTCGTTATTCTTGACAGCAATCCCTAAGCGATCTGCGTCCGGATCAGTTGCCAGCAGCATATCAGCACCGATTCGGTCACCATATTGCATAGCTAGTTCAAATGCAGATTGCTCCTCAGGGTTTGGTGATTTCACAGTCGGAAAAGCGCCATCTGGTTGCTGCTGCTCAGTCACCACTGTGACACTGCGGAATCCGAATGAATCAAGTGCCGCAAGTACAGACTTATTGCCTGCCCCATGAAGTGGTGTATAGACAATTTTGGGCTGAGTGGCAACATCGTTGACATTTGTCCGATTAAACTGCAAAGCGCCAAGACGTTCAATATAGGTTTTCAGCACATCTTGCCCAATGTAGGTAAGAAGACCGTTTGCTTCAATTTCCTTCTGATCAGCCACTTCTACAGTCAGCTCATTCTCAACTTTACTTATGTAGTCAACAATGATATCCGCTGCTTCTGGAGGCAATTGTCCACCGTCTTCGCCATAAACTTTAAACCCGTTGTACTCTGATGGATTATGACTGGCTGTGATAACAACACCTGCGTAGGCTTTTAAATAACGCACCGCATAGGACAATAACGGTGTTGGGTACAATTCGTCGAAAAGGTATACTTTGACACCGTGCTTCGTAATCGTCTTCGCAACTTCCAGTGAGAATTCATAAGACAAATGCCGTGAATCATAAGCAATTGCCACACCGCGCCGCTTCACCTCGTCACCTTGCTGAGCAACATAACGCGCAAGTCCTTCAGCCGTTCTACGAATTGTGTAGATATTAAGACGGTTTGTTCCAGGACCCATTTCAGCACGAATGCCACCAGTGCCAAAGTCTAAGTCTTTATAAAAACTTTCTTCGAGTAATTGTGTGTTACCGCTAATGCTTTCTAATGTTGTCTGTAGTGCCGGATCCAATTGCTCAAAAGTGTTCCACTTCTTCACTTGGTCAATCCATGACATAGGACATTTCCTCCCTCAGGTGCTTCGATTATTTAGTGTAATTGAGTTTCTAGATAATTATACAGAACAATTCAGATGTTAGCAGTAAGAAAATGAAAAAATTGTGTTTTTAGTTGGGAAACGGGGGGCATAGACACAATGATCCATCTGTCAAAATGACTACAGATTAATCTGAATCAATTAAAGTTTTAAATCTGTGCAATGCTTCTCCGTTTCTGATACAAAAGTTAGGCGTGTAAAAGGTGTCATGATTAAAATTCTTGAAAAAATATATATCTTGTTACCTCATGTCCAAATTGAGGTCTAACGGCAAAAAATAAACACCCTCGTACATGGTCTAGATATAGGTATTTATATCCTTATAAACATCTACAAACCACCTAAGTAAGTGTACTTATCTGCACTTGTTCAATCAGCTGATTGATATTTTTCAGAACGTTATTGGAATGGTTGGAAAGCGCTTCAATCGCCACTGACTGATTTCCTGCTAATTGATATTGAATATCCTTAAACGTGAGCACTGTCGTGTTTAGAATACCAAGAGAAGCATGGTTATACATCAGTACGTCATGATATCTGGTTCCATCAAACAGTGCTGTCTCAACAAAAGGACGAAACGCATACAAGATGTCATCAACATTTTCATCTACAAACAATAGTGCTCCCGACAATGTAGAGGTCGCTAGCTGATATTGCTCTAATGCGTTTTTAATTGAATAAAGGATATCTTCAACTGCGGCAGGAATTCTTGTGAGTGGCTTTTCAAGATTATCCTCCAACTGATACAGTAGCGCATTCACCAAATCAATTCCCTCGGCAGACAACTCTTCTATCTCCTTAAACAGCGCGCAAAGCTTCGTAAAAACATCGACCATTGCTGGTGCGGTCGCTTCCACAAAGGCATGATAATTCTCAAACATTTGCTGTTCCTTAATTGCCATGCCAGACACTAAATACGGGGAAGGCTCAAGAAAAGTCTCAATTGAAGCAGGACCTTTCATGACTTCTGGTATTTTCCCACTTGCAAGCGCCTGATCTGTTTCACTAATACCAAGCTGAACTGCAAATACTTGATCCCGGAAATTCGTCACTTGCTCTACCAACTGATCATTATTATCATCAATAATTTGATAGTGGGCTTTTAATTCCTCAACAATTCCGTCACTAAAAAAATGACTATTGATACCATGAAACAAAGTAGGGATGTAATTTTCTTTAATCCCCTTTACCGCACTTTGAACATCATCAATCCGCTCAGAAACTTTGTCCATTTTTGCTCGTAAATAACTTAGTGTACCAGATAAAGCTGATGAGCCAGGAATACCAATAAGGTCCTCTCTGTACATCGTTAACCGCTTCACAGCGTGTTCAGAATCATTTCTAATTTCTTCTCTATCCCTCACTAACGTTGAAAAACCACTTTCTTTAAAAATTTCATCAAAGGTGCTCTCTAGACTCCACCTGCGGTTGTCTAAATGATCTCCCTCATCAATCACAATTTCAGCAGAGTTATCAAGGTATTTCTTTGCCTCTTTAATCTCGTTTATGACAACGTTATCCAGTCCAGCTACTAGCTGTATCAGATGGTTAGCATCAATATGAATAATCTTCGTACCTGCACCTGGACTCGTTGTACCTGTTCCCCAGATATCAAGCATGAGAAAATCATCAGCATCCATTGAAATGCTGCCGAATCCAGACTCACCCTGCTTACCAACTACATAATCCTCCTCAGGGTAACCGACATGGTTACTCCCCATTGTAAGGAATGTAGGCAGTCCTGAATTTAATGGAACAACATTGCCCGGTAACCGGTTTCCATATCCCGCCGAAATCTCCGCAAGTGTCAAAGGATCATAAAGAGAACAATAGTTTGTAATATATGTATTGGCAGTCTCAGCATCATACAAATCATCCCCGGGCAAGATAGCAGGATTCAGCGTCACACTATATACACCCGGATTATGAATGGCCACATGATTTGCGAGCCCTCCGCCGAGGGAATTTCCTGCTACTACGGAAACTGTATTTGGCGGATTCAAAGTTTGTAGATGTGCGTTCACATCGTTATAATAATTGTTCGCATCAGTGTACTGCTGAGGAATTTGATTTCCTACCAACATTGCATCAGTCAGTACATCGTTGCCCTCATTGTCCTCTGTTTGAGTACCTTGGTAAACGATGATGTATTCTTGTGTAGAGAGATTTAGTACTGTGATTGCATCGAGGCCTGATTGCGTGCTGCAAATATCGACAATTTCATAGGATGGATTAGTTTCAATACTCCCTAAGCTAAGATTATCTTCGTAAACTGCATTTCCACTTAATTCGATTAAATCTTGATCTGACGTTTTTTTCGGCATGTAAGTTCCCCATTTCTATATAAATAAGTAGCCTTCCATTAATTATTATTTAGTAATACTTTCTATCCCTCCTGTTCCTTCACTATTGGAATTCCCCTCTTTAGTGACACCTTGACCGTTTCGATGAAGAATTAAATTTGGATAGATATTAATGTAATATTTACCAGGAGCAACACCTTGCAGTTCATTAAAATCATTAATAATACTGTCAGCAACTTCTTTATCCGCGTCTTGATACTTCTCTGTCATATACAGACAAATATAGACATGGGCTTTTGAATTTTCCGATTGTTGATTCGCTTCCTCGAATAGTTCCCTCAGTTCAGAACTGGTTATATTTTGGTTTCCCATATAAGCAGAAAATACTTCAGGAAATTGTAGCTGTGTTATATTGATATAATAATAAGGCGTTTTGTAACCATCATCAGATAGGTGAAGCGACTCTTTTGTAATACCAGCAACTGGATATTTTTCTAGCTCTGCCTGAATAAATTCATCAAGAACTTTAAATTCTTCTTCATAGGCCATATGATATAGTCCACCTAAGATTGCTCCCTCCACTTTTCCATCCATAGAATATACCTCATCTATCCCTACAAGAGTTTGTTCCTTACTATTCACAGGAACGATTACAGATGTTTGAAAAATTGGTTCCTGAGTCGACTCTACATACACTACAGCCGCATTTTGAGCAGGGTACACTTCAATAACGTTTACTTCTGTTTTGTACACATTTTTCATGTACTGAACAGCTAGATCCCGAATCTCTTTTTCATTTTTTTCAAC
>JAVBKF010000037.1:0-17799 GCA_031554215.1 Caryophanales bacterium
TTAGCCTGGATCACTAGGGTGCCAAACCCGCAGGAACATTGCAATAGCAGCGTTCTCCATTATCTCACTTCTTGACGAAGTGGGTTTTTTCTAGGGCTCTTTTAGCTTTAAGGGCAAATTTTTTTCAAACTGATTTTCCCCCTTTTGTTTGTTGATAGATTTGACAGGGTTTATATGTTGGTATGTGAGTACGTAAACCCTTTTTAATTTTCCAGCTCTGACTTCTAAACGAGAACTGTCATTTAAGATTGAATCAAATAGATTGACATTTTAAATAGCTCTTTATTTAGCTCTTTTCGTGTCGACCAATGAAACTTGAAACGACATTTCTCATGTTGTCGTACACTATTTCTTTGTATACACCACCGATCATTTCAAAGAAACCGACATGAGAATCAAGGAAAACTTCTTTTTTCTGATTCTTGTATAAATAAGCCCACCGAAACCCAGATGCTGGTGATGAAAATACGGCGAGGGGATAAGTGTTCGTTTTACCTTCAACCATCAGTTTCACCTCACCAAACTCGTATTCTTGCTTGTTAAAACATTCACAGCCTTATTTTTGTTTAACACTAATTTTTCTCGCAATCGTTTTATAACTGCTATCATAACCTTCACTTTTAAATTGGTCATATATCTGTTGCTTCGTTCGTTTTTGCTTGTGCTTGTGCTGTCCTAACAGCTGATTCTTTCTCTGTTCTTCATCAAGAAGCTCTTCCAAACGCTTATCTATCTCTGACGTATATTTTACTGGTTTTCTGTTTGCGCTGTTGTAAGTTGGTTCTGAGAAAATTTCTTCTTGAATTGTCTTACTGTTTTCTGGTTCCGTTTTAAGCCGAGTTAGTTGATTTTTGTAGTCCTTCCAGTACTTTGTAACTGTTTTACGATCAACTTTCAACATGCGGGCAATCCCTCGGATTGATTGGCCTTCTAGCTTTAATTTAATTATTGTGTGTTTGTCCAGCATGTACTCCACTCCCCCTAACATCATTCTTACATGCTAGCAGATGAAAAAATAGTGGTCCCTTTTTCGATGATAATTCATCGTTTTTTGTCCACTTTTAGAGTACTAAATACATAGCGTCAACCCGCCTTTATTTTAAAAAAGGCATTTGCACCCAATATCGACACGATAATGGACAAGAATCCTACAATGGCAAGAATGGTAGCTGAATCAAACTGATCTGATAAATAACCAATCAAAGGAAATGCGATAAACATCACAAGAGAAGTAAGTAGACTAACGACCGACAGGATAGTTGCCCTCATTTTTGACGGAATTTCATCATTAATCACTTTACTAGAAATCGGGTCAATTATTTCATACACAATGGCAAGGACTACAAATGCAACGATAAGAAAGCCAACATCATCAGCAACAACCATTAAGTAAGCTATCCCAATCAAGATAAATGAATACAACAATACCCTTCTTGAAGATGTCTTCTCAGCCAGCTTATAAGAGAACATTGAAACGATGGCTTGGACAACTGAAACCGATGCATATAATAAAGAAATATAGTAAACAGATACACCTTTTTCGTAAAATAACGCTTGAGAGAACATAATAAATACAGATGCGATGGCGAAGAAAACAGATAGCGAAATAATTAAAAATTTAATGCGATTGTTGAATTTAAGAAACTGTATTATTTCCATGACTAAGCCCAAAGTTTCCACACTTTCCAATTCATCTTCATCTTGACCCACGTTTCGTACAGTATCTGATTGACCAAGATTTATTTCTTCTAACAAAAACACTGAAAGTAGTGCAACACATTGGGCAATAATCCCACCAATAAATACATAATCCCAAGATAGATCTTGTAGGAACCCACCTACACCTGTTGCAACTCCAATGGAAATAATCAAAATCCCATTGTAGAAACCAATTGCCTTTCCATACAAATCTTTTTTACTATCGGACTTTAACGAGTCATATAATAATGCCACATCCGAACCTGATATCAGCGCTAACCCCGTTCCGTAAAATACATGTCCCAAAATGAGGAAAGGAAAAGTGCTAAAACTTAAAAAGACTGCTAAATATAAAATAAGGAAGCTATGACCAATAAGCATCGTCTTTCTTCGACCAATTCGATCAGACAGATAGCCTGCGGGCACTTCTAAAACAAGCATTGTAAAATTTAAAGCTGACTGAATAATTCCAATCTCCATCATCGAAAAATCTAAATTCAGGAGATATAGAATCCAAATCCCTCTTTCAAAAAATAAGTTCCCAAAAAATCCAGAAAAATTTAATATCCTTTTATTTCTCAATCTTACTCCAACTCTCTAATTTTCTATACCGTCTTTGAATCGAATTGATTCTAATTAATAGACTTCTCTGATAAATCTAATTCGTATGTCAAATTATGCAAAGATAATAAGCCATTTCTTTTTAGGTTGTAGCCCTTTATCTTGCTGTCTTTAATAAAGATTGATTTACATTTAAATAGAGGTAGATAATTATCTAAAGTATACAAGTAATTCATCAATTTCTTCCATCTCATTCTGGTTGAGATGAGAAATAATTTTTTCTCGTTTAGTTTGATCCTGAAAATTTTTCAAAAAGAATTTTATGTAGCTAGTAGGATGAAAATAGAGCGGTAATACAAGCTGTAAAGATATATCAAATTGATTTTTATCCATATTTATATAATCCTAAATTGCAAATACAAATGCAACAAACTAGCCAGAAAAAATCAAGTATGACTAAGTAAGTAGATTTCTTTGATGAAATACTCTATAGGAGTCTTGCATCCAAGTATTTTCCGAGGTAATTGATTACACCAGTTAGTAATGGTATTAATCATTTTGGTTGGAACAGAGACGGGTGGGTACACCTTTGGGAATAAATCTGCGAATCAAGCTGATGTGTTTCTCATTGGTACCCTTTTCATTACTAAATAGAAATTTATAAAAATAGCGCACTGTTTACTTCAAGATGAGCCAGCAGAGCGATATTCTACATATTTGTCACGGATAGCGATTCCACGCTTTGGCACAAATCATTCGCAATAACACAATCAACTATTAAATGTGACTTACCAGAAGATAACTAATGTTATTTCTGTAACCAACAATTCGTGCGCCCAATTTACTGACTAAAAAATGCCTACTTTCTAGGTTGACACAGCTGGGTCTGTGGTGTTAGAATATACGAGTATGTTTATTGGTATTCATTACTGAAAACTAGACAATTATGTTTTTGCATTCGTTGCAGAAACTTTGTTTTTTGCAACAGAATGAATCACCTGGATGTGTGGAACTAGTGAAACGCTAGTAAATCGCATATATCGAAGGAAAAGAGAGGAGGAAATACAAAATGCCAACGATTAATCAACTTGTTCGTAAGCCAAGAAAATCTGCTATTGAGAAGTCAAAATCTCCAGCATTAAATAAAGGCTACAACAGTTTCAAGAAAGCACAAACTGACATCTCAGCTCCACAAAAGCGTGGTGTATGTTCACGTGTTGGAACAATGACACCGAAGAAGCCAAACTCAGCACTGCGTAAATACGCTCGTGTGCGTTTGTCTAATGGAATTGAGGTAACTGCTTACATTCCAGGAATCGGTCACAACCTACAAGAGCACAGCGTGGTATTGATTCGTGGAGGCCGGGTAAAAGATTTACCAGGAGTTCGTTATCATATCGTACGTGGCGCTTTAGATACTGCAGGTGTAAACGGCCGTATGCAAAGTCGTTCTAAATACGGAACGAAGCGTCCGAAGCCAGCGAAAAACTAATTTTACAATAACAATAGGGTGGGGAGATTGCTTACGATGAGTATTTCTGACCAAGCGCCCAAGAAATGATAAGAAAGGGGGATTTATAATGCCTCGTAAAGGTCCAGTTGCAAAGAGAGATGTATTACCAGATCCAATGTATAACTCGAAGCTAATCACAAAGTTAATCAACAAAATGATGATTGACGGTAAAAGAGGAACTTCACAAAAAATTCTTTATTCAGCATTTGATATCATTACCGAAAAAACTGGTCAACCAGCTATTGAAGTATTTGATACTGCGTTAAAGAACATCATGCCTGTGCTTGAAGTTAAAGCACGTCGTGTAGGAGGTGCCAACTATCAGGTGCCAATCGAAGTTCGCCCTGACAGAAGAACAACACTTGGTCTTCGTTGGTTGGTAAACTACGCACGTCTTCGTGGTGAGAAAACAATGGAACAACGTCTTGCGAATGAAATCATGGATGCTGCTAACGGAACTGGCGCATCAGTGAAAAAGCGTGAAGACACACACAAAATGGCAGAAGCCAATAAAGCATTTGCACATTACAGATGGTAAAACTAGGTGCCGTAGCAAGCGCTTAGGAATGTAGCGTCTCAGAGAAGATCCGAATGCAACGAAGTTGCACCGAGGAACTTATCTGAAAGAGCGGAATTCCTGCTTGCGAAAGGCCCGATTCAAAACTAGGTGCCGTAGCAAGCGCCTAGACATGTAGCGTCTCGTAGAAGCCTGACTGCGACGAAGTCGCACCAAAGGATTATACGAAAGAGCGAAATGTCTGCTTGCGAAAGGCCCGATGAAAACTAGGTGCTGTAGCAAGCGCTTAGACATGTAGCGTCTCGTAGAAGCCTGACTGCGACGAAGTCGCACCAAAGGATTATACGAAAGAGCGAAATGTCTGCTTGCGAAAGGCCCGATTAAAACATCTTAACCAGAAATATCAGCAGTTCATATCCCTTCACAGGGGATACGAATCGCTGAGTATTTCTGACAACAAAAATGAAAAAAAACAGTATCTTTATAGGAAGGAGTTGGGTGGTACAAGATGGCTAAAAGAGAATTTTCTCTAGAAAAAACACGTAATATCGGAATCATGGCGCATATCGACGCTGGTAAGACGACAACAACAGAGCGTGTGCTTTTTTATACTGGTAAAATCCATAAAATTGGTGAGACTCATGAAGGAGCTTCCCAAATGGACTGGATGGCACAAGAGCAAGAGCGTGGGATTACAATCACTTCTGCGGCAACAACTGCACAGTGGAAAGACTACCGCGTAAACATTATTGATACACCAGGACACGTAGACTTCACAATTGAAGTTGAGCGTTCACTGCGTGTACTTGATGGTGCTGTTGCAGTACTTGATGCACAATCTGGTGTTGAACCACAAACAGAAACAGTATGGCGTCAAGCAACAACTTACGGCGTACCTCGTGTGGTTTTCGTAAACAAAATGGATAAGTTAGGTGCTGATTTCTTCTATTCTGTGAAGACATTGCACGACCGTCTAGAAGCAAATGCGCATCCGATTCAAATTCCAATCGGTGCTGAAGATCAATTTCATGCAATTATTGACCTTATCGAAATGAACGCTACTTTCTATAAGGATGATAAAGGGATTGCAGAGCCAGAAATCGGCGAAATCCCTGCAGAATATGTTGATCAAGCAAACGAATGGCGTGAGAAGTTAATCGAGGCTGTTGCAGAGCTTGATGAAGATTTAATGGAAAAATACCTTGGCGGGGAAGAGCTAACGAAGGAAGAACTTAAAGCAGGTATCCGTAAAGGAACTTGTAACGTTGAATTCTACCCAGTTATCTGTGGTACAGCATTTAAGAACAAAGGTGTTCGTAAAATGCTTGATGCGGTAATTGATTACCTTCCATCACCGCTTGATATCGAAGCAATCAAAGGTCATAATGCAGATACTGATGAAGAAGTAGCCCGTCATGCTGACGATAGCGAGCCTTTCTCAGCACTTGCGTTTAAAGTAATGACTGACCCTTATGTTGGTAAATTAACATTCTTCCGTGTGTACTCTGGAACACTTGATTCAGGTTCATACGTCAATAACTCAACAAAAGGAAAGCGTGAGCGTATCGGACGGATTCTGCAAATGCATGCAAACAAACGTGAGGAAATTTCAAAAGTTTACTCAGGTGACATTGCAGCAGCTGTAGGTCTAAAAGATACTTCAACGGGAGATACATTATGTGCTGAAAAGGACAATGTAATCCTTGAGAAAATGATATTCCCTGAGCCGGTAATTCAGCTTTCAATTGAGCCGAAATCAAAAGCAGACCAAGACAAAATGTCAGCTGCTCTTGTGAAGCTTCAAGAGGAAGATCCTACTTTCCGCGCGCACACTGATGTTGAAACTGGTCAAACGATCATCGCAGGTATGGGTGAGCTTCACCTTGATATCCTCGTTGACCGTATGAAGCGCGAGTTTAATGTTGAAGCAAACGTAGGTGCACCACAAGTTGCCTACCGTGAGACATTTAAGCAAAGTGCAGAGATCGATTCTAAGTATGCGAAGCAATCGGGTGGTCGTGGACAATATGGTCACGTAGTGATTGAGTTTGGACCAAACGAATCAGGAAAAGGATTTGAATTCATTAATAACATCGTTGGTGGTGTTATCCCACGTGAATTCATTGGACCAGTTCAAGCTGGTCTTGAAGATGCAATGGGACGCGGTGTGCTTGCTGGATTTCCACTCGTGGACGTTAAAGCAAGATTATTCCACGGATCATACCATGACGTTGACTCATCTGAAATGGCGTTTAAACTTGCTGCTTCACAAGCACTGAAAATGGCTGCACAAAAGTGTAATCCGGTTCTTCTAGAGCCAATCATGCGTGTTGAGGTTGTTATGCCTGAGGAGTATATGGGAGACATCATCGGTGGTATCACAGCTCGTCGTGGGCGTATCGAAGGTATGGAAGCACGCGGTAACGCACAAGTTGTTCGCACCATGGTACCACTATCTGAAATGTTTGGTTACGCAACTTCACTCCGTTCAAGCACACAAGGTCGTGGCGTGTTCTCAATGCATTTCGATCACTACGAAGAGGTACCAAAGTCAATTTCTGAAGGCATCGTTAAAAAGTTCAAAGGTGAGTAAGAATTACGCATTTTTTTACAAAAGAAACTGAATTCAGATTTGATTTTCAGGCAACTTTCAAGTATAACTAAATGTGTACGCCATTATTGTAGTCGCTGACGATCAATGTGGAGGCATAAACAATCGTATGGGGCGATATTGACCAAAGTGAATCTCGCCCCATACAAAACAAAAAATAAAAAATTAAATTGATAGTAGGAGGATTTTAGTAATGGGAAAAGAGAAATTTGACCGTTCAAAACCACACGTAAATATTGGAACAGTTGGTCACGTTGACCATGGTAAAACAACTTTAACTGCAGCAATCACAAACGTATTAGCAAAGTCAGGTGGCGCTGAGAAGCGTGACTATGCTTCAATTGATGCTGCTCCAGAGGAAAGAGAACGCGGAATCACAATCAACACTGCACACGTTGAGTATCAAACAGAAGCTCGTCACTATGCACACGTTGATTGCCCAGGACACGCTGACTATGTTAAAAACATGATCACTGGTGCTGCACAAATGGACGGAGGAATCTTAGTAGTATCTGCTGCTGATGGTCCAATGCCACAAACACGTGAGCACATCCTTCTTTCACGTCAAGTAGGTGTACCATACCTAGTTGTATTTATGAACAAATGCGACATGGTTGATGATGAAGAAATGCTTGAACTTGTAGAAATGGAAATTCGTGACCTTCTTACTGAATACGATTTCCCTGGCGATGACATTCCTGTCATCAAAGGATCTGCACTAAGAGCACTTGAAGGCGACGAGAAGTATGAAGCTGCTATCATTGAACTAATGGAAGCTGTAGATTCTTACATTCCAAACCCAACGCGTGACACTGATAAGCCTTTCATGATGCCTGTTGAGGATGTTTTCTCAATCACAGGTCGTGGAACAGTTGCTACAGGTCGTGTAGAGCGTGGCCAAGTACGCGTAGGTGATGTAATTGAAATCATCGGTCTTGCTGAAGAGCCTTCTTCTACAACTGTAACTGGCGTTGAAATGTTCCGTAAGCTTCTTGATTATGCAGAAGCTGGCGATAATATTGGCGCACTACTTCGTGGTATCCAGCGTGAAGACATTCAACGTGGGCAAGTTTTGGCTAAGCCAAAATCAATTACGCCACACACTGAATTTAATGCACAAGTTTATATCTTAACTAAAGAAGAGGGTGGACGTCACACGCCATTCTTCTCAAACTATCGTCCACAATTCTATTTCCGTACAACTGACGTAACTGGTATCTGCCAATTACCTGAGGGCGTAGAAATGGTAATGCCTGGAGATAACGTAGAAATGATCGTTAAACTAATTTCACCAATCGCGATTGAAGAGCAAACTAAGTTCTCAATTCGTGAAGGTGGACGTACTGTTGGATCAGGTAACGTTTCTTCAATCATTAAGTAATCTAACGTCATGTAATTGACAGCGAGTGCAGGAGAGCAAATGTTCTCCTGTTTTTTTAAACAGCAGATGTTTTTTCGGGAATTTTGCGAAGGCAATCAAATGTCATACCCAAAATAAGGCTTAAATTTACATAACGAAGGTCAAAATGCTTTGGGTTACGTGCTATTTCAAACACACACACACAGCTGATTTTTGGCAGGCTGTCATATACAAAAAATTTACCTATTTTGGCTATCTGCTCATTGACTTTGAAAATTAGCTGGGGTAGAATTTAATGAATCTGAACAATAAAATCGCTTATGAAATAAGCTAAATAAACGTTTAGATGAACGGGAGTAATCCTATGTTTGAACTTGAGAAAATGATGCCAAAATATCTTCAATATATGTTGATTATTTTGGCTGTAGAAGTACTTTTTTGGGGAATACTAGATCAGAGAATCCTTTTCCAAAGTTTGTTAATGGGCACTGGTGTGGGGTTGTTTAACCTATGGTTTATGGTAAGAAAGACAATTAAAGTGGGAAATGCCGCTGTTGGTGGCAAAAAAATGGCGTCGATTGGGACAGCTACTCGCATGAGTACAGCTATTCTAGCAACAATCGTCACCTTGAATTACCCACAGTATTTCACCATTATTCCAATGATTTTGGGGTTGATGATTATTTACATAGTCATTATGACAGACTTTGCACTACGGCTTGTGAAAGATTTCCGAATGAAAGAGAGGTGAACTTGATTGGAACATGAGGTTCATGCCCCAATTAGAGAATTGTTTAACACTGGTCTCTATTTCAATATGGCAAACGTATTGATGATCACAGTTACTTGCGTAATTGTTTTCCTCATAGCCTTTATTGCTACGAGAAAATTGGCTATGAGACCCACAGGCATGCAAAATTTCATGGAATGGATTTTAGACTTTGTACGCAGTATTATCAATAGTGCCATGGATTGGAACACTGGTGGGCGCTTCCATCTGCTCGGGATTACATTGATAATGTTCATCTTTGTCGCCAACATGCTTGGGTTACCATTTTCCATTGTGTATAACGGAGAGCTGTGGTGGAAATCACCAACGGCAGACCCACTTATCACACTAACCCTTGCAGTTATGGTCATGGGGTTGACACATTATTATGGCATCAAGTTAAAAGGTTTCAAAGGTTATCTTGGTGGATATGTGAAACCAATGTGGTGGCTGGCGATTCTTAAAGTTATTGAGGAATTTGCAAACACATTGACACTTGGAATGCGACTATATGGGAATATATACGCTGGTGAAAAGTTATTAGAACTACTAACAGTAGGGCTAGCAACTGGCGCTGGTGGTACGCTTATCGCACTATTGCCAACCATGATATGGCAGGCATTTAGTATTTTTGTCGGTTCGGTACAAGCATTCATTTTTGTTATGTTAACAATGGTTTATATGGCACATAAGGTCGGCGATGAACATTAAGGCGTTGTCTTAGTCATAGAGACGAAAATATAAAAATTTCTAGGAGGATTATCATAATGGGATTAATAGCAGCAGCAATTGCAGTAGGTTTAGCAGCACTTGGAGCAGGTATCGGTAACGGATTAATCGTTTCAAAGACAGTTGAGGGAATTGCTCGTCAACCAGAAGCAAGAAGCGTTCTTCAAACAACCATGTTTATCGGGGTAGGTTTAGTAGAAGCAGTGCCAATTATTGCCGTTGTTATTGCGTTCATCGTAATGAATAAGTAATTAAGAGTGGTTGGCGGAGATTGTCTTCTTCGCCTGCTTCGTGTGTAGATTAAATGAACAGAGAAACGAAAGATACTGGGCGGTTGCCCGATTTTGGATGAATGAAGTAAGTGAAGCCTATATAGTAGGGTAAATACTTGCCTCGAAAGGAGTGAAGCGAAAGTGACGACGACCTCTTTTGTGCTTGGTAGCGCAAGTGGATTCCCTTGGGGAGATTCCTTGTTCATGTTAGGTTCTTTCTTGCTACTCATGTTATTGCTGAAACGCTATGCTTTTGGACCACTAATGAGCGTGATGAAAGAACGTGAAGATCATGTAAAGAGTCAGATTGATACTGCTGAGAAAAATCGGCAAGAGACATCTGTTCTTCTTGAAGAGCAAAGAAGCATCATGAAACAATCTCGACAAGAAGCACTTGCTAATATCGAGGAGTCACGTAAACAAGGTGAAAAGGAACGTGAGCAAATTATTCTTACTGCCCGTAAGGAAGTTGAGCGTTTGAATGAAGCTGCGAAACGTGAAATTGAACAAGAAAAAGAGCATGCTATCAAAGAACTTCGCCAGCAAACAAGTCAATTATCATTGGCTATTGCGACGAAAGTACTTGAGCGTGAGCTGAATGATAAAGACCAACAAAAACTAATTGGTGATTTACTACGTGAGGCAGGCGAGAAAAATGAGTGATGTAGTCGTAGAAAAACGCTATGCACTTGCCCTTTTTAGACTTGCTAAAGAAAAGCAACTACTAGAACAATTAGAAAAAGAAGTGAAGGTTCTAAACGAGGTCTTTGCAAACGAGGAAATCATTGCGGTTTTTACTAGCCCAAAGATTTCAATTGATAAGAAGAAAAATCTAATTGCCGATGCGTTTGCAAGTTTCTCAGTTGAACTCAAAAACACATTAAACGTTTTGGTTGAACAGCACCGTGAGCGCAATATGGTTGCAATAGCTAGTCATTTCTTAGGACTCGTTAATGAGGAAAATGGGGTAGCAGATGCAACAGTAACTTCTGCTAAGCCAATTTCAGAAAGCGAAATGAATGATATTTCAGCTGTTTTTGCTAAGAAGATAGACAAAAAGGCATTGCATATTACCAATGTAACAGACCCATCAGTCATTGGTGGCGTCAGCGTGCGAATAGGAAATCAAGTGTTTGATGGAACAGTAGGCGGTAAATTAAACCGTCTGGAACGTCACTTGTTAAGCTAGTCAAAATCGGGCTTTGGCGGGAGGGCCCCTGTACATAGTACATGCTTTCGTATGGGTATACACGCCGCAAAAAGCACCTAAGTAAAAATAGAGGTGAAAAAATTCATGAGCATCAAAGCTGAAGAAATCAGTTCGCTGATAAAAAAGCAAATTGAGAATTATCAATCTGAAATACAGCAAAGCGAAGTCGGTACGGTCATCCAAGTTGGGGACGGTATCGCACGTGTTCATGGATTGGACAATGTCATGGCTGGTGAGCTCGTTGAATTTAGTAACGGGGTCATGGGTATGGCACAGAACCTTGAGGAAGATAACGTCGGTGTTATTATCCTTGGTCCATTCCAAGAAATTCGTGAAGGTGATGAGATTCGCCGCACAGGACGCATTATGGAAGTACCTGTTGGCGAGGCGCTTATCGGGCGTGTTGTCAATTCACTTGGGCAACCAATTGATGGGTTAGGTCCAATTGAAACAACGGAGTCAGGTCCAATTGAAAGAAGTGCTTTCGGTGTCATGGCGCGTAAATCGGTTCATGAGCCATTGCAAACGGGCTGGAAAGCGGTTGATTCGCTTGTGCCAATTGGCCGAGGACAACGTGAGTTAATTATTGGTGACCGCCAAACTGGTAAAACCTCGATTGCAGTAGATACCATTTTGAACCAAGCTGATCAAGATATGATTTGTATCTATGTCGCGATTGGTCAAAAAGAATCGACAGTTCGTGGTGTTGTTGAAACACTCCGTGAACATGGTGCACTCGATTATACAATCGTTGTATCAGCGGCTGCGTCATCACCAGCACCAATGCTCTATATCGCACCTTATTCAGGGGTAACAATGGGTGAATATTTCATGCTTCAAGGGAAGCATGTGCTTGTGGTTTATGATGATCTTTCTAAACAAGCAGCAGCATATCGTGAACTTTCATTGCTACTTCGTCGTCCTCCGGGCCGGGAAGCTTATCCTGGAGATGTATTCTATCTCCACTCGAGGTTACTAGAGCGAGCTGCTAAATTATCTGATGCACTTGGTGCAGGATCAATTACAGCACTGCCATTTGTTGAAACACAAGCTGGTGATATCTCAGCGTATATCCCAACTAATGTAATCTCCATTACTGATGGACAAATATTCATGCAATCTGATCTGTTCTTCTCAGGCGTTCGCCCAGCTGTTAATGCTGGACTTTCGGTATCACGGGTTGGTGGCTCAGCGCAAATTAAGGCAATGAAAAAAGTGGCTGGAACCTTGCGTCTTGACCTCGCTTCTTATCGTGAACTTGAAGCGTTCTCACAATTCGGATCAGATTTAGATAAAGCAACGCAAGCGAAGCTAGCGCGTGGTGCAAGAACAGTTGAAGTACTGAAACAAGACTTGCATAAACCACTCAAAGTGGAAAAACAAGTGCTCATTCTATTTGCATTGACGCGTGGACATCTTGATGAAATTCCATTGACAGATATTCGCCGTTTTGAATCAGAATTATTCAATTGGTTCGATGCAAACGGAAAAGAATTACTTGACCAAATTCGTGAAACAAAAGACCTGAAAGATGAAAACGCACTTGCAGAAGCAATTGAAAACTTTAAAAAGGTGTTCATTGCATCTGAATAATTGGTAAGGACCTTAACGTTTTAGAGAGGAAGAGATAAAATGGCAAATCTACGTGACATTCAAGCACGTATCGTTTCAACCAAGAAAACAAGCCAAATTACGAAAGCCATGGAAATGGTTTCTGCCTCCAAATTAAACCGTGCCGAGTCGAATGCGAAGTCTTTTGTACCGTATATGGAGAAGATCCAAGAAGTTGTTTCAAGCATAGCTAGCGGATCAAACCTTGGTAGCTCAAATCCAATGCTCATGTCAAGACCAGTGAAGAAAACAGCCTATGTGGTCATCACTTCTAGTCGAGGCTTAGCAGGTGCATTTAATAGCAGTGTACTCAGAAATGTCTACCAAGCAATGCAAAAGCGTCATCAGTCGAAAGACGAGTACGCAGTTGTGGCCGTTGGCCGGATTGGCCGAGATTTCTTCAAAGCACGTGGGGTTGAAGTGATTCATGAAGCGCTCGCAATTCCGGAGCATCCTTCTTTTTACGATATTAAAGATTTATCATCTAAAGTTGTTGAGCTATTTGCTGACGGTTCTGTGGATGAAATCTATATGCACTATAATCATTTTGTCAGTGCCATTTCCCAAGTTGTAACCGAGAAAAGACTCTTGCCACTTGGGGAAGTGGAGGGGACAGGTTCAAAAAGCAGTTATGAATTTGAACCTGATGCTTCTGCTGTTCTTGATGCACTCTTACCGCAGTATGCGGAAAGCTTAGTATTTGGTGCTTTACTCGATAGTAAAGCGAGTGAACATGCAGCACGTATGACCGCGATGCGAAGTGCGACAGACAATGCTCAGGAATTAATCGCTGGTCTTTCGCTTACTTATAACAGGGCAAGGCAAGCAGCTATTACCCAAGAGATTACCGAAATCGTTGGCGGAGTAGCAGCACTTGAGTAGTCATTGATTTTAATTTTATAGATAGTATGCAATCGTTCGGCTAGAGACTTGGAACAAATTATACCCGAGTGGGCTAGTTATGTAGGAGGAGAAAAAATGAGTAAAGGGCGCGTTACGCAGGTTATGGGTCCAGTCGTCGATGTTCGATTTGAAAGTGGACACTTACCCGAAATTTACAACGCATTAACAATTACCAAGCCTGACGGTGCTGTGATTACTTTAGAAGTAGCACTTCACCTTGGAGACGATGCAGTCAGAACAGTTGCGATGTCTTCAACTGATGGGCTTGTGCGTAATACTGAAGTGACGGATACAGGCGCACCAATTTCCGTTCCTGTTGGAGATGTCACGCTAGGACGTGTTTTCAACCTTCTTGGCGAAAATATTGACCTAGATGAAAAATTGCCAGCAGACGTAACAAAATATCCAATTCACCGTTCAGCACCAACATTTGATCAATTGTCTACTAAAGTAGAAATACTTGAAACAGGGATCAAGGTTGTTGACTTGTTAGCACCTTATATCAAAGGTGGTAAAATTGGTCTATTCGGTGGTGCCGGCGTTGGTAAAACGGTACTCATTCAGGAATTAATCAATAACATCGCCCAGCAACACGGTGGTATTTCTGTGTTTGCTGGCGTCGGAGAGCGGACTCGTGAAGGGAATGACCTATATTACGAGATGAAGGAATCCGGCGTTATTAAGAAAACAGCGATGGTATTTGGACAAATGAACGAGCCACCTGGTGCACGTATGCGTGTCGCCCTGACAGGGCTGACAATGGCAGAGTATTTCCGTGATGAGCAGAGCCAAGATGTTTTGTTCTTCATTGATAATATTTTCCGTTTCACGCAAGCAGGTTCAGAGGTTTCTGCACTACTGGGGCGTATGCCGTCAGCAGTAGGGTACCAACCAACACTTGCGACAGAGATGGGGCAATTGCAGGAACGTATCACATCTACGAATACCGGTTCTGTTACATCAATCCAAGCGATCTATGTACCAGCGGATGACTATACAGATCCAGCACCAGCAACTGCATTTACGCATTTAGATGCAACAACAAATCTAGAGCGTAAATTGACAGAAATGGGGATTTACCCAGCGGTAGATCCATTGGCATCAACTTCAAGAGCACTTGCTGCTGAAATTGTTGGTGAAGAGCACTATGAAATCGCGCGTAAAGTGCAATCGACCTTACAACGATACCGTGAACTACAAGATATCATTGCCATTCTTGGAATGGATGAGTTATCAGAAACGGACAAGCTCGTTGTAAGCCGCGCACGTCGCGTTCAATTCTTCTTATCACAAAATTTCCACGTAGCTGAACAATTTACAGGTCAACCAGGGTCTTATGTACCTGTTAAAGATACTGTAAAGGGATTCAAGGAAATCTTAGAAGGTAAGTACGATCACTTGCCAGAAGATGCTTTCCGCCTTGTGGGAAGAATTGAAGATGTGATTGAAAAGGCGAAAAAAATGGGCGTAGAAGTATAATTGAGATGAAGTTTCTAGCGCTTAAAGCCTAAGGAGGCGTACCCCGAGATGAAAGATTTCGATGTATCAGTCGTAACACCTGATGGCGTAGTTATTGATGAGCAGTATCAAATGATTATAGCTCATACCAAAGATGGCGAAATTGGTGTACTTGCTGGGCATATACCGCTAGTTGCACCACTCGTCATTGGTGAAGTTCGCTTGAAAAAGGAAAGCGGTACCGAGTGGCTTTCTGTTTCAGGTGGATTCCTAGAAGTGCGTCCAGATAAAGTGACTGTGCTGGCACAGACGGCTGAGAAAGCAGAGACAATTGATTTAGCAAGAGCACAAGAAGCGAAAAAACGCGCTGAAGCGCTACTTGCTGCACAAGAGGCTAAAGTAGATGATCATCGTGCTCATATGGCACTTAGCCGGGCGATGAATCGGATTAAAGTGGCTGGACATAAGTAGTAGAAAAAGGGAATGATGGCAATGTGATGAACTGATCATACTTTGCCATCATTTTTTGTATGGGGCTAACTGGCTGTTTTGATAAATTGGTTATTATAAATTTAATCATAAATGATTAGGGAAATACCTAGATAAAATAGATTTAGCCAAGCTGGGTGAGTGTTGCACTGTTTAGGCGGATTTGCTTGATAAGTATTGTTGGCTTAATGGTAGACCACATGATTACTATAAAAAGTAATTAATCGTCTTTTTAGAAAAGGAAAGGTCTTCGAGTTCTATAAGGTGCACGACTTCTTATGCTACAAAAATAAAGAATTTCCTCATGATTTTTTCCACTAGTGCCATTGAATAATAAATAATTAGGGAACTTGATTATAAATGACATGACAAGAGATTTAGAAAATATACTCTTAGGTGTGACAATTGCTTTCCTCTTGTAATGAGGCTGTCTAAAAAAAAGATACAAATAGTCCGGTTCATTTGAGAAAAATGAACCACCCGCAAAATGATAGTTTGTGCCTAACATTTTGGGGGCGGTTCAGGAACGATACTTTACTTATCTGAAAAATAGCCCGGCTAATCGCTAGTTGTCGACACTGTCCGCAGGAGCGTGCTATAATACCAGTAGTTAATTAATGGGTAGCTATACACATTTGTTTTGTGATGATTGGGGGAATCACTATGTCTGATTTAAATTTGTATCAGAACAATTATCTTTTCGTTCTGGTCTTTTTGCTTTTAGGAATTTTACTTCCAGTTGTTGCACTTACATTAGGGAGATTCTTGAGACCAAAGAAGAAGATTAGTGAAAAGTATACGACGTATGAAAGTGGTATTGAACCATTTCACGATGCGCGTATTCAATTTAACGTGCAGTACTACATGTTTGCACTATTATTTGTTATTTTTGATGTAGAAACTGTATTCCTTTACCCATGGGCAGTCGCTTATGGGAAATTAGGCGTTTTTGCTTTAGTTGAAATGTTATTGTTTGTTGGATTACTGGGATTCGGATTATTCTATGCTTGGAAGAAGAAGGTGCTGGAATGGGAGTAGAAATCGAAGGATTAACAGACTTTGAAAAGGCAGAACTTGAGAGAAACGTATTTTTCGCAACCCTTGAGCAAGTAAAAGGATGGGCTAGAAGTAACTCAATTTACCCGCTCACTTTTGGGCTCGCTTGTTGTGCAATTGAAATGATGGCTGTTGGCTCATCGCATTATGACTTGGATCGTTTTGGTTCTTTCTTTAGAACTTCACCGCGTCAGTCTGATTGTATGATTGTCTCCGGGACTGTCACGAAGAAAATGGCACCGGTTTTACGGAGGTTATATGACCAAATGCCAGAACCAAAATGGGTGATTGCAATGGGGTCTTGTGCAACAGCAGGAGGTCCCTATATTAAGTCGTATAGTGTTGTCAATGGTGTTGACAAAATTGTGCCAGTAGATGTCTATATTCCAGGTTGTCCACCACACCCAGCTGCCCTTATTTACGGATTGAATAAATTAAAAGAGAAGATTCGTTATGAGGCTAAAACGGGGAAGAAGGTGAATTAATTGACTGAGGATAAAAGATTAAAAAAGACAAATAAGCCAAGTGCTCAGGAAAAAAAAGATAACGACTCGGCCCCGAAAATTAAAATTGGGTCACGTGAAGTGTCTCCAGTAGATACTCATGATGAGCAGATAAGGGATGCCCATTTGGATGAAGCGCTTGCTTCAGCCAAAGAGAAGGTGCTCTCGAAGGAAGAGGCCGTTTTGGCAAAGTCAGAAGCAAAAGCCAATGCTGCTATTGCAAGGTCAAAGAAGAACACAGCGGCTAAAAATGTCCCAGTTAGAAGTGACGAAAAGGCAAAGTCAGCTGTACCTACGGCAAAAGCAAAACTAGCGGTAAGTAGCGAGAGTACCCCAGCTAGTCAGGACGAGAAAGCAAAAGGGGCAGCAGAGGCGAAAGCAGCAGCTGCGGCAAAAGCAAAACTAGCGGTAAGCAGCGAGAGTACCCCAGCTAGTCAGGATGAGAAAGCAAAAGTGGCAGCAGAGGCGAAAGCAGCAGCTGCGGCAAAAGCAAAATTAGCGGTAAGTAGCGAGAGTACCCCAGCTAGTCAGGATGAGAA